>NZ_JBQQCF010000020.1:0-102169 GCF_052245755.1 Mycobacterium sp. 4D054
AGCAAATCACGCGCCGTCAACGACACCCCGACCGAACAGGAGGCCACCCCCGCGGCACTGACCGCCTGAACCATTAACTCGAAGAATCACACGACAGGCGTCGTACACCACGCCCCTGGACTTGACCTTCGTGACACCGAATCCGACGTTCGTGCTGCCGGCTAGTCCGGGCTCTCCCGCATGGACGCGTCGTCGGCAACTCCAAGCGATTCGGGCACCGGCCAGCACGGTGGGGACTTCAGACTGGCCAGCGCCAGGCTGCTGATTGCCATCAACACGATGGTCAGGAGCAGGAAATTGGTGTAGCCGCCGAAATGATCCGATGTGGCTCCCGCGGCCAACGGCCCGAACGCGGTGCCCAGCGACAGCCCGGCCACCAGCCCGCCGAACAGCCCGCCGAAGTTCTTCAGCCCGAAGTAGCGCGACGCGAGATAGGCGATGACGTCGACCTCGGCACCGAGCGTCAGGCCGAACAGCGCCGCGGCCACCGTCTGGCTGACCGGGCTGCTGCCGTCGATCAGCAGCGCCGCGCAACCCAGGATCGGCACCAAGTAGGCGCAGGCCCCGACCACGCGTCCGGGGAAGCGGTCCAGCAGCACGCCGACCCCCAGGCGCCCGGCGATCGAGAACACCCCGACCAGCGCCGCCGTGCCCGCTGCAGCAAGCGGTTCGGCACCGGCGTCGCGCAGGATCGGAACGAGGTGGACCACGATGCCCAGCGTGGTGAACGCGAACAGCCCCGCGGCGAGCAGAAGTTTGTAGAAGGTGGCAGAACGCAGCCCCTCCCGCAGCGTGAGGCCCGGCAGGTCGGCCGGGCCGCAGGGCGCGGCGGCAGGGGGTACCGCGGTCCGGACCCGCGCGGGGTTGTCGTCCCGCGCGCCGCCGCCCCGCGCCACCTTGGCATCCTGCACGCCACGGAAGAAAAGCCAGACGACGACCAGCACGAGACCGCCCCACACCGCACCGAGGCCGAAAAACGCTCCGCGCCAGCCCCATTCGTCGATGAAGGTGGTCGCCAGCGGAGGGAAGACCGCCGCGGCCAGCGATCCGCCGGACAGCGTGACCGCGAAGGCCAGACCGCGGGAGGCCTCGAAGCGGCTGGCGACCGCCGAGGTCCACACCGTGGTCTGGACCCAGAACGCGGCGAACGCCAGCAGCGCCCACAACAGCAGCCAGTTCGTCATCGACCCGGTGGCGGTGCCCAGCAGTGCGAACGCGCCGCCCATCAGCGCGACGCCAACCAGGCCGACCCGGCGCGGACCGAGACGGTCGACGGCCAGACCGATGGGCATGGCGGCGACCGCGGCTGCCATCCCCACGATCGTCAGACCCGCCGAGGCCTCGGCCCGGCTCCACCCGAACGTCTCCTGCAGCGGCTGCATGAACGCACCGAGCGAATAGACATGGATGACGCCGATCGAGTAGCCCAGGCCGGCCGCCACCGGCAGCGGGCCGTAACGGCGCCACTCGGTGAGCGCCCGGCGCTCCGTCTCAGCCATGCCGGCCCCTTGTCAGTCACGCGCTGCCGTGTTGTGCGCTGTGCGAGTGCTCAGGATTCTAGGGCGACGGCTGGTGCGGTTGCCGGCTTACGTCGGGATCGGACCCGCCTCGGCGATGCGACGCTGCGCGTCGCCGACCGAGATGCGCAGCCGGCGGGCCAGCACCTCGGCCCACGGCGCTCCGGCGAACTCGACCGGCGGGGGCCCGGAGACCATCTGCGCGAGCAGTTGCCGCTGTTTGACGGCCAGCGTCTTCTCCAGCGCGTCCAGCCTGACCAGCAGGGCCCGCTGATCGACCGGCCGTAACGCGGTGAACGGTAGGGCGGAGACCGCCCGGTGCGCGCGATCGACGGCGTCCAGCGCCGCGATCCATTCCTTCTTCGAACTCATGTTCGACAGCCTAGATCCGGGGTCCGACACGCGCCGATACGCTGGGGAGATGACGAGAAAGCTCGCCACCGCCGATGTGGTCACGTTGCCCGAGTTGCTCGATTTCATCGGACCCCGGCACCGGATGATCCTGACCACCTTCCGCGCCGACGGCTCCCTGCAGAGCTCTCCGGTCTCGGGCGGGGTGGACTCCGAGGGGCGGATCGTGATCGCGAGCTACCCGCAGCGCGCCAAGGCGGCCAACATCACAAGGCGTGCGCACGCGAGCGTGGTGGTGCTCTCCGACGAGTTCAACGGCCCCTATGTGCAGGTGGACGGACCCGCCGAGGTCGTCGACCTGCCCGAGGCGCTGGAGCCGTTGGTCGAGTACTTCCGCGCCATCGCCGGAGAGCATCCGGACTGGGACGAGTACCGCCAGGCGATGCTCGACCAGCGCAAGTGCCTCATCCGGGTCACGCCCGAGCGCTGGGGCCCGGTGGCGACCGGGGGATTCCCGCCTCGTTGACAGGGCCGGGCCACGGGGAGGCCGGACAGGACGGCCGAGCGTGACTGTGGTAGTCAGAGCTAGCGGACGGATTGCGTCAGCTAGCACGTCAAACTATAGTCTGGACACATGTCCAGGAGGGTTCGGGTTTCTTGCGCCAGACGATTCGCCCACGTCGGGGCCGCTCTCCGGGATCTGTGAGCTGACCATGCGTATCGCACTGCTGTCGTATCGGAGCAAGACCCACTGTGGCGGCCAGGGTGTCTATGTCCGCCATCTGAGCCGCGGTCTCGTCGAACTCGGCCACGACGTCGAGGTGTTCTCCGGTCAGCCCTACCCCGAGGGGCTGGACCCGCGCGTCCGGCTGACGAAGGTGCCAAGCCTCGACCTCTACCGCGAACCGGACCCGTTCCGCATCCCGCGGCCCAGTGAGATCAAGACCAGCATCGATCTGCAGGAGCTGCTGACGACCTGGACTGCCGGCTTCCCGGAGCCCAAGACGTTCAGCATGCGCGTCGCGCGCCTGCTGGCCGAGCGCCGCGACGACTTCGACGTTGTGCACGACAACCAGTGTCTGGGCACCGGTCTGCTCGACATCGCGGCCTCCGGCCTGCCCGTGGTGGCCACCGTGCACCACCCGATCACCCGCGACAAGGTGGTCGACGTCGCGGCGGCCGCGTGGTGGCGCAAGCCGCTGGTGCGCCGTTGGTACGGCTTCGCGGAGATGCAGAAGCAGGTCGCGCGCCGGATCCCGGAACTGTTGACCGTGTCGTCGACCTCGGCCGCCGACATCGCCGAGGACTTCGCTGTCGATCCGGATCAGCTGCATGTGGTCCCGCTCGGCGTGGACACCCAGTTGTTCCAGCCCGGCCGGCAGCGGGTTCGCAACCGGGTGATCGCGATCGCCAGTGCCGACGTGCCGCTCAAGGGCGTCAGCCACCTGCTGCACGCGGTGGCCAAACTGCGCATCGAGCGCGATCTGGAGCTGCAGCTGGTCGCCAAGCTCGAGCCCAACGGCCCCACCGAGAAGCTGATCGCCGAGCTCGGCATCTCCGACATCGTGCACATCTCCAGCGGGCTGAGCGACTCCGAACTGGCCGGTCTGCTGGCCTCCGCCGAAGTCGCCTGCATCCCTTCGCTGTACGAAGGGTTCTCGTTGCCGGCGGTGGAGGCGATGGCCAGTGGCACCCCGATCGTGGCCAGCCGCGCCGGGGCCCTGCCCGAGGTGGTGGGCACCGATGGGGAGTGCGCGCGGCTGGTGACACCCGCCGACGTCGACGAACTCACCTCCGTGCTCGGCGACCTGCTCGACTCGCCTCTGGAACTCCGGCGCCTCGGCGACAACGGCCGCCGGCGTGCGCTCGAGGTGTTCAGCTGGGAATCCGTTGCCGCACAGACTGTCGCGGTGTACGACCGAGCCTGTGAGAGGGTCACGACATGCTGACCGTGGACTTCGACCGGCTCGGCGTCGGCGCCGGAACCAAGGTGATCGACGTCGGCTGCGGCGCCGGCCGCCACACGTTCGAGGCGTTCCGGCGCGGAGCCGACGTGATCGGGTTCGACCAGAACGCCTCGGACCTCAACGACGTCGACCAGATCCTGCAGGCGATGAAGGACGAGGGCGAGGCGCCGGCCACCGCCAGGGGGGAGGCCGTCAAGGGCGACGCCCTCGACCTACCCTACCCGGACGGCACATTCGACTGCGTCATCGCCTCGGAGATCCTCGAGCACGTCCCCGAGGATGACCGTGCCATCGCCGAGCTGGTGCGTGTGCTCAAACCGGGAGGCGCACTGGCGATCACCGTGCCGCGTTGGCTGCCCGAGCGGATCTGCTGGGCGTTGTCGGACGAGTATCACGCCAACGAGGGCGGCCACATCCGCATCTACCGGGCCGACGAGCTCCGCGACAAGGTGCTCGCTCACGGCCTGGAGCTCACTTTCACCCATCACGCCCATGCGCTGCATTCGCCGTACTGGTGGCTCAAATGCGCTGTGGGAACCGAGAAGAACGATCACCCGGCGGTGACCGCGTATCACAAGCTGCTGGTGTGGGATATGATGGGCCGGCCGTGGCTCACCCGGGCGGCCGAGGCGGCGCTCAACCCGCTGATCGGCAAGAGTGTCGCTCTCTACTTCAGAAAGCCCCCTGCTGCCGATGCATGACGTCCCCGGTGTGCCGGGCGTCTTCACGCCGGCCCAATGTCGGCAGACCGCTGAGTCGATCGCTGCGACGCAGGAGTCCAGTGGTGCGATCCCGTGGTCGGTCGGCGGGCACACCGATCCGTGGGACCACATCGAGAACGCCATGGCGCTCACCGTGGCGGGCCTGCTGGAACCCGCCCGCGCGGCGTTCGAATGGTCCCGCACCGCCCAGCGTCCGGATGGCAGCTGGCCGATCCAGCTCCGCAACGGGGTGGTCGAGGACGCCAACAGCGACAGCAACTTCTGCGCGTACATCGCCACCGGCGTGTGGCACCACGTGCTGGTCACCGGCGACCGCGCGTTCGCCGAGACCATGTGGCCGGTGGTGGCCAGGGCCATCGACTTCGTCCTCGAATTGCAGTTCGGCACCGGTGAGATCGCTTGGGCGCGAGGACCTTCCGGTGACGCTGACGAGGCGCTGCTGACCGGGTGCGCGAGCATCTACCACAGCATCCGCTGCGCGTTGGCCCTTGCCGACTACGTCGACGACTCGCAGCCCGAGTGGGAGGTCGCGGTCGGCCGTCTCGGTCATGCGATCGCCGAGCACCCGGACCGGTTCGTCACCAAGGACCGCTGGTCGATGGAGTGGTACTACCCGGTGCTCGGCGGCGCACTGCGCGGCCCGAGGGCGCACGCGCGCATCAACGGGCGGTGGGACGACTTCGTGGTGCCCGGTCTGGGCATTCGTTGCGTCGACGACCGGCCATGGGTGACCGGCGCCGAAACCTGTGAGTTGGTCCTGGCTTTGGAGGCGATGGGGGACAGGGCGCGCGCCTACGAGCAGTTCGCCGCGATGCATCATCTGCGCGAGGAGGACGGGTCCTACTGGACCGGTCTGGTGTACGAGGACGGCAAGCGCTGGCCGGTCGAGCGCACCACCTGGACGGGGGCGGCGGTGATCCTGGCCGCCGACGCGTTGTCGTCCACCACGCCGGCCGCCGGCATCTTCCGAGGCGCCGATCTGCCGAAAGGTCTTGAGGGTCAATACGATTGTGCGTGCGCGACCAGCGGACGCTAGTCGGCGCCCAGGGTTCCGGGTTGCCCGCAGATCCGCTCGAGTACCCGCATCGACCCGGTGGCCCGAACCTCCCGGAAGTCGCCGCTGTCGAGGGCGCGCCGGTAGATGAGGAACGGGGCCTGACCGCCGTCGGCCGGATCGGGAAACACGTCATGGATGACCAGTGCGCCGCCCACGGCCACCCAGCGGGCCCACCCGTCGAAGTCGCGGTTGGCGGCCTCCTCGGTGTGCCCACCGTCGATGAACAGCAACCGCAGCGGTGTTCCCCAGCCGCGGGCCACCACCGGGGAGCGTCCGACGACGGCCACGACGTGCTCGTCGAGCCCCGCGGCGTCGAGCGTGTGGCGCAGTGTCGGCAGCGTGTCGAACAGTCCGGTGACCGGATCGACCAGGGTCGCGTCGTGGTACTCCCACCCGGCCTGATGTTCCTCGGATCCGTGATGGTGGTCGACGGTGTAGATCAGGCCTCCGGTCTGCTGTGCCGCGGCGCCCAGCATGACCGTGGACTTGCCGCAGTACGTGCCGATTTCGACCCCGACGCTGTCGGCGAGGTACTGCAGGGCGGTGTCATAGAGGGCGCGCCCCTCGTCGGCGGGCATGAACCCGGTGACCTGTTCCGCGAGCTCGAAAAGGGCTGCCGCGGCAGGCGGAAGCGCGGAGTCGGTGCCGGCTGGACGGCTCGCCGTCGTGTCACTCATCGTGCCCAACTTACCGCCACCGGCCCCTAGTGGTTGACCCCTGGTTGTAGTAGCGTCCGGACATGTGTCCGATCCGGCTCTGGAGTCGACTCGGCGTCGCCTGACGGCCCGGCAGGCCGACACGGTGGACCGCTTGGGGCGTGCCGCGGTCGAACTGCTCACACGGCACGGATATGCGGCCCTGACCGTGCGCCGGGTGGCCGCCGAGGCCGGTGTCGGGTCCGCCACGGCCTACACCTACTTCTCGTCCAAGGAACATCTTGTCGCCGAGGTGTTCTGGCGCCGGCTGGCCGCTTCGCCAGAGGTCGAGCACGGGTCGGATGACCCCGCCGCCCGGGTTACCGCGGTACTCGGGCACATCTCGTCGCTCGTCGCCGACGACCCGGACTTCGCCGGGGCGGTGACCACCGCGCTGCTCGGCAAGGATCCGGACGTCGAGGTGCTGCGGTTGCGCATCGGCCGCGACATCCGGGACCGCTTGTCGGCGGCGCTGGGAGCCGGCACCGATCCCGACGTCATCGATGCGCTGGAGATGCTCTATTCGGGCGCACTGGTGCGCGCCGGCATGGGGTACGCGTCGTACTCCGAGATCGTGGCGAAGCTGGAGAAGTCGGCGCGATTGATGCTGGCCTGACAGTCAGCGCGTGCCGACCAGTGCGGTGGCCGCGGCGACCGCGGTGTCGGCGATGCCGTGCACGTCGCGTCCGTCCTCGACGAAAAGGGCGGTGAGCTCCCGCAGTCCGCCGAGCAGCAGGACCGCCATCGGCGAGGCGATCGGCACGATCCCGGCCCGCTGGAACCCAGGGTTGCTCGTCAGCGACACCAGCAGCCCGGTCAGGTCACGCATCACCTGACGATGCAGGGGACGCGCGGCCGCGCCGAGCGCGGGGGCTTCCCGGATCCAGCACAGTGTGATCGCCGGGCGCGCACTGATGTGTTCGACGTAGGCGTCCACGGCTTGCCGAATCTGCTGCTGCCAGTCCACATCCGGTTGGACGGTCGCCCGGATGTGGGCGATCAGGTCGGCGTTGTTGCGGCGCAACAACTCGATGAGGCACTCTTCCTTGCTCGCGAACTGTTCGTAGAACGTGCGCTTGGAGGTGCGGGCATGCCGCACGACATCGGCGACCGTGCTGTCGCGGTATCCGCGTTCGACGATGGACGACGTCAATCCATCGAGCAGTCGGTCGGTCACCGACGCGTCGCGGCTGACCGGAACCGGAATCGTCACTTTCGTCTTCACCCTTGCAGCCTGTGGTACCAACCGGTACCGTACCGTATTACACCGTGGTACACAGAAGTACCAGCGCCGTCACCGGGGAGTCCGATGAGCGAAGCGACCATCACCGCAGACCACTCGACCGCGGCGGCCGGCCGGCCGGTGCGGCTGCCACCCACCCCGCGGATACCGAAAGTTCTTCAGGCGGTTGGATTTTCGCTGTCCCGGCAGTGGACGGTGGCGCAGATCGTGCGCCGCTACGGTGACGTATTCACCATGACCTTGCCGGTGTTCGGCCGGACGGTGATGGTGACCGATCCGGCGTTGGCCAAGCAGCTGTTCATGGCCAACACCGACGACGTCGGCAACATCCAACCCAATCTGTCCCGCGTGCTGGGTTCGGGTTCGGTGTTCGCCCTCGACGGCGCCGACCACCGCAGGCGGCGCAAGTTGCTCACCCCGCCGTTCCACGGCAAGAGCATCAAGAACTACGAGCGGATCTTCGAAGAGGAGACGCTGCGGGAGGCCGCCGACTGGCCGGAGGGCCAACCGTTCGAGACGCTCGAGCCGATGATGCGGATCACCCTGAACGCGATCCTGCGGGCGGTGTTCGGCGCCGACGGCGCGCACCTCGACGAGTTGCGCCGGATCATCCCGCCATGGGTCACGCTCGGTTCGCGCCTGGCGGTCCTGCCGACCCCGCAACGCACGTACGGACGTTTCAGCCCGTGGGGCCGGCTGGCCGCCTACCGGCGCCGCTACGACGAGGTCATCGGCCGGCTGATCGACGCCGTGCAGGCCGACCCGAATTTCGGCACCCGCGATGACATCCTGGCGCTGTTGCTGCGCAGCACCTACGAGGACGGCTCGACGATGTCGCGGCAGGACATCGGTGACGAGCTGCTGACCCTGCTGGCCGCCGGGCACGAGACCACCGCGGCGACCCTGGGCTGGGCGTTCGAGCGCATCAGCCGTCACCCCGAGGTGCTGGCCGAACTCATGGCCGAGGTGGACAGCGGCGGCAACGAGTACCGGCAGGCGACCATTCTGGAGATCCAGCGTGCGCGCACCGTGATCGACTTCGCCGGCCGCCACGTCTACTCGCCGACCTTCGAGCTCGGCGAGTGGGTGATCCCGCGCGGCTATTCGATCGTCGTCGCCATCGGTCAGGTACATCACCGCTCGGACGACTTCCCGGATCCCGAGCGCTTCGACCCGCGGCGGTTCCTGGGCCAGCGCCCTCCCACTTTCGCGCACCTGCCCTTCGGCGGCGGCACCCGGCGCTGCGTGGGGGCGGTGTTCGCCAACGTCGAGATGGATGTGGTGCTGCGAACGGTGTTGCAGCACTTCGAGATCGAGACGACCGCCGCGCCGGGGGAGAAGATGCACTCGCGGGGAGTGGCGTACACGCCCGCCGACGGCGGGCGAGTGGTCATGCGCCGCCGTCGGACGGGCCCGGCGTGAAATCAGACCGCCACGGCGTGCCGTGAATTAAACCGCCACGGCGTGCCGTGAATTAAACCGCCACGGCGTGCCGTGAATTAAACCTGAGCGCGCCGGGGCAGCTTCCAGCCGGGCCGCGGGAAGTGGCAGGTGTAGCCGTTCGGGTAGCGCTCCAGATAGTCCTGGTGCTCGGGCTCGGCCTCCCAGAAGTCCGGCGCCGGACTGACTTCGGTGACGACCTTGCCGGGCCACAGACCTGACGCGTCGACGTCGGCGATGGTGTCCAGCGCGATCTGGCGCTGCTCCTCGTCGACGTAGAAGATCTCCGACCGGTAGCTCGTGCCGACGTCGTTGCCCTGCCGGTTCTTCGTGGTCGGGTCGTGGATCTGGAAGAAGAACTCCAGCAGCGCGCGGTAGTCGGTCTGGGTGGGGTCGTAGACGATCTCGATCGCCTCGGCGTGCCCGGGATGATTGCGGTAGGTCGGATGGTCGTTCTGCCCGCCCGTGTAGCCCACTCTCGTGGACACGACGCCGGGCTGCTTGCGGATCAGGTCCTGCATGCCCCAGAAGCACCCGCCCGCCAGTACGGCTCGCTTGTAGTCGCTCACGCCTGCTCCTCTTCGGTCGCTTCGGATAATCCACGGTACTGCGCGCGGGTAAAACGGGGCGCGCACCGCGTTTAGTCCGGCCGCAGCCGCCGGTGGCTATCCTCTGCAGGATGCGTGTCCTCGCGGCGGTGACGGTCCTGTGGGCGATTCTGCTGACGCTTGCCGGGCCGGCCTCCGCTGAGCCGGCTGCGCCGGTCGCGGTCCCCGAGACACCGCCCGGCACCCCTGCGGCGATGTTCGCCGACGACCCGGCGATCGTGCACGCCTACCCCACGCGGCCGCAGTCCTGGAGCCGGCTCCCCGACGAACGGGCGGTGCGGCTGCACTTCACCAGCGGCACCCCGCAGTGCTACGGCGTCACCGCGACGGTGCAGGAGAACACCGACGAGGTGCTCGTCGACCTGCGCACCGGCACCCTGCCTCAGGCCGTCGACCGGGCCTGCATCGCGATCGCGCTGTTCGGCGCGCTCGACGTGCCCCTGGAGCAACCGCTCGGCGCGCGGCGCGTGCTCAGCGTGACCTGACGCGGCCCTGGACAAGCCCTCGACAGGCCCTCGACAACGGCCGCTAGAACGTGTTCTATTTCGGGGTGTGGCGGCCAACACTTTCACCCGGGACGAACTCGTCGCGGCGTTCACCGAATTCGAGAAGACGGTCGACCGGGCGGCGCGGACCAGGGACTGGGATCCGTGGGTTGACCAGTACACCGACGACGTCCTCTACATCGAGCACGCGGCCGGGACGATGCGCGGCCGCGAGGAGGTGCGGCCGTGGATATGGCGCACCATGGAGTCGTTTCCCGGCAGCTACATGACGTCGTTCCCGTCGCGGTGGAGCGTCATCGACGAAGGCACGGGCAGGATCATCTGCGAGCTCGACAACCCGATGCGCGATCCCGGTGACGGCACCGTCATCAGCGCCACCAACATCTCGATCCTGACCTACGCCGGCGACGGCAGGTGGCAACGGCAGGAAGACGTGTACAACCCGCTGCGGTTCGTGGCGGCGACGGTGAAATGGTGCCGGAAGGCAGAGGAACTCGGCACGTTGCCCGACGTCGCGGCGGAGTGGATGGCCAAGTACGGCGGCGCCCGATGACCGGACCGTCTGCTGTCGCACCGCCGGCCCCGGTGCTCGTCATCGGCGCCAACGGCTACCTCGGCAGCCACGTCACCCGCCGGCTCGTCGCCGACGGTCACCGGGTGCGGGTGATGGTGCGCGACGGCGCCAACACCGTCGGCATCGACGATCTGGACGTGACCCGCTTCGTCGGGGACATCTGGGACGACGAGGTGGTGCGCAGCGCGATGACCGGGTGTGAGGTGGTGTACTACTGCGTCGTGGACACCCGCGGCTGGCTGCGGGACCCGGCGCCGTTGTTCCGCACCAACGTCGACGGCACCCGCAACGTGCTCGACATCGCCGTCGAACCGGCCGTCGCGGCGGGGCTGAAGAAGTTCGTGTTCACCAGCAGCTACGTGACCGTCGGGCGCCGCCGCGGGACGGTGGCCACCGAGGCCGACGTGCTCGGCGACCGTGAACTCACCCGCCTGACCCCGTACGTCCGCTCGCGGGTGCAGGCCGAGAACCTGGTCATGGCGTACGCGCGGGAACAGGGACTGCCGGCGGTGGCGATGTGCGTATCCACCACCTACGGCGCCGGCGACTGGGGCCGCACCCCGCACGGGGCGATCATCGCCGGTGCGGCCTACGGGAAGCTGCCCTTCGTGATGAGTGGCATCGAGCTGGAAGCCGTGGGCGTCGACGACGCGGCCGCAGCGCTGGTGCTGGCCGCCGAGAAGGGCCGTGTCGGGGAGCGCTACCTGATCTCGGAGAAGATGATCTCCAACGCCGAGGTGGTGCGGATCGCCGCCGAGGCGGCCGGGGTGCCGGCGCCGACGAGGTCGATTCCGCTGCCGCTGTCGTACGCGATGGCGGCGCTGGGCAGCGTGAAGGCCCGGCTGCAGGGCACCGACGAACGGCTCTCGCTGGGCTCGCTGCGCCTGATGCGCGCCGAGGCGCCGGTCGACTGCAGCAAGGCGCGAGACGAACTCGGTTGGCGGCCCGGACCGGTAGAAGAGTCGATCCGGGAGGCGGCGAAGTTCTGGGTCGGCCTGCGGCGAGCCAAGCAGGCCCGAGTCACCGGGTGACCGACAAGCTGCGCGTCGACCTGCGCGGTGCGCCCCAGACGATGCTGGCGACGCTGTACGCCAAGGCGCTCGATGCTGACAGTCCCGGCTCGGTGCTCAACGACACCTGGGCCGCAGCATCGTCGGCCAGATCGACTACGACTGGAAGACGACGACGATCACCACCCGCAACGCCCCGTCGGTCACCCTGCGTTCGGCGCACTTCGACTGTTGGGCAAGGCAATTCCTCTCCGAGCGCCCTGACGCGGTGGTGCTTCACCTCGGGTGCGGTCTGGACAGCCGCTACTTTCGTATCGCGCCGGGCGACGGCGTCGATTGGTACGACATCGACTACCCGCAGGTGGCGGCGCCGCGGAAGCGCTTCTACCCGACCACCTCCCGGTACCACGTCGTGGCAGCGTCGGTCACCGACCCGGCGTGGCTTGCCGGCATCGCCGATGACAGGCCGACGCTGGTGCTCGGCGAGGGGCTGACCATGTACCTTCGCGACACCGACGGCATCGCGTTGCTGAGGCGGGTGGTCGACCGGTTCCCGTCCGGCGAACTGCAATTCGACGCGTTCAACTGGCTGGGGATCAAGCTCCAGTGGTCCAATGCGGTGGTCCGCCGCTCCGGCTCCACGCTGTACTGGGCGATCAACGGGCCGGCCGACATCCTCGAGTCCGTACCGGGACGCGTCTGTTGCAATGGGTTCCGGTGTTCGAATCGGACGCGTTCGCACGTGTCCCGGCCTTCTACCGGGTGCTGGGCGCGGCGATGAACCGGATTCCCGGCGTGCGGACGATGGCGCAGTTTCACCGCTACGCGTTCTGAGCGCGCAGCGCACTGCTGCGACAATCTGTCGGTGCTCACTCGCTTGCCGGTGAACGGCCACGTGTCCCACTGGTTCGACGGACTGCCGATCAGCCGCGCGCCGCTGCCGGGGACCCGGGACGCCGATGTCTGCATCGTCGGCGCCGGCTACACCGGCCTGTGGACCGCGTACTACCTCAAGCGCGCGGACCCGTCGCTGCGCGTGGTCGTGCTGGAGGCGCGCTTCGCCGGGTACGGGGCGTCAGGGCGCAACGGCGGATGGCTGTCGGGTCTGGTTCCCGGCGACCGTGAGCGCATGGCGCACCGGTATGGCCGCGACGGGGTGATCGCGTGGCAGCGCGCGCTCAACGACGCCGTCGACGAGGTGATCGGCGTCGCCGACCGGGAAGGCATCGACGCCGGCATCGTCAAGGGCGGCACCTTGGAGGTGGCCCGCAACGCCGCGCAGGCCACCCGACTGGCCGCGGCGCTGGACGCCGAACGTCGCTGGCAGGTCGACGGTGTCGAAGCGCTGACCGCACCCGAAGCAGCCCGACGGATCCGGCTCGACGGCGTGGTCGCCGCCTACCACAACCCGCACTGCGCCCGGATCCAGCCGGCGCACCTGGTGCGCGGCCTGGCCGACGCCGCCGAACGGCTCGGCGTGGTCATCCACGAGCGGTCCCCGGTCACCGAGATCCGACCGGGCCGCGCCGCCACGCCGTGGGGCGCGGTGAACGCCGGGGTGGTGCTGCGGGCCACCGAGGGCTTCACCGCCGGCTTGCCGGGTCTGAAGCGGCGGTGGCTGCCCATGAACAGTTCGATGATCGCGACGGACCCGATTCCCGCAGAGCTCTGGGACACCATCGGGTGGCACGGCCGGGAGACCCTCGGCGACCTCGCGCACGGGTTCTTCTACGCCCAGCGCACCGTCGACGACCGCATCGCGATCGGCGGGCGCAGCGTGCCCTACCGGTTCGGATCCCGCACCGACCGGGACGGGCGGGTGCCCGAACGCACCATCGCGCGCCTCGCCGCGACCCTGAGGGCCGTGCTGCCACAGGTGTCCCACGTGCCGATCGCGCACGGCTGGTGCGGTGTGCTGGCCGTCCCCCGCGACTGGGAGGCGGCCGTCGACTTCGACAGCTCGACCGGGCTGGGCTGGGCCGGCGGCTACGTCGGGCACGGCGTCACCGCGACCAACCTCGCCGCGCGCACGCTGACCGACCTGGTGTGCGGCCGCGAGTCGGAACTGACCGCGCTGCCCTGGGTCGGTCACCGCGCGAAGAACTGGGAACCGGAGCCGCTGCGCTGGCTGGGCGTGCGCGGCATGTACCTGACCTACCGGGCCGCCGACTGGCACGAGGCTCGCGGCACCAGGCGCACCTCGCCCATCGCGGTGGTGGCGGACAGGATCGCCGGCCGCCCGCACTGAGCGTTCAATGGTGACATGACCGACCGACCCGTCCGCGAACCCTCGCCGGCCCATCCCATCACCGTCGTACCTACCGGCCGCCACGTCGTGGTCCGGGTCAACGGTGAGGTCATCGCCGAAACCGATGCCGCCTTCACGTTGCAGGAGGCGTCCTACCCTGCGGTGCAGTACATACCGTTGGCCGATGTGGCGGCCGACCGGCTGCGTCCCAGCGGCACCGCGACCTACTGTCCGTACAAGGGCGACGCCGGCTACTACGACATCGTCGCCGGCGGCCAGACCGTGCCGGACGCGGTGTGGACCTACCGCGAGCCGTACCCCGCCGTCGCGCAGATCGCCGGTCACGTCGCCTTCTACGCGGACAAGGCCGATGTCACCGTCGACCCCTAGGCTGACGTGATGCGGATTTCGGCCAGCGTCGCGTTCGCCGGCCCCGTCAATCTCGGCTGGACACTGTCTCCGCTGCGCCGCGGCCGGGGCGACCCGTGCTACCACGACGCGCCCGACGGAGCGATCTGGCGGACCAGCCTGATGCGCAGCGGCGCGGTCACCGCGCGGCTCAGTCGCGGCGCGCCCGGCGTCGTCGACTGCGAAGCGTGGGGTCCCGGCGGTGCGGAGTTCGCCGACACGCTGTCCGCCCTGCTGGGCGCCGACGACGACACCTCGGGATTCGATCCGCAGGAACCCACGGTCGCCGCCGCCCTGCGCAAGGCGCCGCACCTGCGGCTGGGCCGCACCGGCCGGGTGCTGGAGGCGCTCATCCCGGCCGTCCTGGAACAGCGGGTCGTCGGCAAGGACGCATTCGGGTCGTGGCGCCGGTTGGTGACCCGCTACGGCTCGCCCGCCCCCGGCCCCGCGCCCGAACACATGCGGGTGCCGCCGTCCGCGGACGTCTGGCGGCGCGTCCCGTCGTGGGAATTCCACCTCGCCAACGTCGACCCCGGCCGGGCGCGCACCGTCGTCCGCTGTGCGCAACGCGCCGACGCCCTGGAGCGGCTGGTCGGCCGGCCCGCCGAGGCGGCCCGCACCGCGATGATGTCGCTGCCCGGGGTCGGCATCTGGACCGCCGCCGAGACCGCTCAACGGGCATTCGGAGACGCCGACGCGCTCTCCGTCGGCGACTACCACCTGGCCAAGGTGGTCGGCTGGACTCTGCTGGGCCGCCCGATCGACGACCCGCAGATGATCGACCTGCTCGAACCCATGCGACCGCACCGGCACCGCGCCGTGCGGCTGCTCGAAGTCAGCGGTCTGGCGTTCAAACCGCGCTTCGGCCCGCGCCTGTCGATTCCGCGCCTGGCCGATCTGTGACCTTCGCGTCACTTGTGGTTACCTACCCACACACCGGGTACACGGGGCGGGACAGTCGATCGTGCGAAGGAGCAAGTAATGACTGCGTTCACCGTTCCCGGCCTGACCGACAAGCAGGGGGCCGAAGTCGCCGAGCTGCTGCAGAAAGCGCTCAGCAGGTATAACGACCTTCACCTGACCCTCAAACACGTCCACTGGAATGTGGTGGGGCCCAACTTCATCGGCGTCCACGAGATGATCGACCCGCAGGTCGAGCTGGTGCGCGGCTACGCCGACGAGGCTGCCGAGCGTATCGCCGCGCTGGGGCAGTCGCCGCTGGGTACCCCCGGCGCGATCATCAACGACCGCACCTGGGATGACTACTCGGTCAACCGCGACACCGTGCAGGCGCACCTGGCCGCACTCGATCTGGTCTACGTGGGCGTCATCGAGGACACCCGCAAGAGCATCGAGCGACTCGGGGAACTCGACCCGGTGTCCGAGGACATGCTGATCGGCCATGCCGCCGAGCTGGAGAAGTTCCAGTGGTTCGTCCGGGCGCACCTGGAGAACTCCGGGGGGCAGTTGGTCAACGAAGGCGCCGAGACGGAGAAGTCCGCGGCGTCGAAGGCCAAGAAGAACTCGTAACGCCGCGACTGCCGCCGGGGAGCACGTCGCCTCGCACCGGGTGGGCGACGGGTTCCCCGGCGGCGCTCACCGGTAGGCGGTCAGGCGGGCCGCGATGGCGGTCCGGCCGTCGCGCCCCACCGCACGGGCGTCGGCCACGGCGCTGCTGCGCCCGGTGTGGCTGGCCTCGGCCCGGTAGTGCGACTGTTCGCCGCCGTGGAAGGGCCGCAGGAAGTTCACCCGCAGTGACGCGGTGCGGTACTCGTGCAGCGTGCCATGGTTCACCGCGGCGTTGCCGACCAACTCCAGTCCCATCGACGCCACACCGCCGTGCACCGCTCCGACACTGTTGTTCAGCACCGGGTCATCACCCTGGACCAAAACCGCTGTCGTGCCACCGGATTCGCCGACACTGACCGCCATCAGCTGATCCAGGCTGGGACCCGGCAGCGTTCCGCCCGGCCCGTCCGGCCACGGGGCCAAGGTGTCCGGCACGGTGATGTAGAACGACCGGACCGTCGCGGTGGCGATCACCTCGGCGCCCACGCTCAGTTCGCACACGCTCAGCGCGACCAGCCCCTTGCGGCCCAGCGGCGTGGCCACCGCGACCACGTCGCGCCCGGGCGCCGCCGCGATGATGTCGGCGGCCTCGGGCACCAGTTCGAGGGACAGTTCGCTGGACACCGTCCACTCCCGGGGACTGCGGCGCGCGTGGTTGATCAGCCCGCCGGCGTGGTCGACCAGCATCGCCACCGGAGCGGTGGTGGCGGCACCGGTCAGCGGGTTGACCAGACCGGCGGCCGGGATGGACGCGACGCAGCGGTCGCTGTGCTCCTCGGCCGTCTCGATCCCGAAGCGACCCAGTGGCGTGTTCAGCGGATACGGCACACTTGCAGCTTGACCGCCGGGGCGCGCACTCATACCCCTGCGGGGTATATGAGAACGTCGGCCCGGAACTGACGTCCATTCTGGGATTGCCGAAGATGTTGGCGCCCAGGGCCTTTCAGTGCCGAGGGGGTCGGCGTGCAGATGTGGCCCGCCGGCGGGTGAGTTTGCCGGCGGCGGACAGGGCCGTCCGGCCGGCGGATCGAGTTTCCTAAGAATCCGGAAAGGCTTTGCGCAAAGATATCTACACTCATCGATGCAGCGCAGAGGCACCTTGCTGGGTAGCTCAGCAAAGTTACATCGCAGTGGCGCCCCAGATGTGATCCAGTTCGCACTGGCCGCCCCCGCGGTGATTGCAGCCGAAAATAGCGGCGCAGCAACGTTATTCAGTTGTGACCTGAGAATTCGCTGTCCGTGACCGGGGAGCACCCGGCGAACGTTGTTAGGTAGGGCTAAGTTGGCATGTCAGGGGCCCTTTGTCATATCGTTTTGAGCACTTGTGGCGCATGGGAAAAAGGGCCGTCGTTCAGTGCTGCACGAAGGCGCCCCCATCGCAGAACCGGCTAACGCTCTCGTCCACGGTTGCCGTCCGTAACTCTCCGCCGAGACGCGTGCATATAGAGGTAGGTGGGAATGGCTCCCAGTCGTCAAGGGCTTTACGACCCGGCATTCGAGCACGACGCCTGCGGCGTGGCGATGGTGGCCGATATGCACGGCCGCCGCAGCCGCGACATCGTGGAGAAGGCGATTACGGCGCTGCTGAACCTCGAACACCGTGGTGCGCAGGGCGCCGAACCCAACACCGGCGACGGCGCCGGCATCCTGCTGCAGGTCCCCGACGAGTTCTTCCGAGCGGTCTGCGACTTCGACCTGCCCGAGCCGGGCAGCTACGCGACCGGCATCGCATTCCTGCCGCAGTCGTCCAAGGACGCCGCCACCGCCTGCGCCGCGGTCGAGAAGATCGCCGAGGCCGAGGGGCTGGCTGTGCTCGGCTGGCGCGACGTGCCCACCGACGATTCGTCGCTCGGGGCGTTGGCCCGCGACGCGATGCCGACGTTCCGGCAATTGTTCCTCGGCGGCGCGACCGGAATGGACCTGGAGCGCCGGGCGTATGTGGTGCGCAAGCGGGCCGAGCACGAGCTCGGCACCAAGGGCCCCGGTCAGGACGGACCCGGCCGGGAAACGGTCTACTTCCCAAGCCTGTCCGGTCAGACGTTCGTCTACAAGGGCATGCTCACCACGCCGCAGCTCAAGGCGTTCTACCTGGACCTGCAGGATGAGCGGCTCACCAGTGCGCTGGGCATCGTGCACTCGCGGTTCTCCACCAACACCTTCCCGTCGTGGCCGCTGGCCCACCCCTTCCGCCGGGTGGCGCACAACGGCGAGATCAACACCGTCACCGGCAACGAGAACTGGATGCGGGCCCGCGAGGCGTTGATCAAGACCGACATCTTCGGGGGCCACGACCTGGAGAAGGTCACCCCGATCTGCACTCCCGGGGCGTCGGACACCGCAC
This sequence comes from Mycobacterium sp. 4D054, assembly GCF_052245755.1. Classification (NCBI taxonomy): domain Bacteria; kingdom Bacillati; phylum Actinomycetota; class Actinomycetes; order Mycobacteriales; family Mycobacteriaceae; genus Mycobacterium; species Mycobacterium sp. 4D054. Next base: position 18,257 of record NZ_JBQQCF010000020.1, read on the forward strand.
GTTTCGACGAGGTGCTCGAACTGTTGCACCTCGGCGGCCGCAGCCTGCCGCACGCGATGCTGATGATGATCCCGGAGGCCTGGGAACGGCACGAGAGCATGGACCCGGCCCGCCGGGCGTTTTACGAGTTCCACGACTCGCTGATGGAGCCGTGGGACGGCCCCGCCTCGGTGTGCTTCACCGACGGCACCGTGATCGGCGCGGTGCTGGACCGCAACGGTCTGCGCCCGTCGCGGATCTGGGTCACGGCCGACGGCCTGGTCGTGATGGCCTCGGAGGCCGGCGTGCTCGACATCGACCCCAGCACCGTGGTCAAGAAGATGCGTCTGCAGCCCGGCCGGATGTTCCTCGTCGACACCGCGCAGGGCCGGATCGTCTCCGACGAGGAGATCAAGGCCCAGCTGGCCGCCGAGCACCCGTACCAGGAGTGGCTCGACGCCGGGCTGTTCAAGCTCGACGAACTGCCGCCGGGCGACTACGTCCGGATGCCGCACCATCGCGTGGTGCTGCGCCAGCAGGCGTTCGGTTACACCTACGAGGAACTGAACCTGCTCATCGCCCCGATGGCGCGTTCCGGCGCCGAGGCACTGGGCTCGATGGGCACCGACACCCCCATCGCGGTGCTGTCGGCGCGCCCGCGGATGCTCTACGACTACTTCCAGCAGTTGTTCGCCCAGGTCACCAACCCCCCTCTGGACGCCATCCGCGAGGAGGTCGTCACCAGCCTGCAAGGTGCGGTGGGTCCGGAGGGCGACCTGCTCAACCCCGGTCCGGAATCGTGCCGCCAGATCGTGCTGCAGCAGCCGATCCTGCGTAACGCCGAGCTGTCGAAGCTCATCTGCGTCGACCCCGACCACGAGGTCCGCGGCCACAAGCACGGGATGCGCGCGGCCGTCATCCGCTGTCTGTACCCGGTGAACCGGGGCGGTCAGGGCCTCAAGGAGGCCCTCGACAACGTGCGGGCCAAGGTCTCGGCCGCGATCCGCGAGGGCGCCCGCATCATCGTGCTGTCCGACCGCGAGTCCAACGAACAGTTGGCGCCGATCCCGTCGCTGCTCAGCGTGTCCGCGGTGCACCACCACCTGGTGCGTGAGCGCACCCGCACCCAGGTCGGTCTCGTCGTCGAGGCCGGCGACGCGCGCGAGGTGCACCACATGGCCTGCCTGGTCGGCTTCGGCGCCGCGGCCATCAACCCCTACATGGCCTTCGAGTCCATCGAGGACATGGTCGACCGCGGCGTGATCTCGGATATCAGCAGCGACGAGGCCAAGGCCAACTACGTCAAAGCCGCAGGCAAGGGTGTGCTGAAGGTGATGTCCAAGATGGGCATCTCCACGCTCGCGTCGTACACCGGTGCCCAGCTGTTCCAGGCCATCGGAATCAGCCAGAAGGTGCTCGACGAGTACTTCACCGGCCTGACCTGCCCGGTCGGCGGCATCGATCTCGACGACATCGCCGACGACGTCGCTGCCCGGCACGCGATCGCCTACCTGGACCGCCCCGACGCGCGGGCGCACCGCGAACTCGAGGTCGGCGGCGAATACCAGTGGCGCCGCGAGGGCGAGTACCACCTCTTCAACCCGGACACCGTGTTCAAGCTGCAGCACTCCACCCGCACGGGGCAGTACTCGATCTTCAAGGAGTACACCGAGCTCGTCGACGACCAGAGCGAGCGGATGGCCTCGCTGCGCGGCCTGCTGAAGTTCCGCGACGGCCAGCGGCCGCCGGTGCCGCTGGAGGAGGTCGAGCCGGCCACCGAGATCGTCAAGCGCTTCTCGACCGGCGCGATGAGCTACGGCTCGATCTCGGCGGAAGCCCACGAAACCCTCGCGATCGCGATGAACCGGCTCGGCGGGCGGTCGAACTCGGGTGAGGGCGGCGAGTCCGTGGCACGGTTCGACCGCGACGAGAACGGTGACTGGCGCCGCAGTGCGATCAAGCAGGTGGCGTCGGGCCGGTTCGGCGTGACGAGTCACTACCTGACCAACTGCACCGACATCCAGATCAAGATGGCCCAGGGCGCCAAGCCCGGTGAGGGCGGGCAGTTGCCCGGACACAAGGTGTACCCGTGGGTGGCCGAGGTGCGGCACTCCACGCCGGGTGTCGGCCTGATCTCGCCGCCGCCGCATCACGACATCTATTCCATCGAGGATCTCGCACAGCTGATCCACGATCTGAAGAACGCCAACCCGCAGGCCCGGGTGCACGTGAAGCTGGTGTCGGAGAACGGGGTCGGCACCGTCGCCGCCGGCGTCTCCAAGGCGCACGCCGACGTGGTGTTGATCTCCGGACACGACGGCGGCACCGGCGCGACCCCGCTGACGTCGATGAAGCACGCCGGTGCACCCTGGGAGCTCGGTCTGGCCGAAACGCAACAGACGTTGCTGCTCAATGGTCTTCGCGACCGCATCGTCGTGCAGGTAGACGGTCAGCTCAAGACCGGCCGTGACGTGGTCATCGCCGCGCTGCTGGGTGCCGAGGAGTTCGGTTTCGCGACAGCGCCGCTGGTGGTGGCCGGATGCATCATGATGCGCGTCTGCCACCTCGACACCTGCCCGGTGGGGGTGGCCACGCAGAACCCGCTGCTGCGCCAGCGGTTCAACGGCAAGCCGGAGTTCGTCGAGAACTTCTTCCTCTTCATCGCCGAAGAGGTGCGGGAACTTATGGCGCAGTTGGGTTTCCGCACCGTCAACGAAATGGTCGGTCAGGTCGGGGCGCTGGACACCACGCAGGCCGCCGAGCACTGGAAGGCCCACAAGCTGGACCTGTCGCCGGTGCTGCACGAGCCGGAGTCGGCGTTCATGAACCAGGACCTGTACTGCAGCTCGCGCCAGGACCATGGTCTGGACAAGGCGCTCGATCAGCAGTTGATCGTGCAGTGCCGCGAGGCTCTGGATGCCGGTTCCCCTGTTCGCTTTTCTACTACGATCGCCAACGTCAACCGCACCGTCGGCACCATGCTCGGCCACGAGGTCACCAAGGCCTATGGCGGGCAAGGGCTTCCGGACGGCACCATCGACATCACCTTCGAGGGGTCGGCGGGCAACAGCTTCGGCGCGTTCCTGCCCAGAGGAATCACTCTGCGCGTCTACGGCGATGCCAACGACTATGTGGGCAAGGGCCTGTCCGGCGGCCGGGTGGTGGTGCGGCCGTCCGACAACGCGCCGGGCGACTATGCGGCAGAAGACAACATCATCGCCGGCAACGTGCTGTTGTTCGGTGCCACCAGCGGGCAGATGTTCCTGCGCGGCCAGGTCGGCGAGCGCTTCGCGGTCCGCAACTCGGGCGCCCACGCGGTGGTCGAGGGAGTCGGAGACCACGGCTGCGAGTACATGACCGGTGGCCGCGTGGTCATCCTCGGCCCCACGGGTCGCAACTTCGCGGCGGGCATGTCGGGCGGTATCGCCTACGTGTACGACCCCGACGACACGCTGGCCGAGAATCTCAACGCCGAGATGGTGGAACTCGAGGACATGGGCGGTGTCGATTCCGAAGACGCCGTCTTCGTCCGAGACATGATCCAGGCACACGTCGACGCCACCGATTCCACGGTGGGGCAACGGATCCTGGCGGGATGGAACGGATCGGAATCAGAAGTGCGCAACTTCAAAAAGGTCATGCCGCGCGACTACAAGCGTGTGCTGGCTGCGATCGCCGACGCCGAAGCGCAGGGCGCTGACGAGAACGGTGTCGCCGAGGCGATCATGGCGGCCGCAAATGGCTGACCCCCGCGGCTTTCTGAAGATCACCGAGCGCGAGACGCCGAAGCGGCGTCCGGTGGACCTGCGTCTGAAGGACTGGAAAGAGGTCTACGAGGACTTCTCCCACGACACGCTCAAGGCGCAGGCCGGCCGCTGTATGGACTGCGGTATTCCGTTCTGTCACAACGGATGTCCACTGGGTAACCTCATCCCGGAGTGGAACGACCTGGTGCGCACCGGCCGCTGGCGCGACGCGATCGAGCGGCTGCACGCCACCAACAATTTCCCGGAGTTCACCGGAAGGCTGTGCCCGGCCCCGTGCGAGGGCTCGTGCGTCCTGGGCATCAACCAGGACCCCGTCACCATCAAGCAGGTCGAAGTCGAGATCATCGACAACGCCTTCGGCGAGGGCTGGGTGGTCCCATTGCCGCCCACCAAGCTGACCGGCAAGACGGTCGCCGTGATCGGGTCCGGTCCTGCGGGACTGGCCGCCGCGCAGCAGTTGACCCGGGCCGGCCACCAGGTGACGGTGTTCGAGCGCGACGACCGCATCGGCGGCCTGCTGCGCTACGGCATCCCCGAGTTCAAGATGGAGAAACGCCACATCGACCGGCGCCTCGACCAAATGCGCGCCGAGGGCACCGAGTTCCGCACCGGCGTCAACGTCGGGGTGGATATCACCGCGGCGCAACTGCGTTCGGAGTTCGACGCGGTGGTGCTCGCCGGTGGCGCGACCGCGCGCCGCGATCTGCCGATCCCGGGGCGGGAACTCGACGGCATCCACCAGGCGATGGAGTACCTGCCGTGGGCCAACCGGGTGCAGCTCGGCGACCCGGTGGTCGATGCCGACGGTCAGCCTCCGATCACCGCGAAGGGCAAGAAGGTGATCATCATCGGTGGTGGTGACACCGGTGCCGACTGCCTCGGCACGTCGCACCGGCAGGGTGCGGTGAGCGTGCACCAGTTCGAGATCATGCCCAGGCCGCCGGAGACCCGTGCCGACTCCACGCCGTGGCCCACCTACCCGCTGATGTACCGAGTGACCTCGGCGCACGAAGAGGGCGGCGAGCGCGTCTACTCGGTCAACACCGAGGAGTTCGTCGGCGAGAACGGCCGGGTGACCGGCCTGCGCGGCCACGAGGTCGTGATGAACGCCGGGAAGTTCGAGAAGGTCGACGGCACGGACTTCCGGATGGACGCCGATCTGGTGTTGCTGGCGATGGGCTTCACCGGCCCGGAGCGCGAAGGGCTGCTGACCGACCTCGGGGTGGAGATCAACGAGCGCGGCAACGTCACCCGTAACGACGTGTTCGCGACGTCGGTGCCCGGCGTGTACGTCGCCGGTGACATGGGCCGCGGTCAGTCGCTGATCGTGTGGGCCATCGCCGAGGGCCGCGCGGCGGCCGCCGCGGTGGACCGCTACCTCATGGGCAACTCCGCGCTGCCGGCGCCGATCAAGCCGACGGCTGCTCCGCAGCGGTAGGGGAGATCGCAATTTCGTAACGTCTTGCGGTGCCTATGACGGCCCCTGGGGCGGATTTTGCGACGGTGGCAAGAGGTGAACTGTCACGAAATGGTGTCAGCTCACCTCTCTAGTCACAGTAGTCACAGCAGAAACATCTGACCTTTCGTTCGGCGTGCCTGCGTCAGTTTGCCAATGGGCAGGTATCTAATGACTTGACGAGGGGGCTGGAGTAACGTGGCTCCCCGGTTCAGCTATTGCACACCGCAGGAGTAATCGCCATGTATCTCAACCCGATTACCCGGACACGGGTGGGTCGAATCGCTTGGACATTGTTCCGTCACCCGGTCAAGAGCCGTGAATTCCCCGCGAAGGCAGAGCGACTGATCACCGCCGACGAGCTCTTGCGCTACGGCGTCTAGCGAACTCCGCGACGGCCGGGCCGCGGCGCGTGGGCGGCCGTGACGGTTTGTTTGCTTGACCGTTATCGATCTGTGACCTCAGGCTTGTTTGCTGTCAAGCAATCCTGATCCTCTGATTTTGTCGGCCAGCGGTTCCAGCACGGCGGGGTCGTACGGCGGCGGCAGGTAGATGATGGCCAGGTCCAGGCCTTCCTCGCCCAGCGCGGCGGCCTCGGAGATCGCCCTGTCGTAATCGTGATCGGGGCTCAGCCGGATGTGGGCCGACAGTCTGATCTCGTGCGGGTCGCGGCCGATGTCGGCGCAGTGCCCGGCGAGCACATCCCGCTTGCGCGCGAACTCCTCAGGCGTCCCGCCGACGAAGTTCCAGTGGTCGGCGTACTGCGCCGTGATACGCAAGGTGCGCTTCTCGCCGCTGCCGCCGATGCAGATCGGCGGGTGCGGCTGTTGCGGGCCTTTCGGTTCGTTGCGCGCGTCCTTGAGTTGGTAGAACTGGCCGTCGAAGCTGGTGGTCTCCTGCGAGAGAAGGCCGCGCAACACCTGGCAGGCCTCCTCGAACCGGTCGAATCTCTCTTTGACCGTGCCCAGTTCGATGCCGTAGGCGCCGGATTCCTCCTCGTTCCAGCCCGCGCCGATACCGAGTTCGAGTCGGCCGTCGGAGACGATGTCGAGTGTGGAGGCCATGTTGGCCAGCACCGCCGGATGGCGGTAGTGAATCCCGGTGACGAGCACGCCGACCCGCAACCGGCGGGTGGCCTGGGCCAGCGCGGTCAGCGTGACCCAGCCCTCCAGGCAGGGGCCGGTCGGATCGGAGAAGATCGGGTAGAAGTGGTCGAAGGTCCAGCCCGACTCGAAGACGTCGATCTCATCGGCGGCCGTCCAGACCGTGAGCATGTCGGACCAGGAAGTGTTCTGCGGGGAGGTCTTGAAGGCAAATCTCACCGCATCGACTCTAGGCCGATGACTTCCCCGCCGCCCGGCGGTCAGTACCGACATGATCGACATGTCCGGGGCCTGTGCCCGCACCGCCACGCTGCTGGGGCAGCTGGCCGACCACCAGTTGAGCGCGGTGACGCCGTGCCGCGACATGGATCTCGGTGCGCTGATCGCGCACATCGGGGGCCTGTCGCTGGCGTTCGAGGCCGCCGCGCGCAAGGACTTCGGCGTGCTGACCGACACGCCGCCACGGTTGGAGGAACGGCCCGACGACGACTGGCGGGAGCTCTACCCGGCCCGGTTGGCCGCGCTGGCCGAGGCGTGGCGGGATCCGGCCGCCTGGCAGGGGACGTCCCGGGCCGGCGGCGTCGACTTCCCCGCAGAGGTCGGCGGCATGATCGCGCTCGGCGAGGTGGTGGTGCACGGGTGGGATGTGGCGGCCTCGGCCGGGTTGCCCTACGCCGTCGAGGACCGGGTGCTGGAAGTCCTGCTGCCCCATGTCGCCGCGTTCGCCGAGGAGCCGGTCGAAGGGTTGTTCGCCGCGCCGGTGCCGGTGTCCGAAGAAGCGCCGCTGCTGGACCGGGTCCTCGGGCTGACCGGCCGCGATCCGTCGTGGACCGCGCCGTGAATCAGTGAGGCTGTCTGCGCGCGTGCGTCCTGGCGTGCTCGATCGCGTCGTCGAGGGTGTCCACCAGATGATTCTCGTGGCGCAGCGATTCGAAGACACCGACATTGGCCAGCAGCGCGGTGTGTTCCGGCCGAACTCCTTTGATGATCACCGTGATGCCGCGGGACTCCAACTCGGTGCAGATCTGCGCCAGGGTGTTGGCGCCGGTGGCGTCGAGCATGCCCAGCTGGGACATGCGGATGATCACGACCGATGTCCGCGGATGGTCGGGGTCGACGATGGCATTCGAGATCCGTTCGGCCACACCGAAGAACATCGCACCGTCCAGCCGCAGCAGGGCGATCTCCTCGTCGCCCGGAACATAGGGTGCGGGTAGCTCCTCCCGGACCACGCTGCTGCGCCTGGCCACACTGCGCAGCGCGAAGAACGCCGCCACCAGCACCCCGATCTCGACGGCCTCGATCAGGTCGAAGCACACCGTGACCGCAGCGGTGAGCACGAACGTCAGCGCGTCGGATCGGGTCGAGGTCAGGATCTTGCGGATGGTGGAGCGCGAGATCATCCGGAAGGACGTCACCATCAACACACCGGCCAGCGCCGCCAGCGGGATCGCCGCCACCGGCCCGGTGGCCAGATAGACGACGCCGAGCAATACGAGCGAGTGCACGATCGCCGAGAGCCGGGTGCGGGCACCCGACCGCACGTTGACGGCCGTGCGCGCGATCGCCCCGGTGGCCGGCATACCGCCGAAAACTCCGGAGGCAACCGAGGCCAGGCCCTGCCCGACGAGCTCCCGGTCCGGGTCGTACGGCCCCGTCGGCGCCATCGTGGCCGCGACCCGCGCCGACAGCAGCGATTCGATGGCGGCCAGCGCGGCGATGGCCAGTGCTGCTCCGAGCAGGTCGCGCAGCGCGTCGACGTCGGCGTGGGGCAGCACCGGCGCGGGAAGATGCGACGGCAACTCGCCGATGGTGGCGACCGACAGGCCCAGCACCGCCACGGCGACAGTCGCCGCGACGACGGCGGCGAGGGACTCCGGGATGGCCCGGTGGACCCGCGGCAGCACGAGCATGAGGACCGCGACGAACGCGATCACACCCAGGGTCTTGCCGGCCTGAGACCAGTCGGCGTGGCTGACCACGTGCCAGGCGGCGGGCAGGGTGCGCTGGCCGGACGGGCCGGCCGCGGAGAACGCCGCCGGGACCTGCTGCAGGAAGATGATCGTGGCGATGCCCAGGGTGAATCCCTCGATGACCGGCCACGGGATGAAGGTGACGGCCCGGCCCAGTCCGGTCACGCCGGCGAGGAGCACGATGACGCCGGCGAGCACGGTCACCAGGGCGATGCTGCCGAGGCCGTGCGCGGCGACGATCGGTGCCAGGACGACGGCCATCGCGCCGGTGGGCCCGGAGACCTGGACCGAGGAGCCGCCGAACACGGCGGCGACCAGGCCGGCGACCACCGCGGTGATCAATCCGGCCGCGGCACCGACGCCTGAGCTGATGCCGAACGCCAGGGCCAGCGGAAGGGCCACCACGCCGACCGTGACGCCGGCCAGGATGTCACGACGCCAGGACCGGGGCAGGTCGGCGTAGTCCCGCCGGTGCGGAAGCAGGCGGCCCAGATTGCGTGCGGCCGTGGCGATCATGGCCGCTTCTCCAGAGGCGGCAGCGCCTTGAGTGTCTTCAACTGGTCGCGTTGCCCGGCCAGGGTGTCGGCCAGAAAGGTGCGGGCGATGATCAGGAGTTCGGAGATCAGGGGGTGGGCGAGTTCGTAGAACACGGCGTTGCCGGTACGGCGCGCGGTCACCACATGATGACGCTTGAGGACAGCGAGGTGCTGCGACAGCAGGGTCGGCTCGAGTCCGGTGGCGGCAAGGATGTCGCTCACCGAAGTCGGGCCGCCGGCGGCGGAGAGGATCTCCAGCACGCGGATGCGCGCCGGGTGAGCAAGCGCCTTGAACAGGTTGGCCTTGATCTCGTAGAGCGGCCGCTGCTGGTCGGCGGGGAAGCGGTCGGGCGTCACCGTGGCCTTAGGAATTGATGGATTGAACGAATCTTCAATCAGGGTAACCCGCCCCGGCCCCGCAGGCGATCGACTGTGCCGGGACTCACTGTGCCGCCGCACTTCACCGGGGTCGGTGCAGGAGTTTCCTGTCGCCGACCGGGGCACACTGGAGCCATGGACCCGGTCACAGCGTTGCGCCAGATCGCGTACTACAAGGACCGAGCGCGGGAGGATCCGCGTCGGGTGATGGCCTACCGCAACGCAGCCGATGTGGTCGAGGCGCTCACCGACGCCCAGCGCGAGAAGCACGGCGCCGCCGACAGTTGGCAGTCGCTCCCGAAGATCGGGCCGAAGACCGCCAAGGTCATCGCCCAGGCCTGGGCCGGTCACGAACCCGACGTCCTGGTGGAACTGCGGGAGGCCGCCCCGGATCTCGGGGGCGGCGACATCCGCGCCGCGCTGCGCGGTGACCTGCACGTGCACTCCAACTGGTCGGACGGGTCCGCGCCGATCGAGGAGATGATGCTGGCCGCACGCGACCTCGGCCACGAGTACTGTGCGCTCACCGACCACTCGCCGCGGCTGCGGGTGGCCAACGGGCTGTCCCCGGAGCGGCTGCGCGAACAACTCGAGGTCATCGACGAGATCCGCGAAAAGGTCGCTCCCATGCGGATTCTCACGGGCATCGAGGTCGACATCCTCGAAGACGGCTCACTCGACCAGGAACCCGAACTCCTCGAGCGTCTCGACGTCGTCGTCGCCAGCGTGCACTCCAAGCTCGCGATGGACGCCCCCGCGATGACCCGGCGCATGCTCAAAGCCGTCACCAACCCGCACACCGACGTGCTCGGTCACTGCACCGGGCGACTCGTCACCGGCGGACGCGGCATCCGGGCCGAATCGAAGTTCGACGCCGAGAAGGTGTTCACCGCCTGTCGCGACGCCGGCACCGCCGTCGAGATCAACTCTCGTCCCGAGCGGCGCGACCCGCCGACCCGTCTGCTCACGTTGGCGATGGACATCGGCTGCGTGTTCGCCATCGACACCGATTCCCACGCACCCGGCCAGTTGGAGTTCCTCGGTTACGGCGCACAACGCGCCCTCGACGTCGGTCTGGAACCGGGACGCATCGTCAACACCTGGTCCGCGGACGATCTGCTGGAGTGGACCCGCTCCGGTTAGCCGGGCTGCGCTCCAGCGACTGACGGTGTGTACACGTCCCGAACGGAACCGGATCACCCGAACCGTTGTACCGGTGAACGGTCGGATCAGTCGGGAAGCGTGGGCATCTCCACGCCCGGGTCACGGCCGACCAGCACCCCGCGGGTCAAGGCCGCGTTGCCGTAACGTCCGCGCACCTTGTCGATGGTCAGGTCGATGGCCAGTGAGTCCTCGGCGTCGAGGGCCGGACCGAACGGCAGCTCGAGCTGTTGCGCGCCGTCGCGGTCGATGTTGCACACCGCGAAGCCGATCAGCGTCAGTCCGCGCTCGGAGATCAGCGGCCTTGCGGCCGCCACCAGGCCGCGTGCGGCGCCGAGGATCGCGTCCGTCGACGCCGTGGCCCTCGGCATGGTGTGCGACCGGGTCGCGCGGCCGAAGTCGGCGAACCGCAACCGCAGCACCACGGTGCGTCCGGAACGGCCGGCCTTGCGCATCCGCCGGGTGATCCGGTCGACCAGATTCACCACCACCGCGTCCACCTCGTCGGCGGACATCGCGCTGCCCGCCCGGCCCAGCGCGCGCTGCGCGCCGACCGACCGCCGCCGATGCCCGGTCACCACGCGGCGCCGATCGACGTTGTGCGACAGCGCGAACAGCTGACGGCCCATGGCGCCGCCGACCAGTGACCCCAGTGTGGTCTCGCTCAGCTCGGCCACATCGGCCACGGTCTCGATCCCGTGCGCGCGCAGCTTGTCGGCGGTCTTGGCGCCGACACCCCACAGCCGGCGCACCGGGAGCGGATGCAGGAACGCCAGTTCCCGGTCGGGCGGCACCAGCAGCAGGCCGTCCGGTTTGGCCTCCTGGCTGGCCACCTTGGCGAGGAACTTGGTGCGCGCGATCCCGACCGTGATCGGCAGCCCGACCTCGTCACGCACCCGTTCGCGCAGGCGGGCACCGATCTGCACCGGGGTGCCCGACACCCGCCGCAGGCCCGAGACATCGAGAAACGCCTCGTCGACGGACAGCGGTTCCACGACGGGAGTGGTGTCGTGGAAGACCTCGAACACGGCCGCGCTGGCCTGCGAATAGGCCGCCATACGAGGCGGCACCACGATGGCCTGCGGACACAGGGCCCGCGCCTGCCGGCCGCCCATCGCGGTACGCACCCCGTAGGCCTTGGCTTCGTAGCTGGCGGCCAGCACCACACCCCCGCCGACGATCACCGGCCGTCCGCGCAGCGACGGATCGTCGCGCTGCTCGACCGAGGCGTAGAACGAGTCGAGATCAGCGTGCAGGACGGCCGCGGTGGACACGAACATATGTTCGCATCACGCACCGACAGGTCAGTCCGCCGTGCCGTAGATGCTGGTGGTCCAGATGTGCACCAGGTTGTCGAGCACGCGGTGATCGGGAATGGACGGCTGATGGCCGGCGAAGGCGGCGGTCATCACCGACTCGTTCATCAGGTTCAACGCGGTCGACAACTCGCGGGCCGGCACGGTCACCGGCGCGGTCCCGTCGGCGCGCTCGGCCTCGATCACCGCAGCGATGTGGTCGATCCACCGCTGCATCGAGGTCGCCCACAGCGCTCGGGCCTCGGAGTTGGAGTTCTTCACCCCGACGGTCGCGGCGCAGACCGCGCGGTGGGCGCCGAAGGTCTCGACGAAGACGTTGATACCGCGACGCCAGATCGCGCGGCGGTCGGCGGGCCGGTCGGCGATCAACTGTGCCAGCGCGGCATCGGCTTCGGCGATCACGCGCTCCAGCAGCGTGAGCAGCACCGCGTCCTTGGACGGGAAGTAGAAGTAGAACGTGGGCCGCGAGATGCCCGCTCCTTTGGCCAGGTCGTCGACGGAGATCTCGGCCAGGGAACGGTCCTCGAGGAGGCGTTCGGCGGTCTCCAGAATCGCCAGTTCCCGATCGTCACCAGAGGGTCGGGCGGCGCGCCGACCCCGGGCGGGGCGGGCTTGTCGGGCGGCAGTCACAACAGCGACTTTACACTGTGTCGAGTTTCTCAACAGACTGTTGACTGCTTCGACATGGCGTTGATAGCTTGACACCATGACCGAATTTGTCGACGTTGTCATCGTGGGCGCCGGAATCTCCGGTATCAGTGCCGCCTGGCATCTGCAGGATCGCTGCCCGACCAAGAGCTACGTAATCCTGGAGCGGCGGGACAATCTCGGGGGTACCTGGGATCTGTTCAAGTACCCCGGCATCCGTTCCGATTCCGACATGTTCACTCTGGGCTTCCGGTTCAAGCCGTGGACATCGGAGAAGGCCATCGCCGATGGGCCGTCGATCATGGCCTACCTCAAGGAGACGGTCGCCGAGTATGGCATCGACAAGCACATCCGCTACGGGCAGGACGTGAAGTCCGCCGACTGGTCCGACGCCGACAACCGGTGGACCGTGCGGGTCGAGCGCGACGGTGAGCAGATCGAGATCTCCGCGAAGTACCTGATGGCCTGCAGCGGCTACTACAACTACGACGAGGGGTATTCGCCGGAGTTCGCCGGCTCGGACGATTTCGAGGGCACGATCATCCATCCGCAGCACTGGCCGGAGGAGCTGGACTACACGGGCAAGAAGATCGTCGTCATCGGCAGTGGGGCGACCGCGGTGACATTGATTCCGGCGCTGGCGAATTCGGGTGCCGGCCACGTGACGATGCTGCAGCGCTCGCCGACGTACATCGGCTCACTGCCGGACGTGGACCCGTTCACGGTCCGCATGAACAAGACCCTGCCCACCAAGGCGGCCTACGTGGTGAACCGGTGGAAGAGCATCATCTTCCAGTCCGTGCAGTATCAGATCGCGCGCAAGTTCCCGAATTTCATGCGTAAGACGTTGATGACGATGGCTGAGCGCCGACTGCCCGCAGGCTACGATGTCGCCAAGCATTTCGGGCCGAGCTACAACCCGTGGGACGAGCGGTTGTGTCTGGCCCCCAACGGCGATCTGTTCAAAACCATCCGGTCCGGCAAGGCCGACGTTGTCACCGACACCATCGAGCGGTTCACCAAGACCGGCATCCAGCTCGCCTCCGGCCAGCACATCGATGCCGACATCATCGTCACGGCAACGGGTTTGAACCTTCAGCTGTTCGGCGGTGCGGCGATCTCCCGCAACGGGGAGCCGCTGGAACTCAACGACTCGATGGCCTACAAGGGCATGATGCTGACCAACATGCCCAACATGTCGTTCACGATCGGCTACACCAACGCGTCGTGGACGCTGAAGGCCGACCTGGTCTCCGAATTCTTCTGCCGTGTCATCAATCACATGGACAGCAAGGGTTATGACACGGTTGAGCCGCGCCATCCCGGTACGGCTGTCGACGAGCGGCCGCTGATGGACTTCACCCCCGGCTATGTGCTGCGGGCGCTCGACTACCTGCCGAAGCAGGGGTCGCGGGCACCGTGGCGGCTCAAGCAGAACTATCTGCTGGACCTGCAGTTGATCCGGCGGGGCAAGGTCGACGACGAGGCGCTGGCGTTCTCGCGGCACCAGGCGCCGGTGACCGCCTCTGCGTGATCGGCGTGATCAGTCTGCGGCGATGACGACGATCCCGTCGTCATCGCTGTAGGCGATGTCGCCGGGCGTGAACACCACCCCGCCGAACTCGACGGCCTCGTCGCGCACGCCCTCACCGGTCTTGGTGCTCTTGCGCGGGTTGGTGCCGAGCGCCTTGATGCCGATGTCGAGTGTGCGCAGCGTGGCCGCGTCCCGGACCGCGCCGTTGACGATCAAACCGGACCACCCGTTGGACCGGCCCAGTTCGGCGATGACGTCGCCGACCAGCGCCGTGTGCACCGATCCGTCCCCGTCGATCACCAGCACCCCGCCGCCGCCGGGTTCCGAGAGCACCGACTTGAGCAGCGCGTTGTCCTCGAAGCACCGCACCGTGGTGATCGGACCGGCGAACTCCGTACGGCCTCCGTACTGGCGGAGCTGCAGGTCACAGCTGCGGACATCGGGGCCGATCTCGTCGACCAGGTCAGCGGTGGGACGCGGAGTCACTGTCACGCGGCGATTATCTCAGTCGCCGTCGTACCCGGCCACGATGACGTCGTGCACGAACTGTGCCAGCCCGGGCTCGGCGTCGTCGTAGTAGCGGGTGAAGCGCTCATCGGCGAGGTACATCTGGGCCAGGCAGCGGTGCATGTCGTCGTCGCAGTCGTAGAACCGTTCGATCGAGTCCCGGTGCCGGACACGGAGTTCCTCGGCGGCAGGCGACCCCGGCGCCACACCGGCCCGCTTGGCCTCGGCCAACGCGGCCAGTAGGGCATCGCCTTCGGCCTTCACCTCGATCCAGTCCTGCTTGGTGAGTTCGGCGCTGCGCTGTTGGGACTGCCGCCACACCTCCGTGCCGCCCCAGCGCTGTTCGGCCTCCTTGGCGTATTCGCCAGAGGCGACGGCGGTTCCGAAGATCTCGATCTGTTCCTCGGCGGTCAGCTGGACCCCGCTGCGATGTGCGTCCATCAGTTCCTCCACTGCTGTGATCATGTGCTGGAGACGGTCGGCCTGCTCCAGCAGCAGCTTGTGCTGGCGTTGCAGGTGCTCGACCACATCGACGGTCGCGTCGTCGAGCAGCGTGCGGATCTCCTCCAGAGGTAGACCCGCACCGCGGTACACGAGCACCAGGTGCAGCCGCTCGACGTCGGCGTCGGTGTACCCGCGGTAGCCCGCACTTGATCGCACGCTGGGCACCACAAGACCGAGGTGGTCGTAATGATGCAGCGTGCGCACCGACACCCCCGTGAGTTCGGCGACGGCGCCGACGGAACGAGTGGTGCTCATGGCATCACTATCGACCCTCACGCCACGTGAGGGTCAAGGGTTTTCGGGTCAGTGCCCGCTGTTGCGCCTTGCGGCCAGCACAACGACCAGGAGGGCCAGGATGCCGGTGACCAGCGCCGCCGCGATGGGCAGGCGTGACGAGTCGCGACTGTCCGGTGGCACGGGGACTGGTGCCGTGATCGCGGTACTGGCCGTTGCGACGGTCGACTTCGCTTGCGCTGCAGTCTCTTCGGCGGCCGCGGCCAGGTCGACCTTGGCGGGCGGCGTCTTCTTGGCGGGTGCTTTCGCAGGCGCGGCCTTTCTCAGCGCCGCCTTCTTCGCCGGAGCCTTCTTGGCCGGAGTCTTCTTGGCCGGTGCGGCCTTCTTTCCGGGCGTGGCTTTCCTGGCGGCGGCCTTCTTCACCGGCGGGGCCGGGGGAGGCACCGCCGGGGTTGCGGCATCGGGACTTTCGTCTGGCCGATCCGGCTGGTCTGCCATCTCTGCTCCTTTGAAAAATGTGTGCAACCGGCAGTGTTCCCATCATGCCAGCTGGCTACCCGGGCTCATCTCGGTGTCAGCCGGTCACCGACAGCGTCGCCGCCGCGCCCAACGTCACCGCCATCAATGCCAGTTCGGTGTACGCCCGGCTGCGGGACACCGCGGCGGTGCTGCGGTGCGTCCGGGCGGCGGGCAGCCACCACCCGCGGTTGCGCCACGCCAGCCCGATGAGCAGCAGCGTCAGCGCGATCTTGGCCGAGAACACCCGGCCGTAACCCGTGGCATAGAGGTCCCGGGGGCTTTCCAGCACCGTCATCCCGGCGACGATGCCGCCGAGAAGCAGCGCGGCCACGCAGACCAGAGAGAACTGGGAGAACCGGGGCAGCACCCGCGCCCATTGCCCGCGGTGATCGACCGTCAGCACCAGTGCGGCCAGCGCCCCGCACCACAGTGCCGCTGCCAGCGCGTGCACCGCGACCGCCGCCCCGCCGACCGGGCTGTCCGACAGGTGGCCGGTCAGCGGGTGGCCCACGATGCCGATGCCGGCCAGCCCTGCCGCGACGGTGCCCGCCGGTCCGGACCGCGGCGCCGCCACCGCCAGGACGCCCACCGCCACCGCGGTGATCACCGTGAGCAGGCCGGCCCGGCCCACGGCGGTGTGGGCAGCGAACTGCCACGTCTGTTCCGCTGCCAGGCGCACCACCGAGGTGCCCGTTGCCTCGGACGCCGCGACCACGAGCCGGACCAGTTCGGCCACCACCCACACCGCCGCGGCGACCACCAGAGGAGCCCCTGCGCGGCGGGCCAGCTCGTCGCGGTGCCGGGCGCCGTCGAGCACGGGCACGGCGGTGAGCCCGAGTGCGACCACGGCGGCGGCATCGGCGAGCGTCCTGACCGCCGCCCCGGCGAGCGGAGCCGACGGGTAGGCCAGCGCCCACGCCGCGACGCAACCCGCCGCGGTGACGAGCAGTCCGCCCGTCACCGCCCTCCCGCGGATCACGACCGGCGCCGAACCGCCCACAGCGCGCCGGCCGCGACGAGTGCCACCGCCGCGACCACGAACGGCCAGACCGGGACACTCCCGCCGGCACGGTCGTTCTCGGCGGGTGCCGCCGCCGGGCTGGTGTCGGGGACTTCGGCGGTCGGGGACGCAGCGGCGGGCGCCGCCGTGCGGACACGGTAGGACCAGGACCCGGTCACCACGTGGCCGTCGGCGGAGGTGGCGCGGTAGTTCACCGTGTACTCACCCGCCGGCCCGCCGGGCCGGACCGCCACGCCGATGACGGCGCCGTTGACGGTCGGATCGCCGTCCGACCACAGCGCGCCGTCAGGGCCGACCACCGTCATCGCGGCGAACTGGCTCTGCATCGGTTCGTTGAACGTCGCGTTCACCGAGGAGGGCGGCAGCTCCAACTCGGCGTTCTCGCCGGGGTCGCTGGCGATGCGGGCGGCGTGCGCCCACGCCGTTGACGCGGAGCCGAGCGCGCCGGCGGCCAGCCCGAACGTCACGGCGGTGATGAGCAACGCGTGCATCGCACGCTGTACAACAGTCATTCGATTGTGCTTTCTGGAGTCGAGCGGAAGGTTGCGGTCAGCGGTGCGCAGTGACCGGCGGCCCTCGGTGCGACATGGAGAAGGCGAGCAGCAGGGTGGAACGCAGCGGGTGATCGACAGTCCGCACCGCCGTGGTCGTCGCAGCGGCGGGGGCCGCGACGCCGCGAGACCGGAAGGTCCGCAGGACAGTCGACAGCGCCAGGCACAGTCGCGCCGCCATCTCGATCAGCACCGCACCGACCACCACCGCGAGGATGTGTGCCGCCGCCATCGCGGAGGCAGGGGGCACGCTGTGCGGGTGACCGTGCACCGAGAGCACCGCATGCCCGATGACCTGGCCGGCGCCCAGCACGCCCACCAGCACCGGCAGCCGGTCGGTGCGCGGGACTGCCGAGGTCACGGCCGCGACGACCGCGGCGACCAGGACCAGCTGGACAGCCGACGCCCCGACGGGGAGCAGCCCGCCGCCGGCACTGTGCGCCGCCAGGGTCAGGGCTGCCGTGAGCAGCCCTGCAGCCGCGCCGCGCAGTCGCGCCGGGCCTGTGGACAAGAGGGTCAGACCACGCCCAGGCGGGCCATCAGGTCGGCGTCGATGCCGTCGAGTTGCTCGGCGATCGCCGCGTGGGCGGCGCACCGGCGGGCGGACGGCATGTTCTCGGCGGCGGCCACGGCGGCCCCCAGATCGGTCAGCCGCTCGGTGATCGCATTGACGAACTGCTTGGTCTCGGCGTCCTTGGGCTTCTTCTCGGCGATCATGCGCAGCGATTGCTCGGCGCCGGCGATCCGGGCCGACAGCTGCGCGCCGTGCCCGGAGAACTGGCCGAGCTGACTCAGCGGGACACCGAGCCGGTCGGCGCGGCGTTCGTCGATCAGTCCGCGGGCCGAGATCGACGCGCGGTACACCAGCGGCACCACCACCGGAGCCAGCAGACGCGACACGGTGAGCGCCCGGCGGATCCGGCTGGGCGAGAACAGTTTGCCCTCACGGGCGGCCTTCAATTGCGTCTCAGCAACCTTGAGCGCGGCGCGGTCACTGTCGCGCTGCGCCTTCAGTTGGGATCGCAGCGCGCGGGCCTGCGCCTTCTGCTCGGCTTTGAACCGGCGGACCTCGTTCTTGGCCGACAGCTTCGCTTCCAGCTTGGCCTTGGCCTTGATGGCGCGGGCCTCCGCCTTCCGGGTGGCGCGGGATTTCCGTCGTTTGAACAGACTCATCCCTGCGGCCTCCCAGTCGACTCATCGGCACGTCCGCCGCCGATTCGGCGGTGATGGTGACCAACACTAGCGTTCACGGCCGGACCGGATGTCCCCGCGCCCTGGATGATGGGCCGGTTTGCGCCACGCAGCAAACGGAACAGGCCGGTTGTGCGAGAATCGACCCACATCGGGGTCAGACGGCGGCGCGGTTCGCCGAAGGGTGGTGACAACGTGGGTGGGGGTGCGCGTGTCGCTGCAGCAGCCTGCCTGGTGATTTCGGGGCTGTTGGTCGGTGGTGCCGCCACCGCGTCGGCCGACACCCGCACGCCGGCCGAGGACGTCGCCGACAGCCCCGCCCGCCCCGAGACCCTCGGCGGTGCCGCCGACGGGCGCGATCCCGACGGGGCCAAGCCCGGCGACGATGCCGGGGACGGCCAGGAAGGCGAACCGGACCTGGATCCCGACTCCTCTCCCGATGCGGAGGGGAAGGACGACGGCGGCGACAGCACCGAGTCCCCACCCGCATCCGACGAGCCCGGCGCCGAGGACGACGGTGCGCTGAGCCCGCGTCCGCCCTGCTGCGAGGGCGCAGACAAGGACTGCGAACCGGGCTGGCCCTGGCCGTGGCCGCCGTGGCCCTGGTCCGACATCCCCGACGACCGGCCCGGCTCCGACAACGACTACGGCGAAGGGCCGCCGCAGGGGGTGCCCTCGATCCGGCCGGTGCCGGGCGGGGTCATGCGGCCCGGAGTCGAACCGCCGGTCGGTGAACCCGAGCATCCCGACGTGCTGGACGTGGTGCCCGATGTCGGCGTCGCCGCCGGTGACCTGCCCGAGGCGCCGGTCAGCGTGCCGATCCTGGTCACCGTCCCCGCCGTCGGCGGTGCGCCGGGACCTGCCGCTGCCGGCTCGGGTCCCGCGACGTCCGCCGGTCCTCGCCGGTTCGCCGAGAAACCGCCGCCACGGCAGCAGACCACGACGACCACGGTCGGGGCCGACCTCACTGTCCCCGCGTCGGCCAACCGGGTCGGATACGGCGATTATCTGCGCGGAGCCGGGATATCCCAGATTGCGGCGCTGGCATTGCCCGGACTGGCCGGGTTACTGGTCCTCACCGGGGCCGGGGGGCTGGTCGGTTACCGACAGGCCAGAGCCGGACAAGGAGTGCGCACCGCCGCCACCGCGCGCTTCATGAACTGACAGTGGCGCCCATCCCGCCGGGACGGGCGCGCATAGTGGACTCCACCGAGAGGAGGATTCATGCCCGCGAGCCGCAGCGTCACCAGAGCGGTCAGTGAGGTGCTCGCCCTGGCCCCGCGCCATGGCGAGGTGTCACTACCGCGTCTGGTCGAAGCCGTCAGTGAAAACCGGGGCAGGCCCATCGAACACGCCACGGCCGAACTGCCGCCGGGTGTGTGCGGACAGTGGCGGCAGTACGCCGACCATGACGTTTTCCTGATCCAGCAGGGGCTGCCCGCCTGGGATCGAACGCTGGCCCACGAACTCGGGCATCTCGTGCTGGGTCACGAGGGGATCCCGGTGGTGCAGGCGGCGAGGCAGAGCACCGAGCTGGCCAGCTCGGAACTCATCGGCTACATGCTCAATCAGCGCACCGGTTGCATGGGACCCAGCGGGGAGGACGCCGAGCAGGAGGCAGAGGACTTCGCCGCACTGCTGATCTACCGGCTCGGACGGCTGCCTTCGGACCGATCCTCGATCGTCCAGGTCCGTCTCGGAGAGGCGTTTGGTTGATCGTCTGGGTGATCGCCGGTCTCCTGGGGCTGGCCACCGGCCTGCGTATCGGCTGGGCACTGGTCAACAAGCAGTCCCTGGTGAGCACGGCGATGATCTTGGCGCTGGGCAGCCTCGCCCTGGTCGCCGCACTGAACTGGCAGCCGCTGACCCTGTTGATCGACACCCTGCTGCGTTGGCCGAACATCTCGATGGGGCTCAGCCAAGTGGCGCTGGTGGCCTGCGCGGCCGGCAGCTGCGTGATGATCACGACGGTGTCGTCCAACCGCGCCCCCGCCACCGTCAGACGGATCGCGATGTTCCAGTACGGCGTCGCCGCGGTGATCGCCGCCTTCAGTTTCGGGATGTTCCTGGCGGCGGGGCAACAGCCCGAGATGGCGCCCGACGAATATCTGCGGCGCAACCTCGGGATCGGCGGCAATGCGCTGCCGTGGCTGCTTCCGCTGCTCTATGTGCTGCTGGCGCTCAGCCTGGTGGTGTGGGCCGGACTGCGCCATTCCAATCGGACCCGCCGGGGCCGGGCGCTGTTCGTTTTCACCGTCGGCATCGTGCTGATCGTGCTGGCGCTGGCGTTCTTCCTGCTGCGGGCGGTCGGCACCTCCGGACCGGTCGGGGTCGGTGCGGCGGCGACGCTGCTGGGCTGCGCGATGCTGATCGTCGCGGCCGGCTCCCTGCTGCCCAGCTTGGAGGACTGGTTCGGCGCGCGCCGGGAGCTGCGCACGATCCAGCCCCTGCTCGATGAGCTCGGCCGCCGCCATCCCGATGTCGGGATCGGGGTCCGTCCACGGGGCCCGCTCGTCTTTCGCGTCGCCGAACGCATGTCTCTGATCTCCGACGCGCTGTTCCTGGAGGCCACCGCCGCAGACGGCGCGCTGCGCACGGTAGAAAGCAACGGCGCCGACGTCACCGACCTTGACGAGCTCGTGGAGCGGGCGCGGCTGGAGGCACCGGACGCCTCACCGACCGAGCAGGCGGCCGCGATTGCGGCATGGATCTACGAGGGGCGGCACGGAGCCGCAGGGGCGGGGCGGGAGAGATTCCCCGGTTTGGCATGGCTTCGTCAGCCCGCAACGTACTCGGATCGAGAGTGGATCCTGGAGATCGCCCGCCAGTACCGGCGGCTGACCGCGGATGCCGATGACGCCGTCCCGGAACACGCTGGCCGGGGTGCGGTTGCCGACTGAATGTCGCGCCCGCGACAGGGTTAAACGTCGAGGTTTTCGCGGCGACGCAGTTCGTCGACCTTCTGCACGATGTCCTGCTTGGCCTCGGCCGACAGTCCGACCGTCCTGGCCGCAATCTTGCGGACGCCTTCGTCCCGCATCCCGGCGAGCAGCGTCAGCTCCTTGTCGAGCTTCTCGTAGTACTCGTCGTCGGTGAAGTACGCGGGCTTGATGCGGAAGAAGTTGGCAAGCGCGGCCATGGTAGCCACCGACGGGTTGGTGCGGTTGCCGGAACGCAGCTGCGACAGGTACGGGGCGGACATGGTCACCCCCTCGGCCTTGAGCGCTGCGATCACCTCGGCCGAGGTGTGCGGCCCGCGTCCGGGCGGGTAGACCGTGTCAAACAAGCGGTTGAGGCGAGCGGCAAACGTATTGCTCATTGGGATGACCTCCACATACAGGCGAGCGGGTTCATAGGGCGGCGTATTTGCTGATTATCGTAGCGACAGTTGTGGCCACAACCAAGTGCAAACCGGGTAAAAGTCGTCCCGGTCGGCGCTGTGACGTGCCGCTGCTGGCGTGAACGGCGTCGGTATTCGCACCTCGCACCGCCATAGTACGGTGCGGTTAAGCAAATACTAACGGCTCCGTAGCCAGCATACGCACGTCTCTTTGACAGCTGCAGTCACATAAGTTGCCTCATGTACCGTCGGCAACGATCGCAGAAGGGGTGGCGCAGACCACGTTTGGTTTGCTGGAGGCTGGGTGTCCCTGGGTTCTGCCCAGCGCCGGCACGTCGCTTCTCGGCATGTGATACGGCAAACGTCCGCGTCCGCGGTGTGACGCACCTCTCGTCACGGTGTCAGTAGCCAGTGGCAGGCCGGCAGGGATGATCCGCCACCGGCCTGTGCGGCGCGGCCGGTTCGCCTGAGGACCGACACGCCCGCAGCGGTCTGGTACCGGAAGGGCCGTCAGGCGGCCAGCAGCATCGCGAGGATCGCGGTGTCGGGATGGCTGATCGGATCCACCCCGACGCGGCTGACCATCGAGGTCACCGTGCCGTCGGATTCGGCCTCGACCCATGCGGCGCGGTGTTCGAGACCCAGGTGCGGCAGCCCGGGCAGCAGCACGCAGCCCGACGCCGCGCCGGTGCACTCGGGAAGTGACGGCGTGGTCTCCGAGGGGGGATGCAGCATCATCAGCGCCGGGGGCTGACGATCGGCGAAGTGGCCGGGGGGCACCGCCGAGTCCCCGACCACGGTGCCCTCGGCGAGCACCAGCCCGACCGTGCAGGGCTCGGGCTCCTCGGGCAGTTCCTCGCGCACCCTGAAGATCGTGGTGGTGGACAGCAGCCCCGGCATCGACGCGACGCGGACCGCCACCATGAGCAGCTGTGCCCACTCCTTGGTGGAGTCGGGCCAGCGGCCCGAGACGACGAACCCTTTGAGAGATCCGCGCGAATGAAACGGGGCGATCTCGATCGCCCGTCCGGACCCGAACTCCATTTCGCCTCCTGGCACCCAGACCAACGCCCGACACGCCTCTGGGTCGATTGGCACAGAATGCGGCACAAACCTGTTGGCAGACAAGAGGACACGACTGCTAGCTGGACAAACAAAACCCGGCTCGGTCGACGACCGAGCCGGGCAGGCGTTGGTGGGGTGGGTCAGGCAGGCGGGTAGACGCCCATCTGCTTGCCCTTGTCGGTCTGCCAGAAGATGTCGGCGATCTCGTCGATCGTCTTCAGCAGCTTCTCGGCGACGGCCACGTCGAGCGACTTCTTGACGTCGCCGGCACCGTGCACGCCGTCCCAGAAGAGCTGGTGCAGGTTCGGGAACTGCTCGAAGTGGTCCTTGGTGAAGAAGTCGGCCCACAGCACCATCAGGTGGTGTTTGACCTCTTCGGCCTGACGTTCCTTGATGATGATGGCGCGGGTCTTGAAGTGCTCATCGTCGGAGTCGTGGTACTTCTGGATCGTCTTGAGGCAGGACAGCGCCTCGATCTTGGCCTGCGCGGGGTCGTAGACGCCGCAGTACAGATCGCAGTGGGCGTGGGCAGGGGTTGCGTTGGCGAACAGTCGATGCAGCATGGCCCTAACTTACCCTTAGGCGATGCGGCGAAGCCATGGGCCACAGGACTCCGGGTTCGACTGGCCGGTGCGCCGTTTCGTGGTGGTGGAGGACTCCATGTTGCCCACGCTGAAGCCCGGGGACATGTTGCTGGCGTGGCGTGACGGGCGGCCCCGCGAAGGGCAGTTGAGGATCTTCCGGCATCCGAACACGTCGACCCGCTGGCTGGTCAAACGCGTAGGCGACGTCTACGGGTCGGTGTTCGAGGCCCGGTCGGACAATCCGCGTGCGGCAGGGGCGAGCGATTCTCACGATTTCGGACCAGTGGCGGCCTCGGGCAGTTACCGCGTGCTGTGGCGGCTGCCGGGAAGCGCGCGCGGGTGAACGTGGGGGACGGTCAGTACAGGACGATCAGCGCAAGGATGCCGAGCAGGACCAGGGCGATGAGCCCGGCCCGCAGGCAGGCCATCAACTGACTGCGGGTGTAGACACGCGCGGAGGACGGCCACTCCGACGGCTGGAAGGCCGACCCCGAATCCATCGAAGACGACGCCATCAGACGCTCCTCCTGTGCACGCTGTTTACCTCCCCGGACCCTGCGCTCAGTGAGATCAGTCACAAGCCCACTCGTGTGACGGCGATCATAACCCCTTGTGATCGCGCTGAGAAATCGACTGGCAAATGCTGTCACTTAACACCGTGTGACGCCAAATTAGTTAGCACGGCAACGTATTTCGCTCGGGGCGATCGTGGCCTGTTGATCGCGTAGGCGGTGGGCGGGCAGGTTATCCACAGAAACCCCGGCGGACTGGGGCGGGCTCTGTGGATGAAGCTGTGGAAACTGTGGATAGTGTCGTCCGGGCGATTATTGCTGCTCTCCCGTCCTGGCCACCCGGGCGGAGCGCGTGCCAGCATGAAGTCATGGATGACACCGACGTGCGGCAGGTGGCGATCGGCGACGTTCCGGTCGAGTTCGACAAGAACGTGGTTCTGCTGGACGTGCGCGAGGACGACGAGTGGCAGCGAGGCCATGCGCCGGGCGCCCAGCACATCCCGATGGGGGAGGTGCCCGCGCGGATGGCCGAGATCGACAACAAGGCGCAGTTGTTCGTGGTCTGCCATGCCGGCGGCCGCTCGCAGCGGGTCGCGCAATACCTGGTCCGCAACGGCTACGAACCGGTCAACGTCACCGGCGGCATGCTGGCCTGGGCGGGGGCGGGACGCCCTGTGGTCACCGACGCCGGAGATGCCGGCACGGTCTGACTTACTCTGGTCCGATGATCCAAGTGTGTTCCCAGTGCGGGACGCGGTGGAACGTGCGCGACCGGCAGCGGGTGTGGTGCCCGCGCTGTCGTGGCACCCTGCTCGCACCGTCTGGCCACGCTTCCGGATCCGAATGGCGCAGCCCGGCCCGGGACGCCGCGCCGCAGGGTCAGCGGCTCCCGTCCGGTTACCGCTGGGTGGCCGTCCGGCCCGGCGCGCCGCCGCGTCCGCGCCGTGGGCGCCGTGACCTCGGTCCCACCCCCCGATACCAGACCATCCCGCGCTGGGGCCTGGTCGAGCAGTTCGACACCCCGGTCGAGCAGACCGCCCCGCGCACCGGGCCGTCGGCGACCGCGGTGCGGATGACGCTGGTGATGGCGGCCGCCGCGCTGGGTGCCGCCGCGTTCGTCCATCTCGTGCGCTACGTGCTGCTGATCATCAACCGCTCGGTGCTGCTGCACCCGTGGATCGCCGGAGCGGCCACCTGGGGTGGCGTCGCGGTCAGTGTGGTGGCGGCGTTCATGACGGTCGCCGGCATCGTCGTGCTGATGAACTGGCTGATCGCACGGCGGGCGGCGGCGTTCGGTCATCTCGGCCAGCCGGAACCCAGATCCAGGTGGATGCTGCGCCTGGGCTGCCTGATCCCGTTCGTCAACCTGCTGTGGGCCCCGGTCTTCGTGACCGAACTCGCCGGCGCCGAAGAGCGACAGCGCCGGCTGCAGAGACCGATCCTGCTGTGGTGGCTGCTCTGGGTCGCGAGCACCGCGGTGTCGGTGTTCGCGTTCGCGACCAGTTTCACCGCCGACCCGCAGGGCATCGCGGACAACACGGTCGCCACGGTCGTCGCGTATCTGGTCGCCGCCGCCGCGGTGCTCGCCGCGTTACGCGTGTTCCTCGGTTTCGAGCGGCAGCCGGTGGAGCGGCCGTCCCGGCGCTGGGTCATGGTCGAGGCCATGCCCGGCAAACCGGCCCACCGAGCCGTCGCCGAGGACGAAGGAAACCCCGACGCCCCGGGCCGATCCGAGGACTCCGTGGACGCCGAACCCGCGCGTGCGGTTGAGCGTTCCGGGGCGAACCCGGCAGCATAGCCCCATGAGCTCCGGCGGGACGTTCGGCGGTCATCCATTCGTGGTCGCTCACCGAGGTGCGTCGGCGGATCGCCCGGAGCACACCAGGGCGGCCTACGAGCTTGCGTTGGAGGAGGGCGCCGACGCGGTCGAATGCGACGTGCGACTGACCCGCGACGGGCATCTGGTGTGCCTGCACGACCGCAGGCTGGACCGCACGTCGAACGGAACCGGCCTGGTCTCCGAGATGACGCTGGCGCAGCTGCGCGATCTCGACTTCGGTTCCTGGCACCCCGGTTCGAAGGCGGACGGCAGCATCGGGGGCACCGGGCTGCTGACGCTCGAAGAACTCGTCACGTTGGTCCTGGACTGGAACCGGCCGGTGAAGATGTTCATCGAGACGAAGCACCCCGTCCGGTACGGCGCACTGGTGGAGAGCAAGGTGCTCGCGCTGTTGCACCGGTTCGGTATCGCGGCACCGGCATCCGCCGATCTGGCGCGCGCGGTGGTGATGTCCTTCTCCGCGGCCGCGGTGTGGCGAGTGCGGCGGGCGGCCCCGATGCTGCCCACGGTGCTGCTCGGGGAGACCTCGCGTTTCCTCGGTGGCGGTGCGGCCACCACAGTCGGCGCCACCGCGGTGGGGCCTAGCATCGCGACCCTGCGCGAATACCCGGAGCTCGTCGACCGGGCGGCCGCCCAGGGCCGCGCGCTTTACTGCTGGACCGTCGACCACTACGAGGACGTGCAGTACTGCCGTGACCTCGGAGTGGCCTGGATCGCGACCAACCACCCGGGCCGCACCAAGTCGTGGCTCCAGACCGGGGCGACCGGCGTCGAACGCGACTAGAGCGCGCCGCCGGCGGCCTTCGGTGCCGTCGAGTCCGCCGACGGCGCGGCGATCTCACGCGCGACGTAGTCCTCCAGGTGGAACAGGTCCGAGCCCGCCCGTTCGGCGATGCGGACCAGCGTGGTCATCAGCGAGACCTCTTCCACCTGCTCCTTCAGGAACCACTGCACGAACTGCTCGCCGAGGTAGTCGCCCTCGTCGCGGGCGGTGGCGGCCAGACTGCTGATCTGCTCGGTCACGGCACGCTCGAGATCGAGCGCCAAGGCGATGGCGTCGCGGGGTGTGTCGAACGCGTTGCGCACCGGATCGACTGCGGGGATCTCGGCCTCGACGCCGCGGTCGATCAGGTACTGCACCAGCATCATCGCGTGATTGCGCTCCTCGACCGACTGGCGATAGAAGAACTTGGCCAGTTGCGGTAGGTCGGAGCTGTCGAAATACACCGCGATCGCGAGATACTGCTGGGACGCACCGAGTTCGCTGCGCACCTGGTCGTTGAGGAGCCGGTGGAACTTGGTGTCGAGGGCGTCGATGGCGGCGGCGGAAGTCATGGCCCGAGAATAGACCAGGTCATACCTGCTTTTCAGCAAAGGTCATCCTTACCGAGGCAAGTTTCGCCTTAGTAAGGATGGGCATGGTGACGTGGCCTACACAATTTGCTGGCTGGCGCCAAGATGTCTACAGACGTCTACCGGCGGCCGGCGTCGATGACGTCCTGAGGGATGGGTGAGTCCGACGCCAATGCGGAGAACAGCCGCTGCGCGGCGTCGGTGTCCCAGACCACGATGGATCCCGATCCGTTGGAGGTGAACTCTCCGATCGGCACCGTCACGTTCACGACGTCGCCGCGCAACCCCCACGCCAGCCGGGCGAGGTCCCACACGTGGTCGCCGTCGTCGACGGCCACGGTGTCCGCCGCGGCCCGCAGCATCGGATACCAGCGCAGCGGGTTGAGCAGCACGGTCGGGCTGGACGCGCGTTCCACCAGCGCGGCCATGAACTGGCGCTGGTTGGCCATCCGGTCCAGATCCGCGCGTGGGGTGGCGCGGGACCGCACGAAGCCCAGCGCCGACCGCCCGTCGAGGCGCTGGCATCCGGCGGGCAGGTCGATGCCGGCCAGCGGGTCGCTGATCGGCTCCGCCGGACACATCGTCACCCCGCCGACGGCGTCGACCAGCCCCGCGAACCCGCCGAAGCCGATCTCGGCGTAGTGGTCGATACGCAGACCGGTCGACGCCTCGACGGTCTGCGCGAGCAACTGCGGACCACCGGCGGAGAATGCGGCGTTGATCTTGTCGCTGCCGTAGCCAGGGATCGAGACGTAGGAATCCCGGGGGATCGACACCATCGTGGCCGGAGTGCTGCCGCCCAGGCCGGGCAGATGCACCAGCAGGATCGTGTCGGTGCGGCCACCGCCGAGTTCACCGCCGGTGGCCAGCGCGGCCTGCTGCTCGGGAGTCAGGCCCTCGCGGGCATCGGAACCGACCAGCAGCCAGGTGGTGCCCTTGCCCTGTGCGGGGCGATCGGCCAGACCGGTCAGCGCGGGCACCCGGGTCAGCGACGAATCGATCCACACGCCGGCGGCGACCGTGCCGACGGCGGCCACCAGCACGAGCACCGCCGCGATGCGGAGCAGATGGCGCAGCCGCCGGGGTTTTCTGCGGGCAGCTGCCGGGGGCGGGGGTGGTGCGGGAGCGGTCTTTCGTTGCCGCGGCGGCGGAGGCGGCGGAGGCGGCGGCGGTGGTGAGGTCGGTCGCGGCCGGGCGGGCGGCGGGTTGGGCGACGGTGGGTGACGCGTCGGCGGAGACGGTGGCGGCGCGACCGGCGGCGCCGGCCTGCGCGGCGGCGTCGGCGGGTTGGGCGGCCACACGGGACGGTAGTTCGGGTCGCGCCGGATCACCTGTGACGGCTCACGACGGCCCTGGCCTGGGCGCGGAGGAGGAGGCGGAACCGGCCCCGGGAGCGGCGGCCGCTTGTCGGTCACGACAAGAATGTACGCGCCGGCGCTGTCGGCAGCGGTGTCGCCGCACGGTCAGAGTAGCCAGCTGATCTGGTCATAGAGCAGCGAATACCCGACGAACGCAACCGCGTCGATCAGGGTGTGCGCGATGATCAGCGGCCACAGTCGACCGGTGCGCTGGTACACGTAACCGAACACCAGGCCCATCGCGATATTGCCCAGACCGGCTCCGAAGCCCTGATAGAGGTGGTAGATCCCGCGCAGCACGCTCGAGGCGACCAGCGCCGTCCACGGGTTGACCTGCAGTTGGCGCAGCCGGGTCAGCAAGAATCCGACCACGACCACCTCCTCGGCCCAGCCGTTGCCGAAGGACAGCAGCACCAGCAGTGGAATCCGCCACCAGGTGTCGTTGAGTTCGGCAGGCTCGACGGACGCGTTGAGTCCGAGCAGCCGGGCGATCTGGTACAGCGCCAGCCCGGGCACCCCGATCAGCAGCGCCAGCCCGACGCCGCCGAGAACATCTGCGCGCCAACGGATCGGGGCCAGACCGATGCGGGCCGGACCGTCTCCGCCGCGCCACAGCAGGTACACCGCCAGTGCGCCCCAGGCCAGCAGCTGGAACAGCACGGCCAGGTTCAAGCCGAGGTCGATCAGGTCGAACGGTGAGCGGATCGGGTTGAGCGCCACGATCTGATCGGACAAACCGAGCAGGACGCTCTCGATGAGGCGCAGCAGCGCGGTGTAGCCGCTGAGGGCGAACGTCACCGCCAGCACGACACCGATCTCGACGCGCAGTGCGCGCCGCTGCTCGTCGGTCGGTCCTTCTGCGGTCACGCCCACCGCAGACACGGTAGTGGCCGCGTCGGCTGGGGACGGCTCAGGCGCCGCGGGCGCGCAGGCCGTTGAGGAACGGGCAGCCCATCAGTACCCGGATGGCCTGGCTCAGGCCGGTCACGTCGTCGACCGGACGGGTGAACGGCAGTCGGACGTCGTGGTCGCCGTCCTCGCTCTCCACCCGTAGCTGCACCCCGTAGCGGTCCAGCCCGAGAGGTCGTACCCGACCCTGCCGCAGCGAGGTGGGCAGCCGGGCTGCCAGCCGGTCGACCACGTCGCGGTGTGCCGACTCCATGTGCTGCAACCAACACGACTCCATGGCGTAGAACGGGTCCGGTCGTGCCCCCAGCAGGGCGCTGAGCGCGACGGACTCGGCGCCGGTCGAGTCCGCGACCACCACCGACTCGATCTCCAGCCGCATCAGCGCGTAGCGGGTCTCGTCGCGGTGTCCGCTTCCGGGACCGCGATGCCCCGCCTCGACCTGCAGCAGAGCCGGGTTCGGTTCCGCTGCGGCGATCAGATCCAGCAGCGCCGGCACCTCGGGGAGCGGCACGTCGCGCAGCCTGCCCTGAATCCAGACCAGCGAGCGCACCGGTTCCCGCAACGGCAGCGGCGCGTAGTCGGTCATCTCCAGGACGGCCTGGATGCCCGCGTTGCCCTTCGAGGTCACCTCGGCGGCCAGCGGGCCGTCCCCGGGCACGGTGATCGCGAACGACCCGTCGTCGAGCAGGTGGTGCACCGGCGTGGCCGTCGGGTCGATGCCTTCCACGGCGAGCATCGCGCCCCCGGCCCGTGCGCAGGCGCTGCGGATCCGCTCCGCGGTAGTGGGGGCTGAAGTCGCTGTCGATGGGGTCATCGCCGCCTCCTCAAGTTGGTAAGGTGAGGCTAACTTAACTACCCTCGCCACCGCCGCGCAAGGGCTTCCGCAGCGGAACGGGATTACCGGGGCAACCGTTAGGGTGGTGCGGTGCCCGGCATCGCATACCTCGGCCCGGAGGGGACGTTCACCGAGGCGGCGCTGCGCGCCATCGAGGCCAGCGGGCTGATCCCGCCGCCGACCCCGGACGCCGGGCCGGAGCCCGTGACCCGGATCCCCGCCGAATCCACCTCGGCCGCGCTGGCGGCCGTGCGGTCCGGCGACGCGCACTACGCCTGCGTGCCGATCGAGAACTCGATCGACGGGTCGGTGATCCCGACCCTGGACAGCCTGGCCGTCGGCACCCCACTGCAGATCTTCGCGGAATTGACCCTGGATGTGGCGTTCACGATCGCGGTGCGTCCCGGCGTCGCCGCGGCGGACATCCGCACCGTGGCCGCCTATCCGGTGGCGGCCGCGCAAGTCAGGCGCTGGCTCGCCCAGCGGCTGCCGCACGCCGAACTGGTGCCC
The DNA here is from genome assembly GCF_052245755.1 of Mycobacterium sp. 4D054. NCBI lineage: Bacteria > Bacillati > Actinomycetota > Actinomycetes > Mycobacteriales > Mycobacteriaceae > Mycobacterium > Mycobacterium sp. 4D054. The sequence goes on from NZ_JBQQCF010000020.1 coordinate 48,941, forward strand.
GCCAATTCGAACGCCGCGGCCGCACAGGACGTGGCGGCCGAACGCGCGGACGCCGCCGTCAGCACTGCGCTCGCCACCGAGCGGTACGGCCTGGAGGCGCTGGCCCGCGACGTCGTCGACGAGCCGAATGCACGAACCCGGTTCGTGCTCGCGGGCCGCCCCGGTCAGCCCCCGAAGCGCACCGGTGCCGACCGCACCTCGGTGGTGCTGCAGTTGGCCAACGTGCCCGGCGCGCTGGTGTCGGCGCTGACCGAGCTGGCCGTCCGCGACATCGACCTGACCAACATCGAATCGCGGCCTACCCGCACCGAACTGGGCACCTACAAGTTCTTCCTCGACTTCGTCGGGCACATCGACGACGTGCTGGTCGCCGAGGCCCTGCGGGCGCTGTACCGCCGCTGCGCGGACGTGCGCTACCTGGGGTCCTGGCCGACCGGCGAGGTCGTCGGCGCGGTGCCGCCGCCGACGGACGGCGCGACGGCGTGGTTGGACCGGCTCCGGGAGGGGCGACCGTGAGCGGGCGCCTGGTGCTGGTGCGGCACGGCCAGACCCACAGCAACGTGGCACGCCGGCTCGACACGCTGCCGCCGGGGGCTGAGCTCACCGATCTCGGGCGCGACCAGGCCCGCTCGTTCGCCCGGACGCTGGCCCGTCCGCCGGCGCTGGTCGCGCACTCGATCGCGATCCGCGCCGTCCAGACCGCGCACCACATCACGGCCGAGCTCACCGCGCCGGCGCACGGCCGCCACGAACTCGAAGGTCTGCACGAGGTGCAGGTCGGTGAGCTGGAGAACCGCGACGACGAGGCCGCCCACGACCAGTTCAACAGCATCTACCGGCGCTGGCACGAAGGAGAACTCGATCTCGCCCTGCCCGGCGGCGAGTCGGCGCGGCAGGTGATCGACCGATACGTGCCCGTGCTCGAGCAGCTGCGGATGCGCTACCTGGACGATCCGGGCTGGCACGACGACATCATCGTCGTCAGCCACGGCGCCGCCATCCGTCTGGTGTCGGCGGTACTGGCCGGGGTGGACAGCCGGTTCGCGGTCGACCACCACCTGGCCAACACCGAATCCGTGGTGCTGGCCCCGGTCACCGAGGGCCGGTGGAGCTGTGTGCAGTGGGGCAAGTTCACCCCGCCGTTCGACCCGGACACCCCGGTGACGACCGGCGTGGACCCGGCGGCCTCAGCCGACCCGATGGGCTGAGACCGTCACGTGCTCGTCGCACACGCATCCGACCGCGCTGCAGTCGAGGTGGATCTCATGGACGCTGTCGGTGGCGATGCAGCCGTCCTCGGTGCATTCGGCACGACGGTAGGCGTGGTGGATGAGCGCGCCGTGGCAGTGCTCCAGCCCTGAACGGCAGGCGCGGCACTGATTGGTCATGCCCCGTTCATAGCACCCGCCGGTGACGGGTCCCGGTTGCCGCGCGGCCATTTCACGAACGGGCCGGGCGGACGGGTCAGCCCCAGCCGAGTTCGTGGAGGCGGTCGTCGTCGATACCGAAATGGTGGGCGATCTCGTGGATCACGGTGATGGCCACCTCGTCGACCACCTCCGCTTCGCTGTCGCAGATGTCCAGCAGGGCCCCGCGGTAGATCGTGATGGCGTCCGGCAACGAGCCGGCGGCATACCAGGAGTCCCGTTCGGTCAGTGCGACGCCCTCGTAGAGACCGAGCAGTTCGGGTTCTTCCTCGTTGCGGTCGGCGACGAGGACGACCACGTTGTCGATCGCCTTGGCCAGCTGCGGCGGGATCAGATCCAGCGCGTCGCCGACCAGCTCGTCGAACCGTTGCGGGCTCATCCGCACGGCCATCGGGCTACACCCCGGGTGGCGGCGGCGGTGGCGGTGCGAGCGGCGGACCGGGCACCGGTGGCGCCGGTGCGGGAGGCGGTGGCAGCTGATCTACAGGCGGAGGCGGAGGCGGAGGCAACTGGTCGGCAGGGGGCGCGGGCGGAGCCGGCGGCGCTCCGTTGAGGAACGTGTTACCCGACTCCGGAACCTGACCGGCCGGCTGCTCGGGCTGTGCCGGGGTCTGCGGCCCGTGCACGGTCGACTGCTGGCTGTCATCGGAGCTCGAACCCGACGAGCTCGAAGACGACGAGCTCGAAGACGACGAGCTTGAACTCGACGAGTCCGACGAGCTGCCGGACGACTCCGGCATCGGGATCGGCGGCAGGTTCAGGCGCTCCTCCGGGATGTCCGGCGGGGGGACGGGTGGCTGCCCGTTGATCATCAACGGGCCCTTGGCGCTGTTGAGCAGAGTCGACCAGCCGCCGTTGCCGAGGGTGGCGCCGATGCTGCACGACACCTGGCGGCTGCCCGCTGACCAGCTCGGTAGCGACACCGTGCTGTAGACCAGCGTCAGCGTGGTGTCACGCAGTTTGATCGGGGCCAGGTAGGCGTCGGTCAGCTTGGTGCACTCGTCCTTGATGAACGTGTCCTGCTCCGGCTCGGGCGGGACCGCGTCCGGGAATTTCGCGGCCAGGTTGACCGCACCGGTGACCTCCATCGCGTGCGGTGCGGCGCAGTCGATGGGAATGTCGGTGGGCTGATTGGTCGCGGAGTCGATACCCAGGCAGGTGCCCGCAGGCCACACCTTCGACTGGTCGATCTCGGCGACCCTGCCCTTAAACGGCAGCTGCTGGTTGTTCGGGCCGGGCAGCTGCAGGCCGCACAGCATGCGCCGCTCACCCGACTGCCGCCAGGCTTTGTCACCGGACCACAGCATGCTGATGGTGAAGCGGGAGTTGGGATCGAAGCGCACCCCGAGGTAGCGCTTGACCGCGGCCGAGCACTGCTCCTGGCTGATCTGCTGGATGCGTGCCGCCGACGGCGGCGCGGCGTCCGGGCCGTACTCACTGCCCGGGAACGTCCGCATGTCCACCGACTGCGCCACCTCAAACCGGTGCTCACCGGCGCAGTCCACGATCTCCGCGGCGTCCGGTGTGCGGTCCGGCCAGTTCAGGCAGTCGCCGCTCTTGGCATGGTCGAACGTGTCGTTGCCGCGGGGGCCGAGTGAGATCGAGTTGGCGGTGAGCCCGCCGTTCGGGTCGGTCGTCGGGAGGGCGGTGATCACCCCGGCGATCAGAAGGCCGCCGAGGGCCGTCAACAACAGCGCGCGCCGGGTCGACGCGGCCTGCAGACTCCGCCACCACGGGCTCGGTGTCGGGCCAGGTATCTCTGACATCCGCTCCATTGTGACAGGCGTGTCAGGTGCTGTGACAAGTGATGCAATTGTAAAGTTATGCGGCTGGAGCCGGCTCGGCGGCGACGTTGCGCGGTTATGCCAGGACCCCGGCCGACCCCGTAGGGTTGCGCCCGTGATCGACCTGAAGGTGCTGCGAGAGAACCCCGACGCCGTACGCGCTTCACAGCTGGCCAGGGGCGAGGACCCCGGTCTCGTCGACGCGCTCGCCGACGCCGACACCGCGAGGCGGGCCGCGATCTCGGCCGCCGACAACCTGCGCGCCGCGCAGAAGGCCGCCAGCAGGCTGGTCGGCAAGGCCACCCCGGACGAACGGCCGGCGTTGCTCGCCGCGGCCAAGGACCTCGCCGAGAAGGTCAAGGCCGCCGAGTCCGCCCAGGCCGAGGCCGAACGGGTCTACAGCGCCGCCCACATGGCCATCTCGAATCTCATCATCGACGGTGTCCCGGCCGGCGGCGAGGACGACTTCGTGGTGCTCGACACCGTCGGCGAGCCGAGGGCCATCGACAACCCGAAGGACCATCTCGAGCTCGGCGAGTCGCTCGGGCTGATCGACATGGAGCGCGGTGCCAAGGTGTCGGGGTCGAGGTTCTACTTCCTCACCGGATTCGGCGCGCTGCTGCAGCTCGGCCTCTTCCAGCTTGCGGTGCGCACCGCCACCGAGAACGGCTTCACGCTGATGGTGCCGCCTGTGCTGGTGCGGCCCGAGATCATGGCAGGCACCGGCTTCCTCGGCGCCCACGCCGACGAGGTGTACCGCGTGGAGGCCGACGACCTGTACCTGGTCGGGACCTCTGAAGTGCCGCTGGCCGGCTACCACTCGGGCGAGATCCTCGACCTGTCGGCCGGGCCGTTGCGCTACGCCGGGTGGTCGTCGTGCTTCCGCCGTGAGGCCGGCAGCTACGGCAAGGACACCCGCGGCATCATCCGGGTGCACCAGTTCGACAAGGTGGAGGGCTTCGTCTACTCCAGACCCGAGGACGCCGAGGCAGAGCACACCCGGCTGCTCGGCTGGCAGCGGCACATGCTCGGACTGATCGAGGTGCCCTACCGGGTGATCGACGTCGCCGCAGGCGATCTCGGCTCGTCGGCGGCGCGCAAGTTCGACTGCGAGGCGTGGTTGCCGAGCCAGCAGGCCTACCGCGAGCTGACGTCGACGTCGAACTGCACGACGTTCCAGGCGCGCCGGCTGTCGGTGAGGTACCGCGACGAGAACGGCAAGCCGCAGACCGCCGCCACGCTCAACGGCACTTTGGCCACCACCCGGTGGCTGGTCGCCATCCTGGAGAACCACCAGCAGCCGGACGGCAGCGTGCGCGTCCCCGAAGCGCTGGTGCCGTATGTCGGCACCGATGTGCTGAAGCCGAAAAGCTAACGGGCGTCCAGGAGTTCGTCGAGCACCTCGATGAACTCCTCGGGTCGCTCCGGCGTGCACGCCGGGTCCAGCCGGGTCCCGTCGACGTCGAACGTCACCAGCGTGGAGCGCCGCATCCGGTTCACGTCCAGCGGTAGCCAGCGACGGAAATCCGAGGTGCCCCACAGTCGGAAGCGATGGGTGAACGCGCCGAGCGGCTCGGCACGGTATCCGCGGATCTCGCGCAGCGGGATGATCTTCGACGTGCCCGACGGAAAGTGGTAGCGCCGCAACGTGACCGCCTCGCGGTCGAGCTGGATACGGCCGTCGTCGTAGAAGCGGGTGGACCCGCGGGGCTGGGTCACAGCTTCTCCGACCGCAGCTCGTGGCCCTTGGTGGTCAGGCAGCGGCCGCTGGCCAGGTTCCACTGCCAGCCGTGCAGATTGCAGGTCAGCGTCTCGCCTTCCACCACACCGAACTTCGATAGGTCGGCCTTGAGGTGCGGACAGCGCCGCTGAATCTCCCAGCCGTCCAACGTGATCGAGGCGCTGTCGTCGTGAGCCTCGGCAAACCAGCCGTCGGCGTACGCGATCCGCTCGTCGGTCAGGCATTTGAAGAACGTGTAGAGGTATTCGTTATAGCCGCCGACCCGCCACGCCGAGAAGCGGGTGGACAGAAAGATCGTGTTCACCCAGTCGGGCTCGCGGTCACGCAGCACGGTGCGCACCAACTCCGGCGCGATTGCGAAGCCGTACCGGAACTTCTCATCCGGAACAGCTTCGCGCACAGCGCGTTTTGGAAAGTCGATGACCACCGTCTCGTCGTGGCCCGGACCGGACAGGCGCAGTTCGACCGGATAGCCGATGCCGTCGCAGATCTGGTCGGAGGCCAGCATGATCGGCTCGAACAGCTCGCGCAGCGGGTCCAGCAGCGGCGGCCCGGCCGCCGGGGCCCACCCCGCCTTCTGCGCCGCCAGCACCGGCGCCATCCGCTCGGCGTAGTCGGCGATGTACTGGGCCTTGCCTGTGGTGAAGATCGCCAGTACGTCGTCGTCGGGGATCGGGTGGGTCAGCGAGTTCAGTTGCGACCCGGTGAGATCGGCCGTCGACCCGGGGATCATCAGCAGTCCGCCGTCGTGACCGTGGCTGCGCATCTGGTCGAGGAACACAACCTGGTCGGGGAAGATGTTGGCCGGATCGGCGTGGTCGTCGTTGAGGCTGCGCAGCGCGGGATCCAGGAAGCACGGCGGCCCGGCCGACGGCACCACCCACGTCGCGCCGACCTGCGCGATGTACTGGCGGCACCGGTCCATCTGGCGCTGCCGCTTCTGGGTCCCGAACGCCTCCTTGGCGCGTGCCGGCATGTCGTAGACCATCGGATACCAGATCGCTCCGGAGTACTGGAGCATGTGGACGTCGACCTGGCCGAAGTCGGTGTGCAGCACGTCCAGATCGACCGGGCGGGCGTCGTTCATGTTGAACGCGACGGTCTCGCCGTCGTCGATTACCAGGCCGGAGTCACCGATCGGTCCGTCGGCCGGGGCGCGCAGCGCGATGATCATCACGTCCAGATCGCCCTTCGGGCCGCTGACCCGGTGCTTCACCGAGTCGGTGGTCTCGAAGAACGTATGGAAGCCGAGCTTCTCCAGCTCCCGGCGCAGATCCGGCACCGGGAAATCGGGCAGTAGCACCACGGCGTCCTTGTTGACGTGCTCGCGGAGATTTTGCGGGTCGAAATGGTCCTTGTGCAGATGCGACACGTACAGGTAGTCGACGTCACCGAGGGCCGCCCAGTCCAGCTCGCTGTTGTCCGGGAACGGGAACCACGACGCGAAGTACGCGGGGTTCACCCACGGATCGCACAGGATGCTCCCGGCCTTCGTGTCGATACGGAAGCCGGCGTGGCCGACGCTGGTGACCTGCACAGATACCCCTTCTGCACCCGGATCGGGTGCTGTTGGTCCGCCCTGCAGCTTAGCCGGGTGAGAGGGGCTCGTCGTTCCAGTGAGGCCCCGGACGCGGTTCGGTGGGGGCACTCACGGCCTGGATGTCCCTCGTGTGTCGCGGATTGGCAGCGCACTACGCTGGCGGCTGTGGAACCGGTATACGGCACTGTCATCCAGCTCGCGCGCCTGGCCTGGCGGGTCCAGGGCCTGAAATTCACGGTGACCGGGGTGGAGAACCTGCCGAAGACCGGCGGCGCGGTGATCGCGATCAACCACACCAGCTACTTCGACTTCACCTTTGCCGGCCTGCCGGCCTACCGGCAGGGCCTCGGGCGCAAGGTGCGGTTCATGGCGAAGAAAGAAGTCTTCGACCACAAGGTCACCGGCCCGATCATGCGCAGCCTGCGTCATATCGAGGTCGACCGCGACAGCGGCGCCGCATCGTTCGAGGAGGCCTGCCGCAAGCTGCGGGAGGGCGAGTTCGTCGGGGTCTATCCCGAGGCGACGATCAGCCGCAGCTTCGAGATCAAAGCCTTCAAGTCGGGCGCGGCGCGGATGGCGATCGCGGCGGGGGTGCCGATCGTGCCGCACATCGTGTGGGGCGCTCAGCGCATCTGGACCAAGGGGCAGCCGAAGAACCTGTGGCGGCCGAAGGTGCCGATCTCCATCGCGGTCGGCAAGCCGATCGAGCCCACGCTGCCCGCGGCCGAGCTGACCACGGTGCTGCACTCACGGATGCAGCACCTGCTCGAGCAGGTGCAGGACGCCTACGGGCCGCACCCGGCGGGCGAGTTCTGGGTGCCGCACCGGTTGGGTGGCGGGGCGCCGACGCTGGCCGAGGCCAACCGGATGGATGCCGAGGAGGCGGCGGCCAAGGCCGCCAAGCGCGGCACACCGGGGCTGGACACCGGAACCGCCGAGACGCCGGGGTAGGCCGATGGAACCGGTCTTCCGCACCCTGGAGATCACGGCACACCTGGCGGTCAGAGCCACCGGAACACGGATCACCTTTCGCGGGGAGGACAACTTGCCCGCCGTCGGGGGCGCCGTGGTGGCCATCAACCACACCGGGTACGTCGACTGGCTGCCGGCTGCGCTGGCGGCCAGCAGGCGCAAGCGGCGGATGCGGTTCATGATCAAGGCCGAGATGCAGGACGTGCGGATCATCGCGTGGCTCATCCGCCACACCGGGACCATCCCGGTGGATCGCCGCGCCGGTTCGGGTGCCTACGCCGCCGCGGTCCAGGCGCTTCGCGGCGGTGAGCTGGTCGGGGTGTATCCCGAGGCGACCATCAGCCGCAGCTTCGAACTCAAGGAGTTCAAGTCCGGCGCGGTGCGCATGGCCAGGGAGGCGCAGGTGCCGATCGTGCCGCTGATCGTCTGGGGCGCCCACCGGATGTGGACCAAGGATCATCCGAGGGCGTTGGGACGCAACAAGATTCCGGTCACCGTCGCGGTTGGTGAACCGATCCGGCCGGACGGCGGCGATGCCGCCGGTCTGGACCGGGAATTGCGCGCGAAGATGACCGATCTGCTGCACGAGGCGCAGGAAGGCTACCCGCGACCCAGCGGTGCGTTCTGGGTGCCGCGCCGGCTGGGCGGCGGAGCGCCGACGCCGCAGGAAGCCAGACGTCTGGAGGAGGCCGAGTTGGCGGAGCGGGCGCGTAGACGGGCCGAAAACCGGTGAAGCCGTTGCTGATCGCCACCGACGTGGACGGCACACTGCTCGACGACGACGAGAACGTCAGTCCGAGAACCCGTTCGGTGGTGCGTGCCGTGGTCGACGGCGGCGCACAGTTCGTGCTCGCGACGGGCCGGCCGCCGCGGTGGGTGCCGCCGATCGTGGACCAACTCGGGTTCGCCCCGATGGCGGTGTGCGCCAACGGCGCGGTGATCTACGACCCGGCGACCGATCGGATCGTCTCGGCGCGGACGTTGGCCACCGACGCGCTGGCCCGGCTCGCCGAGATCGCCACCCGGATCATCCCGGGCGCCGGGCTGGCGGTGGAGCGGGTCGGGAACAGCGCGCACGACGCCGCCACTCCGCAGTTCGTCAGCTCGCCGGGATACGAGCACGCCTGGCTGAACCCGGACAACACCGAGGTCTCGATCGAGGATCTGCTGAGCGCACCGGCGGTCAAGCTGTTGATCCGCAAGGCCGGGGCGCGCAGCGCCGACATGGCCGCCGCGCTGGCCCCGCACATCGGGGTCGAGGGCGACATCACCTACTCCACGAACAACGGGCTCATCGAGGTGATGCCACTGGGCATCAGCAAGGCCGCGGGTATCGAGGAACTGGCCCGGCCTCAGGGGATCGACGCGGCCGACGTGGTGACCTTCGGCGACATGCCCAACGACGTGCCCATGCTGGACTGGGCCGGGCTCGGCGTCGCGATGGGCAACGCTCACCCCGACGCCGTCGCGGCCGCGGACGAGGTGACCGCCACCAACGCGGAGGACGGCGTCGCCCGCGTCCTCGAGCGGTGGTGGCTGTAGTCGATAGACCACTGGGATCTTGCAGGACACTCTCACCTTCCGGTGTGTGCCCGGGTTTGCTCCTGGCATGATGTCCGGTGTGGGGGGTGGGTATGGCCCCGCGGCGTCGACCGCCGTGGGGGATTTCCTCGCAGCAGCCCGCCGGCAGCCGGTCGGGATGCTGATCGAGGGTGAGGCGGGCATCGGTAAGACCACGCTGTGGGCCGGTGCGCTCGCGCGCGCCGCCGAGGCCGGATTCGTGGTGCTCTCGGCGCGCACCGGCGAGGCCGAGAGTGGGCTGGCGCACGCCGCCGTCGCCGATCTGTTGAGCACCGTCGACCAGGACGTGCTGGCGGCGCTGCCCGGCATGCAGCGGCTGGCCGCCGACCGTGTCCTGCTGCGCAAGAACACCTCCGGCCGGCAGACCGACGAAAGGGTCACCGCCGCAGCACTGTTGAGCACCGTGCAGATTCTGGGGGCGCAGGCCCCGGTGCTGATCGCCGTGGACGACGTGCAGTGGCTCGACCCGTCCAGTCGCGCGGTGCTGGCGTTCGTGGCCCGCAGGCTCAGAGGACCCGCCGGTGTCGTCGTCACCGAACGGACCGGCGCGCAGGTCGGGGAGCCTGCCGCCTCCTGGCTGCAGGTCGGCACCGGTGCGCTGACCCGGGTGCAGGTCACGCCGATGAGCCTGGGCGCGCTGCACGCCATGCTGTCGGCTCGCCTGGGGCGCAGGTTCTCACGGCCTGCGATCGTGCGGATCGCCGAGGTGTCGGGCGGCAACCCGCTCTACGCGCTCGAGCTGGCACGGGTGATGGACGGCGAGTCGTGGGGGCCGGCGGTGCGGTTGCCCGCGACGTTGGCAGAGCTGGTCCGGTTGCGGGTGGACCGACTCGACCTGCAGGTGCGCGACATGCTGCTGGCCGCCGCGTCGGCGACCGCACCGACGGTGGACCTGATCGCCGAAGCCGTTGAGCGCAGCGCAGATCAGGTGACCACGATGCTGGAAGCCGCGGAGGTCTCCGGCGTTGTCGTCATCGAGGGCAACCGGGTCCGCTTCACCCACCCGCTGCTGGCCAGTGGCATCTACGACAGCGCGCCGCCGGCCCGGCGGCGCGAGCTGCATCGTCGACTGGCCGACCTCAAGCAGCACCCCGAACTGCGCGCGCGGCACCTGGCGATGTCGGCCACCGTCGCCGACGACGCCACGCTGGCGGCGCTCGACGCGGCGGCCGACTCGGCGCGTCACCGTGGGGCGCCCGCGGCAGCCGCCGAGTTCATGGAACTGGCGATCCGGCTCGGCGGCGACAGCGTGTCCCGGCGGATCCGTGCGGCCGAACACCACTACGCCGCCGGCGACATGCCGCGGGCAGCCACCCTGCTCGACGGCATGATCGGTGAACTGGGCTCAGGCGTGCTGCGCGCGATCGCGCTGAATCTGCTTGCCGGCGTGCGGATTTTCGAGGACGACTACGGCGCGGCCGTCGCCCTGCTGGAGCGCGCCTGCGTGGACGCCGAGGGTCACGACGCCGTGCACGTGTCTGCGCTGCTGATGCTGGGGTTCGCCCAAGGGATGACCGGGGCGTTCGACCGTCAGATCGCGTCGGTGGACCTGGCCGTCGAGATCGCCGAACGCACCCGGATGCCGGCGTTGACCAGCCAGGCGCTGGCAACGTCGGTGTATGTCCGGTGCCAGGCCGGGGACGGACTCGACGAAGCCGCGCTGCAGCGTGCGGTCGACCTGGAGGACGTCGACGCAGCGATCCCGGTCCCGTTCCGGGCCAGCGCGACCCGCGGCCTCACCCTGGCCATCACCGGTCGTCTCGACGAGGCCGACCGGCAGCTCACCGACATCGCCGAGCGGTGTGTGCAGCGCGGCGCCGAACACGACGTGATGGCTGTGACGGGGTACCGCACGCTGGTGGCGATCTGGCGCGGCCGATACGACGAGGCGGACCGGCATGCCGCGGACCTTCTGGAGCGAGCCCGGCAGGTCGGTGGGTCGATGGTGATCCCGACCAGCATCTGCGCGGTGGCGGCCGCCTACCGCGGCCGCGAGGCCCATGCGCGGGAACTGGCGCACAGCGCACTCGAGCGGGGCGCCGGGTACGCGGCGCTGACGGTCTGGGCGCGTGCGGCGCTGTCGTTTCTGCACGTGTCGCGCGGTGACCACTCCCGCTCGGCGGCGATGGCCGAACCGCTGATCGAGCTGTACCGGCCGTTCAGGGGGACCGAGCTGATCGGATGCTGGTTCGTGCCCGACGCCGTGGAGGCGCTGATCGCGCTCGGCCGGCACGGTGAGGCCGAGCCGATGATCGCTGCGTTCGAGCGCAACGGCGCGGCGCTGGACCGGGCGTGGCTGCTGGCTGTCGGAAACCGTTGCCGGGCAATGCTGTGCGCGGCGCAGGGTGACCTGGACGGCGCTCTTGCCGCGGTCGGGCGGGCGATGGTCCAGCACGATCGGTTGCCGATGCCGTTCGAGCGGGCCCGCACCCAGCTGGTGATGGGTGGTATCCAGCGCAGCCTGCGCCGCCGGGACACGGCGGCCGGCACGGTACGCGGCGCGCTGCGCCAGTTCGAACAGCTCGGCACGCCGCTGTGGGCCGAGCGGGCCCGCACGGAACTGGCGCGCATCGACGCCGGAGACCGCAGCGGCGCCGAGCTGACCGATTCCGAACGCCGGATCGCCGAACTCGTGGCCTCCGGCATGAGCAACAAGGAGGTCGCCGACACGCTGTACGTGAGCGTCAAGACGGTGGAGACCAACCTCACCCGGGTGTACCGGAAACTGGGGATCCGCTCCCGGTCTCAGCTCGGCACCCGGCTGACGTAGCCGGCCGGTCTAGACGGGGTTGCTCGGCGGGGTGAACCGCTCCAACTGCACCGGCTCCGAATCGCCGGTGTCGGGCGGCAATTCGACGGGAACACCGTCGATCACGCGGGTGACGGTGCCCTTCTCCCGGTCGAAGTTCAGGGTGCCGTGCTGGAAGTTCTGCACGATCCACAGCGGTTCGGCGATTTCGGCACTGGTCGGCAGGCCCAACGCGCCGCGCTCGAATCCGAGTGCGCCCCAGGCCTTGTACAGCTCTCCGGTCACGGGCTCGGCGCCGCTCTCGGGGGACCAGTACACCGCGCCGCGCTCGAAGGTCACATAGCGGGTGGCGCCTTCGCCGGACGCCTCGGGTGAGGTCGGCCGGCCGAGGAAACTGTTCATGCCGCCCAGGGATTCCCACTTGGCATGGATGGCGCCGCCACGCAGCGTCTCGGCGAGCTGCTCGGGGCCGGGAGGATCGTTGAATCGGGCTGCGATGTCGCGGATCTGGCCCATCAGAGCGTAGGCCGCGTTGCCCGGGCACTCGGTGGCGCCGACGTCGCGGTGGGTGAAGATCGCCGGCAGCGTCGGCGACGAGCCGAACGGGAACTTGGTGAACGAGCCGCCCTCGGACGGCAGCACCACCGTGCCGAGCGGATCGACCCCGGACTGGCCCAGCACCCACCCCAGAAGCCTTGCGGTGTTGCGCAATTGGATCGGTGTCGGGGGGACGACGTCGAAGTTGCCCAGCATCGCCACGCCCCACGTGTTGTGGTTGAAGCCGCCGGTATGCGCACCCTCGACGGGTCGGTTCATGCCGCCCGCACGTCCTTCGAAGACCTGGCCGTACTTGTCGACCATCGCGTTGTAGGCGATGTCGCACCAGCCCAGGGTCCGGGTGTGGTACTCGTAGATCGATCTGATGATCCCCGCCGAGTCCTGCGGGGTGTAGTCGTTACTCCCCGCGGTGTGGTGCACCACGCCGGCACGGACCCTGCTGTCGTAGCGCGGTTCGCCGCACCGCATGCCTTCGTCGGCGCCCCATTCGGCCCGGTTGATGATGCGCGGCGGCTGACCTGCGGGCGTCGCGGCGTTGGGCATCGGCACCAGGTCCGGCGGCGCCTGCGGCGGGCTGATCAACACCGCGGTGATGTTCTGCGGCAGCGGTTGCTCGACGTTGGCCGGGATGTAGCCGAGTTCGGGGCCGGCGGGTGGCTGCCCGGGCGCGGCCGGCCCGGTCGCGGGCGCGTCGGCGGGGCGGGTCACCGCGATCTGCACGGTTGTGGTGCGCCCGACGAAGATCGGGTCGGTGCCTCGGACCCCGCCCGGTGCGGGCTGGTCGGCGCCGACACCCTCGAGGGGTTCGGCGTCATACCACGGCCCCCACGAGCCGTCGTCCTTTCTGGCGCGCAACCGCACGGTCGTGCCGCCGAAGTCCTGCGAGGTCAGGGCCACCATCGAGAACGGGGTGTCCTGGTGGACTTCGCGGATCGTCTCGCCGCCTCCGAGGTCGGCCAGCGGTTGCTCGACCACCTGCGGTGCGGCCGTCGACGGGGAATCGCCGGAGTCGGGGACTCCGGCGATCGCCAACGGCAGCAGCACCACTGTCGCCGCGAGCGCGGAAAACAGTATCGAAGGTGCGGGACGCCGATACAGCACGGACTGATGTTACTTATGTGCCGTATGTTGCTTGTGTTGCGACACGCGCGCAACGGCACCGCAGAGCGCTCAGGCGCTTCTGCGGTGCCGTTCCGCGACAGGACTGCGGCCGGGCGGTGCTACGCGCCCGGTTCGATCGCGGCCTCGGCGGCCCCCAGCGGGGCGGCCTCGGCCTCGGCGCCCGCTTCACCCGCGGCCTGCGCGACCGGAGCGGCGGGCGGGGCGACCGGCGGCTTGACCGCCGACATGATCGCCGGCATCAGCACGCCCTTGAGGAGGTCGATCGCTTCCCCGGCGCCCAGGGAGTTCGCCGCGCTGGTCAGATCCCCGAGCAGTCCGCCGCTGCTGGAGGCGACCGGCTGGGTCGCGGCCAGCGACGGATCGCCGAGGATCGGGTAGGACCCGAGGGCGGGATCCAGGCCGACCGGCGCGGAGATCGGAATCTCACCGGTGGCGGGCAAGCCCGACGTCGAGATGGGCAGCGCCCCGAGCGCCGGATCGGTCAGCGCCGGCGGGGTGGACAAGCCCGGCGTCGACAGCCCCGGGGTCGCCAGGCCGGTGTCGGCAAGCGACGGCGTGGTCAGGCCGGGGGAGGCCAGTGCCGGGTCGGTCAGGCTCGGGGTGGCCAGGCCGGGGTCGGCCAGCGACGGGGTGGTCAGACCCGGGGTCGCCCCGGTCGGGCTGGTCAGCGCAGGATTGGTCAGGGCCGGATTGGCCAGCCCCGGATCCGTCAACGCCGGAGCGGTCAGGCCCGGCATGGTCAGCCCGGGGGAGGCCAGGCTGGGTGTGCCCAGACCCGGTGCGTAGGTGGTCGGGGACGAGGCTCCGGTCCCGGTGAGCAGACTCGTCGGCATCGGCGGCAGGTTGATGCCGAACTGGGAGAGGCCCTGCGAGAGCGCGGAGATCAACTCGCCGGGCAGGTCGGCGATGGACGCGGCCTGGACGAACTCACGGTGCTCAGGCGCGCCGTCACCTGACGGTGGCGCGGACAATTCGGAAACGGCAAGAACTGCTACTGGACTCGCGACTGCCAGAGCCGCGACTGTGCTCATGGCTGTCGAGAGCCGGCGGCGACGTCGGTTCGGCACGGAATGTCCTCTCAAATATGAAAAAGCTCGGATCACGTACTGGGGTACGCGGTCGATGTTACTGACGTGACTGGAGTGTCTAGAGTGACGAGACTGAATCGTGAGCGAATCGCGACCTGCACGGCTCGGTCGTTTCGGGTCGGGCAGCCCCGGTCGGATACCCTTGCTGCCGATGATCTCTCCTGATCCCCGGGCCGCAGCGCGCCCGCAGGCCGACGGATTCGACCTCTTCGTCGTCGGTTCCGGCTTCTTCGGCCTCACCATCGCCGAACGGGCGGCGACGCAACTGGGCAAGCGTGTCCTCGTGATCGAACGCCGTCCGCACATCGGCGGCAACGCCTATTCGGAGGCCGAGTCGCAGACCGGCATCGAGGTCCACAAGTACGGCGCCCACCTGTTCCACACCAGCAACAAGCGGGTCTGGGACTACGTGCGCCAGTTCACGGACTTCACCAATTACCAGCACCGCGTGTTCGCGCTGCACAACGGGCAGGCCTACCAGTTCCCGATGGGCCTGGGCCTGGTCAGCCAGTTCTTCGGCAGGTACTTCACCCCCGACGAGGCCAGGGCGCTGATCGCCGAGCAGGCCGCCGAGATCCACACCGCCGACGCGCAGAACCTCGAAGAGAAGGCCATCTCGCTGATCGGCCGCCCGCTCTACGAGGCGTTCGTCAAGCACTACACGGCCAAACAGTGGCAGACCGACCCCAAGCAGCTGCCGGCGAGCAACATCACCCGGTTGCCGGTGCGCTACACGTTCGACAACCGATACTTCAACGACACCTACGAGGGCCTGCCGGTCGACGGTTACACCCGGTGGCTGGAGAACATGGCCGCCGACGAGCGCATCGAGGTGCGGCTGGACACCGACTGGTTCGATGTGCGTGACGGGCTCCGCGCCGCGAACCCGGACGCCCCGGTGGTCTACACCGGCCCGCTGGATCGTTACTTCGGCTATTCGGAGGGCCGGCTGGGGTGGCGCACGCTGGACTTCGAGGTCGAAGTGCTGCCGACCGGAGATTTCCAGGGCACCCCGGTGATGAACTACAACGACGCCGACGTGCCCTACACCCGCATCCACGAGTTCCGGCACTTCCACCCCGAGCGGTCCTATCCGACCGACAAGACGGTGATCATGCGGGAGTACTCGCGGTTCGCCGAGAACGACGACGAGCCCTACTATCCGATCAACACCGATGCCGACCGCGCGGTGCTGGCCGCCTACCGGGCGCGGGCCAGGGCGGAGACGGCGTCGTCGAAGGTTCTCTTCGGCGGCCGCCTCGGCACCTACCAATACCTGGACATGCACATGGCGATCGCCAGCGCGCTGAACATGTACGACAACACGCTCGCGCCCCACCTGCGCGACGGTGCGCCGCTGGCGGATCCCGAGACAGAAAGCAGTGGAGCATGAGTGACATCCCGTCCGGTGCGCTCGACACCGAGCAGTCACGGGCGGTCAGCCCCCTGGCCCGGATCATCCTGCCGCGGCCGGGCGAGCCGCTCGACGTCCGCAAGCTCTATATAGAGGAATCGGACACCAACGCCCGGCGTGCGCACGCACCGACCCGCACCACACTGGAGATCGGCGCCGAATCCGAGGTGTCCTTCGCCACCTACTTCAACGCGTTCCCGGCCAGCTACTGGCGGCGGTGGTCGATTCTGGAGTCCGTGGTGCTGCGGGTGGAGCTCACCGGCAGCGCCCGTGTCGACGTCTACCGGTCCAAGGCGACCGGCGCCCGGATCACCGTCGGCGGCGCCCCGATCGCCGGCCCCGAGGACGGACCGCCCGCGGTGCTCGAGTTCGAGATCGAGCTCACCCCGTTCGAGGACGGCGGCTGGATCTGGTTCGACATCACCACCGACGCCAAGTCCACGCTGCACCACGCGGCCTGGTACGCGCCGATCGACGCCCCCGGGCGCGCCAACGTCGCGGTCGGCATCCCGACGTTCAACCGACCCGCCGACTGCGTCAACGCGCTGGCCGCGCTGACCTCCGATCCGCGTGTCGACGAGGTGATCGGCGCGGTCATCGTGTCCGACCAGGGCACCAGCAAGGCCAAGGACCACCCGGGCTTCGCGGAGGCGGCCGCCGCGCTCGGCGACCGGCTGGCGATCCACAACCAGCCCAACCTCGGCGGCTCCGGCGGCTACAGCCGGGTGATGTACGAAGCGCTGAAGAACACCGACTGTGAGCAGATCCTGTTCATGGACGACGACATTCGCATCGAACCGGACTCCATCCTGCGCGCGCTCGCGCTGAACCGGTTCGCCAAGCGGCCCACACTCGTCGGCGGTCAGATGCTCAATCTGCAGGAGCCGTCGCACCTGCACGTCATGGGCGAGATGGTCGACTCGGCGAACTTCATGTGGACCAACGCGGTCAACACCGAGTACGACCACAACTTCGCGAAGTACCCGCTCAGCGACGAGGAGAGCGAGCGCAGCCGGCTGCTGCACCGCCGCATCGACGTCGACTACAACGGCTGGTGGATGTGCATGATCCCGCGGCAGGTCGCCGAGGAACTCGGCCAGCCGTTGCCGCTGTTCATCAAGTGGGACGACGCCGACTACGGGCTGCGCGCCGGGGAGCACGGTTACCCCACGGTGACGCTTCCCGGGGCGGCGATCTGGCACATGGCGTGGAGCGACAAGGACGACGCGATCGACTGGCAGGCGTACTTCCACCTGCGTAACCGGTTGGTGGTCGCCGCGCTGCACTGGGACGGCAACATCCGTGGCCTGCTGACCAGCCACCTCAAGGCGACGCTCAAACACCTTCTGTGCCTTGAATATTCGACGGTCGCCATCCAGAACAAGGCGATGGACGATTTCCTGGCCGGCCCGGAGAACCTGTTCGCGATCCTGGAGTCCGCGCTGCCCGACGTGCGCAAGATGCGCCAGCAGTTCCCCGACGCGGTGGTGCTGCCGAGCGCGACGGTGCTGCCGACACCGTCGGACACGAAGTGGCGCAAGAAGGTGCAGATCCCGGTCGGGCCGGCGGCGATCTCGCTGCGGCTCACGCGCGGGGTGCTGCACCAGCTCAAGGCGCACGACCCCGAGCATCACCGCCGCCCGCAGATCAACGTCGCCACCCAGGACGCCCGCTGGTTCTCGCTGTGCAAGGTCGACGGTGTCACCGTCACCACCGCCGACGGGCGCGGTGTGGTCTACCGGCAGCGTGACCGCGAGAAGATGTTCGAGCTTCTACGGGAGTCGTTGAAGCGGCAGGCGCTGCTGGCCCGCAAGTTCCACCGGATGCGCAAGGCCTACCGCGCCGCGCTGCCCACGCTGACGAGTAAGCAGAAGTGGGAGAGCGTGCTGCTCAACGAGTTCGGTGATGACTGACGCTGCGCGCGGCGAAGACGCCGTGCTGGTCGCCGTTCAGCATGCGCTGGCCGAACGGCCCGGAGTGCTTCCCGCGGCGCGCGGGCTGTCGCATTTCGGCGAGCACAGCCTGGGCTGGATCGGCATCGCCGCGCTCGGCGCGCTGCTGTCCCCGCGCCGGCGCCGGGACTACCTCGCCGCGGCGGCCGGGGCCTTCGCGGCGCACGCCGCGGCCGTCGTGATCAAGCGGGTGGTGCGCCGGCAGCGGCCGCACCACCCGGCGATCGCGGTCAACGTCGGGACCCCGAGCCGGCTGAGCTTCCCGTCCGCGCATGCCACGTCGACGACCGCGGCGGCCGTCCTGCTCGCGCGCCCGACAGGGCTGCCGCTGCCGGCTGTGCTGGTACCGCCGATGGCGCTGTCGCGACTGGTGGTCGGCGTGCACTATCCCAGTGACGTGCTCACCGGGGTGGCGGTCGGGGCGGTCGTCGGAAAAGCAGTCGGCAAGCTGGCGGACACGGTCGCCGACCGGGAGCGTAGGAGGGCACCGCGATGAGCACGTCCGAGGTGGGCCAGGAGACCGGTCCGACCCAGGGTCCGCCGCGGAACTTCGCCGCCGGCGTCGTCAAGGCGCTCCGCCCGCGCCAGTGGGTCAAGAACGTGCTGGTGTTCGCGGCGCCGGTGGCTGCGCTGGCCGATGCCAGCTTCGTCGACCGGCTGCGCGAGGACCCGCTGTCGGTGCTGCTGCCCGTCGTGATCGCGTTCGTGGTCTTCAGCCTGGCGGCCTCCAGCGTGTACCTGGTCAACGACGCTCGAGATGTCGAGGCCGACCGCGCCCACCCGACCAAGCGGTTCCGGCCCATCGCCGCCGGGGTGGTCCCCGAGACGTTCGCCTACGTGCTCGCCGCGATCCTCGCCGCGATCTCGCTGGTGGTCTCGTGGCTGGTCACCCCGAACCTCGCGCTGGTGATGGCGGTGTACATCACCGTCCAGCTGGCCTACTGTTTCGGTCTCAAACACCAGCCCGTCATCGACATCTGCATCGTGTCGTCGGGCTTCTTGATCCGCGCCATCGCGGGCGGTGTCGCCGCCGATGTGCCACTGTCCCAGTGGTTCCTGCTGACCATGGCATTCGGGTCGCTGTTCATGGCGGCCGGAAAGCGGTACGCGGAACTGCAACTGGCCGAGCGCACCGGCGCCAAGATCCGCAAGTCGCTGGAGAGCTACACCAGTTCGTACCTGCGGTTCGTGTGGACCCTGTCGGCCACCGCGCTCGTGCTGTGTTACGGCCTGTGGTCCTTCGAGCGTGACGCGACCGGAGGCACCTCCTGGTTCGTGGTCTCCATGGTCCCGTTCACGATCGCCATCTTGCGCTATGCCGTCGACGTCGACGGCGGCCTTGCCGGTGAGCCCGAGGAGATCGCCCTGAAGGACCGGGTGCTCCAGCTGCTGGCGCTGGCGTGGATTGGAACCGTCGGTGCCGCAGTCATCCTCAGTTGAGACGCTGATCGTCCCGGCGGCCGTCCGCCGGCCCGCGATCCCGTCCGATCTGCCGCTGCGGGTGAGCCTGTGGCTCTCGGTCACGCTGGTCGCCGTCCTGTTCGGCTGGGGCGCATGGCAGCGCCGCTGGATCGCCGACGACGGCCTGATCGTGTTGCGCACGGTCCGGAACCTGTTGGCCGGCAACGGCCCCGTGTTCAACGCCGGGGAGCGCGTGGAGGCCAACACGTCCACGGTGTGGTCTTACCTGATGTACCTCGGCGGCCTGGTGGCCGGCCCTGCCCGCCTTGAGTATGTGGCGCTGGTGCTGGCTCTGCTGCTCAGTGTGCTGGGGGCGGTGTTCGTGATACTGGGCACCGCCAGGCTGTACCGGCCGACGCTCAAGGGACGCCGGGCGATCCTGCTGCCGGCCGGGATCCTGGTCTACATCGCGGTGCCGCCGGCGCGCGACTTCGCGACCTCCGGACTCGAGAACGGGCTGGTGCTGGCCTATCTCGGGTTGCTGTGGTGGATGATGGTGGTCTGGGCGCAGGCACTGCGCGGGACGCGCGAGCGCCGGCCGGAGCGCAAGACGGCCACCTCGCGCCCGTTCGACCTGGCGCTGGCGTTCCTGGCCGGCCTGTCGGTGCTGGTGCGTCCAGAGCTCGCCCTGATCGGTGGGCTCGCCCTGCTCATGATGCTGATCGCCGCCAAGGACTGGCGCGCGCGGGGGCTGATCATCGTCGCGGGCGGCCTGCTTCCGGTGTCCTACCAGATCTTCCGGATGGGCTACTACGGCCTGATCTTTCCCGGCACCGCACTGGCCAAGGACGCTTCGGGTGCCAAGTGGCAGCAGGGGTTCGTCTATCTGGCGAACTTCAACCAGCCCTACCTGTTGTGGGCGCCGGCGGTGCTGCTGATCGGTCTGGCGATCATGGTGATGCTGCTGTGCGGAAGGCGGCCCGGGGCCGACAGGCGTGCCCCCGCCGATTCCGGCTGGGTGGCGCGCATGGTGCAGAGCCCTTCGGCGGTGGTGCTTTTCATGCTTGTGAGCGGACTGCTGCAGGGCATCTACTGGATCCGCCAGGGCGGCGACTTCATGCACGGCCGGGTGTTGCTGACGCCGCTGTTCTGTCTTTTGGCTCCGGTTGCGGTGATCCCGCTGATGCTTCCCGACAGCCGCCGGATGGCCAGGGGCGCAAGCTATCTGTACGCGGGCGCTACCGCTGTGCTGTGGGTGGCGGTCGCCGGATGGTCACTGTGGGCGGCTCACAGCCCGGGGATGGGCGCCGACGCCACCCGGGTCACCTACACCGGCATCGTCGATGAACGCCGGTTCTACTCGCAGGCCACCGGGAATGCCCATCCACTGACCGCGGCGGATTATCTGGACTACCCGCGGATGCGCGCGGTGCTCACCGCGATCCGGAACACCCCCGACGGCGCCCTGTGGTTGCCGTCGGGCAACTACGACATGTGGGACGTGGTGCCGGCCTACCCGCCGCCGCCCGACGCGCCGCCGGATTACCGCGGTCCGCAGACGGTGTTCTTCACCAATCTCGGGATGCTCGGCATGAACGTGGGCCTCGACGTGCGGGTGATCGACCAGATCGGCCTGGCGAATCCTCTTGCGGCGCATACCGCGCGGATCGAGGACGGTCGAATCGGCCACGACAAAAACCTGTTTCCCGACTGGGCGGTCGCCGAAGGGCCGTTCCTCAAAGAACCTCCATACATCCCGGCCTATCTGGACGAGGACTGGATCCGCCAGGCCGAGGCGGCGTTGAAGTGTCCGGAGACCGAGGCCGTGCTGAACGCGATCCGGGCGCCGATGAGTCCGAGGCGATTTCTGTCCAATCTGATGCATGCGGTGGAGTACACGAGGTACCGCATCGACCGGGTGCCGCGCTATGAGTTGCAGCGGTGCGGGCTGCCGGTGCCGGAGCCGGTGAATCCGCCCTATACCGGGCTGCCTGCGACCGGACCGTAGCGATTTGTTGGCGGCGAGGGGTTTCTGCTTACGTAACGCTTTAGGTAACGCTGAAGCCATGTCGGTCAGATATGGCATGTGAAGGGGTCCGTGAGGGCCTCACACCTCCGCAGCGCCCGCGCTCGCGGAAAGAGAGATCACCACAAAGGTGTGGTTGACTACACGGGCAAAGTGGCCGGTTTCTACGACCGTCCGTTCCGGACGGGCGGCCCGTTGCTGCTTACGACAGATGGGAAATAGACAAGCATGAAGCTCGTTGGGAAGCTGCGCGAGGTAGGTCGCCGGCTCACGGTGGCTGCGCTCGCGGCGATTGTGCTGCCCGGCCTGATCAGCGCGGTGGGTGGGTCGGCGACCGCCGGTGCGTTTTCGCGCCCCGGTCTGCCGGTGGAGTACCTGATGGTGCCGTCCGCCGGGATGGGGCGCGACATCAAGATCCAGTTCCAGAGCGGAGGCCCGAACGCCCCCGGCGTGTACCTGCTGGACGGTCTGCGCGCCCAGGATGATTTCAACGGCTGGGACATCAACACCGCCGCGTTCGAGTGGTACGTCGACTCCGGCCTGGCGGTGATCATGCCCGTCGGCGGTCAGTCCAGCTTCTACAGCGACTGGTACAAGCCCGCCTGCGGCAAGGCCGGCTGCAGCACCTACAAGTGGGAGACGTTCCTCACCCAGGAGCTGCCCGCCTACCTGGCGGCGAACAAGGGTGTGAACCCCAACCGCAACGCCGCGGTCGGGCTGTCGATGGCCGGTTCGGCGGCGCTGACGCTGGCGATCCACTACCCCCAGCAGTTCCAGTACGCGAGCTCGCTGTCGGGCTTCCTGAACCTGTCCGAGGGCTGGTGGCCGATGCTGGTCGGCATCTCGATGGGCGACGCCGGCGGCTACAAGGCCGAGGACATGTGGGGTCCCTCCAGTGACCCGGCCTGGAAGCGCAACGACCCGATGGTCAACATGTCCAAGCTGGTGGCCAACAACACCCGCATCTGGATCTTCTGCGGCAACGGCAAGCCGTCGGAGCTCGATGCCGGCGCCACCTCGGGCAACCTGTTCAACGCCAAGTTCCTCGAGGGCTTCACGTTGCGCACCAACAAGACGTTCCAGGAGGAGTACATCGCCGCGGGCGGTAAGAACGGCGTGTTCAACTTCCCGTCCAGCGGTACCCACAGCTGGGGGTACTGGGGTCAACAGCTGCAGCAGATGAAGCCCGACATCCAGCGGGTGCTCGGCGCTGTGCCGCAGCCCTCGGCCCCGGCCGAGCCGGTCGCCGAGCCGGTCTCGGGCGGCTAGCAACTTCACGCATGCGACGGCGGTGATCCTCGAAAGAGGGTCACCGCCGTCGGTCGTATTGGGCACCGGCGGTCGCCGGTGATGTGATTCACTACTGCGGAGCAGGGGCGGGATCCGGCGGCGGCGCGCGAAAGATGAGGTGGCAGATGCACGCGGTGTTTCGAGCGATCGGGGCGGCAGTGCTGGCCGCGGCGGCGATCTTCGGGGGCGTGAGCGCACCGGCCGCCAACGCCCAGGGCGTCGAGATGCTCATGGTGCCGTCGGCGGCGATGGGCCGGGCGATTCCGGTCGCGTTCCAGGGCGGCGGACCGCACGCGGTGGTGCTGCTCGACGCGTTCAACGCCGCCCCCGACGTCAGCAACTGGGTCACCGCGGGCAACGCGATGAACACGCTGTCCGGTACGGGCCTCTCGGTCGCCGCGCCGGCCGGCGGGGCGTGGAGCATGTACACCAACTGGGAGCAGGACGGCAGCAAGCAGTGGGAGACCTTCCTCGCCGACGAGCTGCCGAACTGGCTCGCGGCGAACAAGGGTCTGGCCCCGAACGGGCACGCGATCGTCGGCGCCGCCCAGGGCGGGACCGGAGCCATGACGATGGCCGCGTTCCACCCGGACCGCTACCGTTTCGCAGGGTCCCTGTCGGGTTTCCTGACGCCGTCGGCGACCGCGCTCAACGGCGCCATCACCGCGGGCCTCGCGCGGTTCGGTGGGGTGGACACCCGCAACATGTGGGGATTGCCACAGCTCGGGCGCTGGAAGTGGCACGACCCGGACGTGCACGTGCAGCTGCTGGTGAACAACAACACCCGGCTGTGGGTCTACAGCCCGGCGACGACGACCTGCACCGACGTGCCCGCGATGATCGGGTACTGCGACCAGGCCCAGGGCAGCAATCGCACGTTCTACCAGCACTATCGGGCTGTCGGCGGCGGCAACGGCCACTTCGACTTCCCGACCTCGGGCAATCACGACTGGGGTTCGTGGAGCGCCCAGCTGGCCGCCATGTCCGGCGAACTCGTCGCGACGGTTCGCTGACCATAAGTCGTCTTCGAGCCCGGTACCTTGGGAGTCGTGCAACACGGTTCACGCGCGGCGAAGGCGGGAATGGCCGGGCTGTCCGCCCTGCTCGCACTGCCGATCGCGTGCCTGACCGGGTGTTCGCTGGACAGCGGCATGATCGCCGGTATGGGATCGGAGATCGAGACGGCGCCGCCGCACGGCCGGTCGACCGCCGCGCCGCCGGGCCCCGGTGATCACGCCGCCGCCTCCAATGCGCTCGTCGTCACCCCGCGCCAGCGTGAGTACCTGGACGCGCTGCACGGCGCCGGGGTGACCCCGTCCAGCGATCTGTCCGCGCTGAGCATCGGGACGTACGTGTGCCAGGCCCGCGCGGCCCGGCAGGACGAGCAGGCGGTCTGGGACTTCGTCGCCCCACTGGTGCGCAACGACGTCGATGACGCCGAGGATGCCGTCAACGCGCACCCGCAGACGCCGGCGGCGCACGACGTCGACACCACCACCGCCGACTACATTCGGATCGCCACCGAGCGACTGTGCTGAGCACCAGCCCGCCCCGCGCACTCACGGACCACAGGAGCACCTGACGCATGGCCAAGACCAACCGGTCGACCAACCAGCGAAAACGCCACCGCCTGCTGGCGATGTTCGCCGCCGCAGCGGTGGGCCTCGTCGTGGTGCTGATCATCGCGATCGTGATCGTGGTGCTGCGCAGGCCGGACACACCGCCCACCGCGGTTCCGCCGACCGCGGTGCCCCCGACGGCGGCGCCGCCCACGTCGAAGCCGCGCCCGGAGTTCCAGGACGCCAGCTGCCCGGACGTGCAACTGATCTCGATCCCGGGCACCTGGGAGTCGTCGGTACAGCTCGACCCGTTCAACCCCGTGCAGTTCCCGGCCGCGCTGCTGCTGAACGTGACCAACCCGATCCGGGGCCAGTTCGGTGGCGACCGCCTCGAGGTATTCACCGTCCCCTACACCGCGCAGTTCCACAATCCGTTGTCGGCGGACCGGCAGATGTCCTACAACGACAGCCGCGCCGAGGGCACCCGCGCCGCGGTCCAGGCGATGACGGACATGAACAACCGGTGCCCGCTGACCAGCTACGTGCTGGTCGGGTTCTCGCAGGGCGCCGTCATCGCCGGTGACATCGCCTCCGACATCGGCAACGGCCGCGGTCCGGTGGACCAGGACCTGGTGCTCGGGGTGACGCTGATCGCCGACGGCCGTCGCCAGCCCGGCGTCGGCCAGGACGTCGGCCCCAACCCGCCCGGCCAGGGCGCGGAGATCACGCTGCACGAGGTGCCCACGCTGTCAGCTCTGGGGCTGACGATGAGCGGCCCGCGCCCCGGCGGCTTCGGGGCGCTCAACGACCGGACCAACGAGATCTGCGCGCGCGGCGACCTGATCTGCGCGGCCCCGGAATCGGCGTTCAACATCACCGCGCTGCCCAAGACGCTGGAGGTGCTCTCCGGCGGCGCGGGACAGCCGGTGCACGCGATGTACGCCACCCCGCAGTTCTGGAACCTCGACGGCCGGCCGGCGACCGAATGGACGCTGGACTGGGCGCAGAATCTGGTGAACAACGCCCCGCAGCCGAAACATGGCTGACCTGTGACCTGATCGATTCTCATCGAATTTGGCCAGGGCCACGCAGGTCGCCTAGCATTATCTGAGTTTAAGGAAAATCTAAGAGCGGATGCTGGCGGCTGATGGGTGGGCAGCCCCCTTCCCGGTAGGATGCACGGGGTTTTTCGGGACAGAGAGCCCGCTTGATTGGAGTAACGAATGGCCTTCCACAACCCGTTCATCAAGGACGGATTGATCAAATTCCCCGACAGCGGGAGCCTGGTCAAACACGTCGAGCGATGGGCGAAGGTGCGTGGCGACAAGCTGGCCTACCGCTTCCTCGACTTCTCCACCGAACGCGACGGGGTGGCCCGCGACCTGAACTGGGCCGACTTCGGTGCCCGCAACCGCGCGGTCGGCGCCCGGCTGCAGCAGGTCACCCAGCCCGGCGACCGTGTCGCGATCCTGTGCCCGCAGAACCTGGAGTACCTGGTGGCGTTCTTCGGCACCCTGTACTCCGGCCGCATCGCGGTGCCGCTGTTCGACCCCAACGAGCCCGGACACGTCGGCCGCCTGCATGCCGTCCTCGATGACTGCACCCCGTCGGCGATCCTGACCACGACGGCCGCCGCCGAAGGGGTGCGCAAGTTCTTCCGCACCCGCCCGGCCAACCAACGCCCGCGCGTGATCGCCGTCGACGCGGTGCCCACCGAGGTCGGCGCCACCTGGGAACCGATCGACGTCCAGCACGACACCATCGCCTACCTGCAGTACACCTCAGGTTCCACCCGCATCCCCACCGGTGTGCAGATCACCCATCTCAACCTCGCCACCAACGTCGTGCAGGTCATCGAGGCGCTCGACGGCCAGGAGGGTGACCGCGGCGTCTCGTGGTTGCCGTTCTTCCACGACATGGGCCTGATCACGGTGCTGCTGTCGCCGATGCTCGGCCACAACATCACGTTCATGACCCCGGCGGCGTTCGTGCGCCGGCCCGGACGATGGATCCGCGAGATGGCGCGTAAGCCGGGAGACACCGGCGGCACGATCTCGGTGGCCCCCAACTTCGCCTTCGACCACGCCGCCGCGCGCGGCGTGCCCAAGGACAACGAGGAGGCCGAGCCGCTCGACCTGTCCAACATCAAGTGCATTCTCAACGGCAGCGAGCCCATCTCGGCGGCGACCGTGCACAGGTTCAACGAGGCGTTCAGCCCCTTCGGCTTCAAGCCGGAGGCGATCAAGCCGTCCTATGGCCTGGCCGAGGCCACGCTGTTCGTGTCGACCACCCCGATGCACGCCGAGCCCCGGATCATCCATGTCGACCGCGACGAGCTCAACAGGCACCGCTTCGTCGAGGTGCCCGCCGATTCGCCGAAGGCGGTCGCCCAGGCCGGCGCCGGAAAGATCGGTGTCGCCGAGTGGGCCGTGATCGTGGACGCGGAGTCGGCCTCCGAGCTGCCCGACGGCCAGATCGGCGAGGTGTGGATCAGCGGCCAGAACATGGGCACCGGTTACTGGAACAAGCCCGAGGAGAGCGTCGCGACGTTCCAGAACACGCTCAAGTCGCGCACCACTCCGACGCACGCCGAGGGCGCGGCCGACGACGCCACCTGGGTGCGCACCGGTGACCTCGGTGCCTACCACGACGGTGAGCTGTACATCACCGGCCGCACCAAGGACCTGGTGATCATCGACGGCCGCAACCACTACCCGCAGGACCTGGAGTACTCCGCGCAGGAGGCCACCAAGGCGCTGCGGACCGGTTTCGTCGCGGCGTTCTCGGTGCCGGCCAACCAGCTGCCCGACGAGGTGTTCGAGGACTCGCACGCCGGACTCAAGCGCGATCCCGACGACACCTCCGAACAGCTGGTGATCGTCGGCGAGCGCGCTCCGGGGGCGCACAAGCTCGACATGGGACCCATCGCCGACGACATCCGCGCCGCGATCGCCGTCCGGCACGGGGTGACCGTGCGCGACGTGCTGCTGACCCCGGCCGGTGCCATCCCGCGCACCTCGAGCGGCAAGATCGGCCGCCGCGCGTGCCGGTCTGCCTACCTCGACGGCAGCCTGCGCAGCGGCAAGGTGGCCAACGCGTTCCCGGACGAATCGGACTGACGCTCAAATATTTTCGGCGGCCGTGCCGGTCGCAACGCAATCGTGAGGTTGAGTAGACATGGCGCAAGCACAAGAAGATTCGGGTAAGTCCGGGCCGGACATGACGGTCGCCGAGATGCGTGAGTGGCTGCGCAACTGGGTGGGTAACGCCACCGGCCAGGCTCCGGACTCGATCAACGAATCCGCACCTTTGGTGGAGCTCGGTCTGTCGTCGCGCGACGCGGTGGCAATGGCCAGCGACATCGAGGATCTGACCGGGGTGACGCTCACCGCGACGGTGGCGTTCCGGCATCCGACCATCGAGTCGTTGGCGACGGTGATCATCGAGGGTGAGCCGGAAGAGGACACCGAGGCGCTCGACGCCGAGGACTGGTCGCGCGACGGCGACGAAGGCCGGCTCAATATCGCGATAGTCGGTGTGGGAACGCGCTTCCCGGGCGACATGAACACCCCGGGCGAGATGTGGGACGCGCTGCTGGAGGGCCGGGACGCGATCACCGACCTGCCCGAGGGCCGCTGGTCGGAGTTTCTGTCCGAGCCGCGCATCGCCGAACGCGTCGCCAAGGCCCGCACCCGCGGCGGCTACCTGTCGGACATCAAGGGCTTCGACGCCGAGTTCTTCGCGCTGTCGAAGATGGAAGCCGACAACATCGACCCGCAGCAGCGCATGGCGCTGGAGCTGACGTGGGAAGCGTTGGAGCACGCCCGGATTCCGGCATCGAGCCTGCGCGGCCAGAATGTCGGCGTCTACGTCGGCAGCTCTACCAACGACTACAGCTTCCTCGGTATCGCCGACCCGTCCACCGCGCATCCGTACGCGATCACCGGCACCGCGAGCTCGATCATCGCCAACCGGGTGTCGTACTTCTACGACTTCCGCGGTCCGTCGATGGCCATCGACACCGCCTGCTCGTCGTCCCTGGTGGCGGTGCACGAGGGCGTCAAGGCGCTGCGCGCCGGTGACGCCGACGTCGTACTCGCCGGTGGCGTCAACGCGCTCGTAACCCCGCTCGTCACAGTCGGTTTCGACGAAGTCGGCGGCGTTCTGGCCCCGGACGGCCGCATCAAGTCGTTCTCCAAGGACGCCGACGGTTACGCCCGTTCCGAGGGCGGCGGCATGCTGGTGCTCAAGCGCCTCGCCGACGCACGCCGCGACGGCGACCAGATCCTGGCTGTGATCGCCGGCGGTGCGGTCAACCACGACGGCCGATCCAACGGTCTGCTGGCGCCCAACCCGGACGCCCAGGAAGCCGTGCTGCGCAAGGCCTACAAAGACGCCGGCATCAACCCGCGCAGTGTCGATTACGTCGAGGCCCATGGCACGGGCACCATCCTGGGTGACCCGATCGAGGCCGACGCGCTGGGCCGGGTGATCGGTCGTGGCCGCGCCGCCGACCGGCCCGCACTGCTCGGTGCGGTCAAATCCAATGTGGGACACCTGGAGTCCGCCGCCGGTGCGGCCAGCCTGGCCAAGGTCGCGCTGGCGCTGCACCACGACAAGATCCCGCCGTCGATCAACTACGCGGGCCCGAACCCGTACATCGACTTCGACAAAGAACATCTGAAGGTCACCGACACGCTCACCGACTGGCCCCGCTACAGCGGCCACGCCGTCGCCGGTGTGTCGGGCTTCGGATTCGGCGGCGCGAACGCGCACCTGGTGGTGCGCGAGGTGCTGCCCACCGACCTGGTGGAGCCCGCGCCGGAGCCCGATGTCGCGGTGGTGACCCCGGCCACCGACGAGGCGAAGGCCGTGTACGTCGGCGGGGTCCGGATGGACGAGTACGGTGAATTCCTCGATGAAGACGACGACGACCGCGGTGACGACGAGTTCTACGGCCGGGTAGCCGATGAGGAGCCCGAGCTTCCGGGGCTGACCGATGAGGCGCTGCGCCTGCTGGAGGTCGCGCGCGAGGAACTCGCCGCGGCCGAGGCCGAGAACCCCACGACTCCGATTGTGCCCATTGCCGTCTCGGGATTCCTGACCTCGCGCAAGCGGGCCACCGCCGCCGAGCTCGCCGACTGGATCGACAGTCCTGAGGGCCGCGCGGCTTCGCTGGAGTCGATCGGCCGGTCGCTGTCGCGGCGCAACCACGGCCGGTCCCGCGCGGTGGTGCTGGCCCACGACCACGATGAGGCCGTCAAGGGGCTGCGCTCGATCGCCGAGGGCAAGCCCAACCCGATCGTGATCAGCGCCGACGGCCCGGTCACCAACGGCCCGGTCTGGGTGCTCGCCGGTTTCGGTGCGCAGCATCGCAAGATGGCCAAGAGCCTGTACCTGCGCGACGAGATCTTCGCCGAGTGGATCAACAAGGTCGACGCGCTGATCCAGGACGAGCGCGGACACTCGATCCTCGAGCTCATCCTCGACGACGCGGTCGATTACACCGACGAGACCACCGAGCTCCCGATCGAGAAGGTGCAGCTGGTCATCTTCGGCATTCAGGTCGCGCTCGGCGAGCTGCTCAAGGCGCACGGCGCGAAACCCGGCGCGCTGATCGGCCAGTCGCTGGGCGAGGCAGCGGCGGCGTACTTCTCCGGTGGTCTGTCGCTGGAGGACGCGACCCGCACCATCTGCTCGCGCGCCCACCTGATGGGTGAGGGCGAGGCGATGCTGTTCGGCGAGTACATCCGGCTGATGGCGCTGGTGGAGTACTCGGCCGAGGAGATCGAGACTGTTTTTTCAGACTTCAAGAACCTCGAGGTCTGCGTGTACGCCGCACCGACCCAGACGGTGATCGGCGGCCCGCCCGACCAGGTCGACGCGATCATCGCCCGCGCCGAATCCGAGGGCAAGTTCGCACGCAAGTTCCAGACCAAGGGTGCCAGCCACACCTCGCAGATGGATCCGCTGCTCGGTGAGCTCGCCGCGGAACTGCAAGGCATTCAAGCGCATCCGGTGCAGGTGCCGTACTACTCGACGGTGCACGAGGGCAACCTGATCCGCGCGGGCTCGGACCCGATCCACGATGTGGATTACTGGAAGAAGGGCCTGCGGCACAGCGTGTACTTCACGCACGGCATCCGCAACGCCGTTGACAACGGTCACACCACGTTCCTGGAGTTGGCTCCCAACCCGGTCGCGCTGATGCAGGTCGGGTTGACCACTGCCACCGCCGGACTGCATGACGCCCAACTGATCCCGACGCTGGCGCGCAAGCAGGACGAGGTCGACTCGATGACCACGGCCATGGCGCACCTGTACGTGCACGGCCACGACCTGGACATGCGCACGCTGTTCCCGCTGCCGACGGATCGGCCGGTGGATCCGGCGGTCGACTACGCCGACATCCCGCCGACGCGGTTCAAGCGCAAGCCGCACTGGCTGGAGGCGCACTTCACCGGTGACAGCTCGGCCGTGATGCCGGGCAACCACGTCGCCACCCCGGACGGCAGGCACGTGTGGGAGTACTTGCCGAAGGGTCAGACCGATCTGGCCGCGTTGGTGAAAGCCGCTGCGGCAGTAGTCCTTCCGGATGCCAAGTTGACCGCCTCCGAGCAGCGCGCGGTCCCGGGTGAGGGGTCGCGGCTGGTCACCACGCTGACCCGGCATCCCGGCGGAGCCAGCGTGCAGGTACACGCCCGAATCGAAGAATCCTTCACTCTCGTCTACGACGCCATCGTGACCCGCGGCGGCGCCCAGACCGCGCTGCCGACGGCCGTCGGCGCGGGCACCGTCGCCGAGATCGCCTCTGCCGCACCGGCAGAGCCGGAGCCCGAGGATGATGCAGCCATCCTGCAGGACAACCTCACCGCCGGTGCCGGCCTGGCCGCCGGCTTCGCGAAGTGGTCGCCGGATTCCGGGGAGACCATCGGCGAGCGGCTCGGCACCATCGTCGGTGCGGCGATGGGCTACGAGCCCGAGGACCTGCCGTGGGAGGTGCCGCTGATCGAGCTCGGGCTGGATTCGCTGATGGCGGTGCGCATCAAGAACCGCGTCGAGTACGACTTCGACCTGCCGCCGATTCAGTTGACCGCGGTCCGCGACGCCAACCTGTACGCGGTCGAGAAGCTGATCGCGTACGCGGTCGAGAACCGCGATCAGGTCGAGGAGCTCGCCGAGACGCAGAAGGGGCAGAGCGCCGAGGAGATCGCCGCGGCCCAGGCCGAGTTGATGGGCGGGGCGACCACGGTTGCCGAGCTCGAGGCCAAGCTGGCCGAGGCGGGCCATCCCATCGCGGCCGAGGTGAACGCCGCGGCGATCGCCACCGACGCCGTCGAGGCCCAGGTGCCGGCTCCGCCGACCGACCCCTCGGGTCCGTCCATCCCGGCTCCACCGAGCGACCCGTCGGGACCCGTGGGCGAAACGGCTACCGGCGACAAACCTTCCGCCGCAGGCCTGGCCGCCAAGGTCCTCACCCAGGAAGCCGTCACCGAGGCGCTCGGCGCCGACGTGCCGCCGCGTGACGCCGCCGAGCGGGTCACGTTCGCCACCTGGGCGATCGTCACCGGCAAGTCGCCGGGCGGCATCTTCAACGAGCTGCCGTCGATCGCCGACGACGTCGCCGAGAAGATCGCCCAGCGGCTCTCCGAGCGCGCCGAGGGCACGATCACCGTCGAGCAGGTCACCTCGGCCCGCACCATCCAGGACCTCTCCACCGCGGTGCGCGACGAGATGGACTCCGGTGAACTCGACGGGTTCGTCCGCACCCTGCGGGCACGGCCGGAAGGGTCCACCCGGGTCCCGGTGTTCGTGTTCCACCCGGCGGGCGGTTCGACCGTCGTCTACGAGCCACTGATGAAGCGGCTGCCGGCCGACACCCCGGTGTACGGCATCGAGCGGGTCGAGGGCTCCATCGAGGAGCGGGCCCGCGAGTACGTGCCGAAGCTGATGGAGATCCAGGGCAACGGCCCCTACATCCTGGCCGGCTGGTCGCTGGGTGGGGCGCTGGCCTACGCATGCGCGGTCGGGCTGAAGAGCCAGGGAGCCGACGTGAGGTTCGTCGGGCTGATCGACACGGTGCGCGCCGGCGAGGAGGTGCCGCAGACCAAGGAGGAGATCCGGGCCCGCTGGGACCGCTACGCGCTTTTTGCGCAGCGCACCTTCAACGTCGAGATCCCGGCCATCCCCTACGAGCAGCTCGAGGAGCTCGACGACGAGGGCCAGGTGAAGTTCGTCCTGGACGCGGTCAAGGAGAGCGGCGTCGACATCCCCGGCGGCATCATCGAGCACCAGCGCACGTCCTACCTGGACAACCGGGCGCTCGACACCGCGGTGATCGAGAACTACGACGGCCACGTCACCTTGTACATGGCCGACCGCTACCACGACGACGCGATCATGTTCGAGCCGCGCTACGCGGTCCGCCAACCCGACGGCGGCTGGGGTGAATTCGTCGCCGACCTGGAGGTCGTGCCGATCGGAGGCGAGCATATCCAGGCGATCGACGAGCCGTACATTGCAAAGGTCGGCGCGCACATGAGTGAAGCGATCAACGCTATTCAGGCTGAGAGCGAGAGCAAGTGACCACCGAGGTTTCTCCCACCCACCACCCGAAAACCACCGCCGAACTCCTGGCCGAACTCCGCGAGAAGCTGGAGCTGGCCAAGGAACCCGGTGGCGAGAAGGCCGTCGCCAAACGGGAGAAGAAGGGCATCCCCAGCGCCCGGGCCCGGATCCACGCGCTGCTCGACCCCGGCAGTTTCCTGGAGATCGGCGCGCTGGCCAAGACGCCCGGCGACCCCGACGCGCTCTACGGCGACGGCGTGGTCACCGGCCACGGCACCATCAACGGCCGTCCGGTCGGCGTGTTCAGCCACGACCAGACGGTGTTCCAGGGTTCGGTCGGCGAGATGTTCGGCCGCAAGGTGGCCCGGCTGATGGAGTGGGTGGCCATGGTCGGCTGCCCGATCATCGGCATCAACGACTCCGCCGGCGCCCGCATCCAGGACACCGCGACGTCGCTGGCCTGGTACGCCGAACTGGGCCGCCGGCACGAGCTGCTGCGCGGCCTGGTGCCCGAGATCTCGCTGATCTTCGGCAAGTGCGCCGGCGGTGCGGTGTACTCGCCGATCCAGACCGATCTGATCGTCGCGGTCCGCGACCAGGGCTACATGTTCGTCACCGGCCCCGACGTCATCAAGGACGTCACCGGTGAGGACGTCACCCTCGACGAGCTCGGCGGCGCCGACGCCCAGGCCCGGTACGGCAACATCCACCAGGTCGTCGAATCGGAGGCCGCGGCGTTCCAGTACGTCCGCGACTACCTGAGCTTCCTTCCGGCCAACACGTTCGACGACGCGCCGATCGTCAACCCCGGTCTGGAACCGGAGGTCACCCCGCACGACCTTGAGCTGGACACGATCGTGCCGGACGCCGACAACCAGGCCTACGACATGATGGAGATCCTGCTGCGGATCTTCGACGACGGCGACGTGTTCCAGGTGGGCGAGAACGCGGGCCCGGCGATCATCACCGCGTTCGCGCGGGTCGACGGCCGCCCGGTCGGTGTGATCGCCAACCAGCCGATGTACCTGTCGGGCGCCATCGACAACGAGGCCTCCGACAAGGCGGCCCGGTTCGTGCGGTTCTGCGACTCGTTCAACACCCCGCTGGTCTTCGTGGTCGACACGCCAGGATTCCTGCCCGGTGTGGCGCAGGAGAAGGGCGGCATCATCAAGCGGGGCGGGCGCTTCCTGAACGCGGTGGTGGAGGCCGATGTCCCGAAGGTCACGATCACGATCCGCAAGTCCTACGGCGGGGCGTACGCGGTGATGGGCTCCAAGCAGCTGACCTCGGACTTCAACTTCGCCTGGCCGACCGCCCGCATCGCGGTGATCGGCGCCGAGGGCGCGGCCCAGCTGCTGGTCAAGCGATTCCCCGATCCGACCGCACCCGAGGTGCAGAAGATCCGGGCCGATTTCATCGAGGGCTACAACACCAGCCTGGCCACGCCGTGGATCGCGGCCGAGCGCGGCTTCATCGACGGCGTCATCGAGCCCCACGAGACCCGCCTGCTGCTGCGCAAGTGCATGCATCTGCTGCGTGACAAGCAGATCAACCGTGTGCAGCGCAAGCATGGCCTGACGCCGATCTAGACCGGCGGGTGCTGTTGGATGGAGCCACCGACGAGCGCTTGCGCGAGGAGTATTGCCGTGTCGACTGACTTCACCGGGCTCAGGAGGGGCGCGCCGCTCGGCGATGCCCGGCTGGACCTGTGCGATCTGTTCGTGTTTCCGTCGCCGAAGGATCCTTCGCGCACCGCGCTGATCCTGACCGCGAACCCGGACGCGGACACGATGCATCCCGGCGCCGTCTACCGCATCGCCATCGACAACGACGGCGATCTGCGCAACGACATCGCGTTCAACTTCGTCTTCAGCGAGCCTTCCGCGGGCCCGTCCGGTCAACGTCAGTGGGTGGACGTGTATCTGGCGTTGCAGGCGGACGCCCGAGTGGACGCGGCGGCCGGGTCGCGGATCTTCGGCGACGTGGAGGTGTCGTTCGACGAGACCCCACACATGTGGCAGTCGGGGTCCTACTCGTTCTTCGCGGGTGTCCGCGGCGACGCGTGGTTCGCCGACACCAATGTGATCGTGATGGCGGTGGAACTGCCGACGGCCTATCTGGGTGCCGAACCCGATGTGCGGATCTGGGCCCGCTGCAGCGTGCTGGGGGACGACGGCTGGGTGCACGCCGACCGGGTCGCGCATCCGTGGGTGAGCGGCTTCTTCGCCGCCGACGACGAGCTCGCCGAGTACAGCGCGGGAGAGCCGAACCAGGACCGGGCGCGCTGGATGGGCCATCTGATCGAGTTGATGGCCGACACCGGCGGCTACAGCCGTGACGACGCGATCAGCGCGATCGAGGCCGAGGGGACGCTGCCCGACGTGCTGACCTACAAGCCGTCGGACCCGCCCGGGTACCCGAACGGGCGCAGGCTCACCGACGACGTCGCCGACTACCGGTCGAGATTTCTGACCAACGGGCAGAAGGGCTTCACCGGCCTGAGCGCGCCGACCGAGCTGCTCCCGGAGTTCCCCTACCTCGGCGCCCCCCGCTGAGATCATGGACGACGACACTGCAGCGCCACCATCCCTGCTGATCTCCGCGTATCGGACGTGTGAGGCGTTGCCTCTGGTGGGCGGTCTGTTCACCCGGGGCCGGCAGGAGGCGCACGCGGTGCTGTCGGTGGTCGTCGCCGCGGTGGTCGACGAACTCGACCTCGACGAGATGGTGCGGGAGCGGATCACCGCCGAGACCGTCGACGCGGTCATCGCGCGGATCGACGTGGTGGCGCTGGCCGACAAGGTCATCGACGGTGTGGACCTGCGGGCCATCATCCGGGAGTCCACCGCGCTCCCCACCGTCGACCCCGACACGCTGGCCGGGTTCGTGGACCGGATGCGCGGCCGCCGATCCCGTTTCCGTGACCGTTCCTGACGCCGCCACACGATTGGACATAGGATTCCGCGCATGCCGCTGAGCGACGGCGAGTTGATCTCGGGGTACACGATCGTGCGGCTGTTGGGTTCGGGCGGCATGGGTGAGGTTTATCTGGCCAGGCATCGGCGGTTGCCGCGCCACGACGCGCTGAAGGTGCTGTCGGCATCGGTGAGCACCGACGACGAGTACCGGCAGCGGTTTGACCGCGAGGCCGACATCGCGGCCACGCTGTGGCATCCGCATATCGTGGCCGTACACGACCGCGGCGACTTCGACGGCCGGCTGTGGATCTCGATGGACCACGTGGAGGGGACTGACGCCGCCGCCCTGCTGGCCGACCGCTATCCCGATGGGATGCCACCCGATCTGGTCATCCGGATCGTCACCGCGGTCGGGGAGGCGCTCGACTACGCGCACCAGCGCGGCCTGCTGCACCGTGACGTGAAACCGGCCAACATCCTGATCGCCGACCCGGAGACGGAGCGGGAACGCATCATGCTCGCCGATTTCGGGATCGCGCGCCGCGTCGGTGAGGCCAGCAACCTCACCGGAACGAACATGACCGTCGGCACGGTGGCCTATTCGGCGCCCGAGCAGCTGACCGCCGACACCGGCATCGACGGCCGCGCCGACCAGTACGCGCTGGCGGCCACCGCATATCAACTGCTGACCGGGACGCCGCCGTTCCGGCACACCAACCCCGCGGTCGTCATCAGCGCGCACCTGACCGCGCAGCCTCCGCCGATCTCGGTGCACCGTCCCGAATTGTCATCCCTCGGAACGGCTTTCGACAAGGCGCTGGCCAAGTCGCCGGCAGACCGGTTCGATCGCTGCGTGGACTTCGCCCGCGCGCTGGCCGGCCGCAGCGCGGCGGGCGCCCCGGGGGTGGCGCTCGACCCGGACGCGACGATGCTCGCCGCGGCCACGGCCGGACCGCGCCACGCCAGACCCGGCGCGGCGCCGAACTCACGGCGGCGATACCTGCTGGCCGGTGCGGGGCTGCTGCTCGTGCTGCTCGCGGTTGCCGCGGTGGTGTTCCTGGCCCAGTACGAGCGACAGGAAGGCCGCGGCGAGGCCGGGCCCACGACGTCGGCCGGCGCGCCGCGGAGCGCCCCGTCGGGTGTCACGCTGCCGGTGATCGTGGTAGGGGCGGACTGCGCGACGCTCGGCGCCGCCGGTGTCACCGAGGGCGGCGAGCCGGCCTACTGTGCCCGGCTGGCGTCATCGGGGGCACCGCTCTGGTCGCTGTATCCCGGTGAGATCCCGCATCCCACAGCGACGTCGGTGGCCGGTCCGGGAGAGTCGAATCCAGACACCCCGGTGCTGGTGTGCATGCAGCAGACCGGCAAGAGTCAGGTGGACTGCCACGACGACATTCTGCAGGAGAACAGCGACCCGACTGCCAACGACAGCTGACCGTCCCCGCCGAAATCGCATTCCACGTTGACTTCTCGCGACTTTCGCCGCGTGGAATGCGATTTCGGCGAGGTCAGGGTTGGAAGCGCATCGGTCCCGGCGACCACAATCCGGAGTGCGTGGACGATCCCAGGTCGATCGCGGCGGGCTCGGCGTCGACGATGGTGTCGAACCGGCGCAGCGAACCCCAGTCCTGGCCCCAGTCGTTCGACAGGTACGTCGACATCACCGACGCGCGCAGCAACAGGTCGGTGATGCCGAGCAGACCGCCGTTGATGCCGTCCTGCCAGGTGTCGGTGCTCTGCAGCTTCGCGGAGTAGTCCGGCGAGATGCGGAACTTGGGGATCTCGGTGACGCCGTTGGCGTGCAGCATCGGCTGCTGGCACGGGAACGCCAGCCCGACCGCCCAGTCCATCAGCACCGGTTGCTCGGAACCGATGTACTCCTGCACCGAGCGGACCTCGGGCACCCGCGGCGGTGTCACCGCCACCCAGTCGCCCTGGCCCAGCGACAGATCCTCGGCGACGACCCGGACCGCGACGGCGTCGGCCGGGATCTGGGCCCGCGGGTAGCGCAGATTGCGCCACGACGGGGTCGGACCGATGTCGTACGGGCTGACCCGTCCGGCAGGCACCGGTACCCCGTCGGGCCCGGCGGTGGCGTATTCCAGGTCGACGGTCTGACCGGAGGTGAACGCGTTCGCGACGCTGGTGCCCGAGATCGTTCCGGCGGCGGTGATCACCACCAGCGGGTGCGCGTCGTCGGCCGGCGGAAGCGCATACCACGCCGACGCGAGGCGGCTTTCCTGTTGCGGCCCGGTCGAATACGTGCCGGCGACCGGAACCCGTGCCGGGTCCAGACCGTACGGCAGCGGCACCCTGGAGCCGTTGACACCGGGCCGGGACAGCTCGATGGGCCGGTTCCAGTCGTAGTCGGTGCCCGGCTGCGGGTTGTTCAGCCGGATCGCCTCGGCGATGATCCGGTCCGGGACACCGTTGGGGGAGAAGCCTGCCGGGTCGGTGCCGCCGAGCGGGCCCAGCGGGCCGTATCGGCCCGGGATCGGTTGCAGGAAGCCGTCGTTGGAGTCCGGCTCGACCAGCACGTCGTCGGCCAGTCCGCAACCCCCGGCGAACGCGCGGATGTTGGCCCAGCCGTTGGAATAGGTCGGGTACTGCCGTACCACGCCGGTCGCCAGCGAGGCCACCATGAACACCACCATGAAGCCGGCGGCGATCGGGATCGGCGCCGCGGTGAGCGCGTCGATCACCCGCGACTCCTGCCTGTTGCCGACGTGCAGCCAGAACGCCCACAGCGCCGCGACGCCGAACAGCACGAAGAACACTGTGCTGGCCGTCACCCCGCCCAGCTGCGGCACCGAAGTATTGTACGGCACACCGAAATTCGACACATACCACCAGCCGTTGGTGGACGCGAAGCACAGCGCCAGGATGAACAGCACACCGGCCAGGAACGCCATCCGGTTGCGCGCCGAGCGCAGTACCACCGGCGACACCAGCACTGTCGCCAGCGCGGCCATCGCGCCCCCCACCGCGGCGAACAACCCGAAGTGGTGGATCCACTTGGTGGGGGTGAACATCAGGAAGAAGATGGTGGCGAAGATGACGCCCATCAACCGCCAGGCCGGTCCGCGCGCGACACCGGGAACCCGCTTGCGGCGCAACATGATGAACAGGGACGTGAACAGGCACAGTGCGGTGAACAGGAAGGCCACCCGGCGCGCGATCGCGCCGTCGACGGTCGGCAGGATCAGGTAGTAGTAGCGCAGGTTCTCGGTGTACCACTCCTGGCTCGGCCCGATCGCGGTGCGGATCTTGGTGGCTTCCAGCACCGTCGCCAGTGTCTGGTCGGCGAACACCACCGCCAGCACCACCGTGCCGGCCGCCAGCAGCGGCGCCAGCAGCGGCCACAGCCCGACGCTCTGGCGGCGCCGCATCAGGATGCGCAGGATCGGGCGCCCGCCGGCGACCAGCGCGGCCACCGCGATCAGCCCGGTGGGCTGGATGCCGAGGGTGAACGCGGCGGAGGTGATGGCCAGCGCGGCCGGGGTGAGCCGGCCTGACGTCACGGCACGTTCGATCAGCACATAGGTGATCAGCGCGCCGGTGGCGATCTGCCCCTCGGGGCGCAGGCCGTTGTTGAACGGCATCCAGGCCGCCATCAGCACCAGCCCGGCGGCCCACAGCGCGGCCCGGCTGCTCGACACCGCCGGCCCCAGGCGCGGCAGCACCTCACGCGACAGCAGCAGCCAGCACACCAGCGCGCAGATCAGGTCCGGCAGCCGAATCCAGATGCTGGCGGTGCTCACCTGCGTCATCAACGCCAGCAGGTTGTAGTACCAGCCGAACGGGTCCTCCGGGCTGCCGAACCAGCGGAAGTAGTTCGACATGTAGCCGGCGTGTTCGGCGACGCGGGCCATCTGCAGGATGTAGCCGTCGTCCGACGAGTTCGCGCCGATCACGTACCAGATCGCGAAGCCGCCGACGACGACGCCGTCCACGGCGGTGACGGTGCGCCAGCGCGTCGGGATGAGGCGGTGCATGCGGCGCCCGTCGAGCCGGTCCAGCCGCCACAGTGCCAGCAGCGCGAGCACGGTGCAGGCGATGGCCAGCACGATCGCGGCGAGCTTCACGGGGGTCGGCTCCGTGGTGAACCGGGTGTCGATGGTGGCCGAGACTGACAGGCCCGGCGGCGCCGGACCGGTCAGGTCGGTGAACACGCCCACGATCGCCGGACGCAGGTTGGGGTCGGGGTAGCCGGTGCGCTGGGGTTGGCCCGCGTCGGCACCGGAGACCTGGGTCAGCCCGACGAAGTCGGCGTAGGTGCCGTCCAGGTTCGAGGTGATCTCGATCGTCGAGCAGCCCGGCGATCCCGTCACCCGGTCCCGGTCCACGCTGGCGACCACGACGTTGCGCACGATCACGTCGACCCGCGACTCACTGACGCTGACCAGCATCGCGTTCAGCGCCGCGTCGCGGCCCTCGGCGGGCGCGGTGCCGAACACCAGACCGCCGTCGGCGGGCATGTCGCGGATGACGTCGCACGGCACGGTCGCGGTCAGGCTGACCGGCGCCTGCGAGATCAGCGGCGCGGTGACGTTACTGAGCTGCCCCTGCTGTGGCCAGTTCAGCGTCGCGGTGGTCTGGGTGACCGGCAGCAGCGGGATCGAGACGGCCAGCACGAAGCCGAGCAGCCCGGCGATCGTCGCGACCCAGCGGGCGATCCTCACATCGTTCTTCATCGTCGGTTCGTTCGCAGGCTCTCTCACGGGAGCGCCCTGATCGGTCCGCCACGGTTCCAGCCGAACACTCGCGTCGACCCCTCCTCGATCACGGCGTCGGGCGCCTCGTCGGACGGCACCACCCGCAGGTAGCGCTCCAGCGAACCCCAGTCCCGATACCAGTCCCCAC
Source organism: Mycobacterium sp. 4D054 (assembly GCF_052245755.1). Classification (NCBI taxonomy): domain Bacteria; kingdom Bacillati; phylum Actinomycetota; class Actinomycetes; order Mycobacteriales; family Mycobacteriaceae; genus Mycobacterium; species Mycobacterium sp. 4D054. The sequence continues at coordinate 89,494 of NZ_JBQQCF010000020.1, forward strand.
GCAGGTAGGTCGGAATGGCTTCGGTGCGCAGCAGCGCCTGGATGAACAGGAACGGACCGCCGTCCTGCGCGGCCTGCCACTGGTTGGACGACACGATGATCTGCTTGAAGTTGGGCATGATCCGGTACTCGGGCAGTTCGGCGACCCCGAGGCGTTCGGCGAACGGCCGCTGGCACGGGAAGTGCGCTGCGGTGGCGATGTCCATCAGCACCGGGGTGTCGCGGCCCAGGAACTCCTGCGCGGTCTGCAGCACCGGCACCCGCGGCGGGGTGAACGCGAACCACTGGTCCTCGGACAGGTTCGGGTCGTCGGCGACGATGCGGGCCACGTTGGCCTCCGGCGGCGCCCACTCCAGCGGGAACCGCAGGTTGCGCCACGCCTTCTGGACGAAGATGTCGATCGGCTGCACCTCGCCGAGCTCCTGGTAGGAGCCGTCGGGCCGGTGCACGCCCCACTGGAGCTTCAGCGACTGCCCGTAGTTGAACGAGCCGTCCTCGTTGTAGTACCAGATCGCGCCCGCCGCGGCGACGCTCACCAGCGGCCGGTCCGGCGTACGGGGCGGCAGCTGGTACCACGCCGAGGTGGCCTTCGCCGCCACCCCGGCCTGATCTGAGCCGGGCTCGGCGAAACTGCCCATGACCGGGGTGGTGGCCGGGTCGAGCCCGAACGGCAGGAACACCCGGGATCCGTTGACGCCCTCGGGCCCGTAGCCGCCTCCGGTGCCGGCCGCGTAGCCCACCCCGATGTTGGGTTTGTCGACGGGACCGTCCGAGTTGACCGTGCCGGGGTTGGCCGCGACAGGTTCGGCCGGCTCGAGAGTGTCGCTGACGCCGTTGGGGGTGAAGGCCACCGGGTCCTCGCCGCCGAGCGGGCCGTACTCGCCGAACCGCTGGCCCGGCACCGGCTCGAGCATGCCCGCGTTCGTGTCGGCCTCGACCAGGACGTCGTCGGCCATGGCGCAGGAGGCGTCGCTCAGGCCCGACCGCAACGCCGAGATGTTGGCCGCTCCGGTGGTGTAGACGGGATAGCGGCCCACGGTGGCCTTGACCATCGAGCCCAATTCGAGGATCACCATGATCACCGCGACCACCAGCAGCGGCGACGACGCCAGCGCCCGGTTGCGGCCGGTGTCGGCGACCTGGGTGTGCCCGGCGTAGTCGATCCGGAAGTGCAGCCAGGCCGCCAGCAGTCCGCCGGCGATGGCCAGCACCAGAAAGATCGTCGTCACCGGGTAGCCGACGATCACCGGCTGCTTGTCGAACCACGGCACCCCGTAGTTGCCGACATAGAACCAGCCGTTGATCCCGGAGGTCGCCCATGCCAGCACGAACAGCAGCGCGGTCACGTACAGCGCCAGATTGCGGCGGCTGTGCAGGCCGACCCGGGCCAACGCGAACGCGGTGACCGCGCCGAGCGCGCCGGCCAGACCGGCGAACACACCGAACTGCACCGCCCACTTCGTCGGCGTCAGCGTCAGCAGCAGCAGGCCGATCGCGGTGGTGCCGGTCAGCCGCCACACCGGGGCGTTGACCGCGCCGGGCAGGCTGCCGCGCCGCAGCAGCACCACGAACAGGCCGACCACGCACAGCAGCAGGATCAGTACCGAGAAGCGGCGCGTCAGCGACCCGTCGACGCTTTCCTCGACGGTGAGGAAGTAGTAGCGCAGAAACTCCTGGTACCAGGGCAGTGTGGGACCGACGACGTACTTGATGCGCACCGATTCGGCGACGGTGGCCAGGGTCTGATCCCGGAACACGACGACGAAGATCAGCGAGGCAGCGCCGGCCAGCGGCGCCAGCTGGGCCGCCAGACCGTCGACCGGGCGTCGGGCGGCGACGATGCGCGTGACCCCGCGGGCCCCGACCAGCAGCGGCGCGAGCGCGACCAGGCCTTGCGGGGCCAGTGTCACCGAGAACACCGCGACCACGATCGCCAGCGCGTAGGGCCACAGCCGGCGCGTCGCCAGCGTCGTCTCGGTCAGCATCCAGATCGCGACCACGCCGAACGCGATCAGCGGCTCGGGACGCAACCCGTTGTTGAACGGCAGCCACGCGGCCAGGAACACCGCGCCGGCGGTGAGCACCGCCACCCGATTGGCGGCCAGCCGGTGGCCGAGCCGCGGCAGCACGCAGCGGCTGACGATCAGCCAGGTGCCGATCGCCGCGGCGGTGGCCGGCAGCCGTAACCACACGCCGGCGGTGCTGATCGACGCCAGCTGGGCCAGCACGCTCTGGTACCAGTCGAACGGGGCTTCCGAGGCGCCGAAGTACCGGTAGTAGTTGGTGATGTAGCCGGCCTCCCCGGACACCCGGGCGATGGTGGTGTTGTAGCCGTCATCGGAGGACAGTGCGCCCACGACGTGCCAGATCAGCAGGCTGCCGATCACGGCCGCGTCGGTGAGCCAGGTCCACAGCCCGGCGCGGCGGCGCCGGCCGAGCCCGCGCGGGATCCGCCGGCCCGACGTCCGGTCCAGCACCGCGAGCGCGACGATCGACGCGATCACGCACAGCACCCCGAGCACCATCACGGCGAGCTTGAGAGTCGTCGGGGTGCTGATGAAGCGGGTGTCGACGTCGATGCGGGCACGGATGCCGGAATCCGGGCCCGTTTCCAGGTCGGTGAACACGCCGGAGACCTGGGGTCGCTTGTCCGGCGCCAGGGTGCCCGTCGCACCCGGGATCCCGACGAAATCGGCGCCGACGGCACCCACGTCCGCCCAGATGCGCAGCTCGCTGCAGGCGCCGGAGTCCACCGCCTCACGCGGGGCGACCGCGGCGACGGTGTCGCGGAAGGCGACGTAGACGACGTCGGGATTGGCGCGCACGAACAGCCCGTTGCGGCCGGCGTCGATGCCGCCGGCGGGGTTCGTGGAGAACACCACGCCGTCGTCCTCGGGCAGGGTCGCGACCGCCGCGCACGGGATGGTGACCTCCAGTGCGCGCGGCGCGCCGGACACCAGGGGCGCGGTGACGTCGCGGACGAAGCCGTCCGCGTCGACGGCCTGCGGCCACAGGATCGTCGCCGTGGACTGCTGCACCGGCAGCAGCGGAGTGAGCCCGCACAGGAGCATTCCGAGAAGCCCCGTAAGAACGGCGACGACGCGGGCGGACGGGGCAGGCACGAGGCTCGATGGTAGCGAAGTTCTTGTGCACGGAACGTCGGCGTGCCCGGGGGGCGGCCGAGTCGTCAGCTCAAACGCAGCGGCGCCGGGCTCCACAGCCCGCTGCGCTCGGTTGTCCCGAGGTCAAGCCGGGCCGGCTCGGCGTCCGGGTAGAAAGGCAGCAGTCGCTGCAGCGCGCCCCAGTCGCGGAACCAGTCGTACTTCAGATAGGTCGGGACCGTCACCGGGCGCACCAGCAGCTCGATGATGCCTAGCGGGCCACCGCCGAGGTAGTCCATCACCGGCGAGTTGGCCTCGGCGCCGAACCGGTCGGGCAGGATCCGCCACTTCGGGACCTCGATGACGCCGTTGCGGTGCCCGAACGGGCGCTGGCACGGGAACGCCAGGCCCACCAGCCAGTCGAGCATCACCGGGTCGCTTGAGCCGACCACGTCCTGCAGGGTGCGCAGCTGGGGGATACGCGGCGGGGTGATCGCGATCCAGTGCTCGGGGCTGAGGTCGTCGTCACTGGCCACCAACCGGATCTGGGTGGCCTCGGCCGGGATCGCCGACAGTGGCGCGCGCAGGTTGCGCCAAGCCGGGGCGGCCCCGACGTCGCCGAACTCGATGCTGCCACCGGGCTCGCCGTCCGGGCCGGCCCACTGCACCACGACCTCGCCGGAGTCAAAGCGTCCCGCGGCGGCCACCACCAGCAGCGAGTCGGAGCGGTCCCGGTCGCTCCAACCGGTCGGCAGCTGGTACCAGGCCGAGCGCAGGAACGCGGGCTGCTGCGTGCCGCTGCGCCAGCTGCCGAGCACCGGGGTGCGGGCGGGGTCGAGACCGAACGGCAGCCGGGCGCGCGAGCCGTTGACGCCTGCGGCGGCGGTGGTGCCGCCCTCGGTGCCGGCTTCGCTGCCGGTGTCGCCGCTGGTGTTGTCGGTGTCGGCGAAGTTGGTCGCCCCGGGCTGTTCCATGACCGGGTCGGCGGACAGGTCGGATGGAACACCGTTGGGGCTGAAGCCCTCCGAGGTCACCTCGCCGAGTGCGTCGCCGACCGGGACGCCGATGGGCGCGAGCAAACCGGTGTTGACGTCCTCTTCGACCAGGACGTCCTCGGCCATGCCGCAGGTCTTGCCTGTCAGCGCCTGCAGGTTGGATCGGCCCACGGTCCACGCCGGGTACTGGCCCAGCATCGCCACCGTCAGAGAGATCACCTCGAAGGTGACCAGCGCCCAGGTGGCGATCGCCAACGGCGCCTGGGCGATTCGCTTCCAGCGCGGCGGGGTTGCGCCGGAAGGTGGCACGTCGCGACCCGAGAAGTGCAGCCAGGCAGCGACCAGCAGTGCCAGCACGGACAGCCCCAGCAGAATCGTGGTGAAGCCGAACTTCCACTCCGGGAACGCATTCGACCAGGGCACCCCGAAGTTGGAGACGTACCACCAGCCGTTGACGGTCGCGAACGACAGTGCGGTCAGGAACAGCACCGCGGCGGTGAAGATCGCGCGGTTGCGCGGCGAGCGCATCGCGGCGGCCGAGATCGCCACCGCGGCCAGCGCTCCGAGCGAACCGGCCAGCCCGGCGAACACCCCGAAGTGGTGGGTCCACTTGGTGGGAGTGAACATCATGGCCAGGAACGAGATCACGGTGATGCCGATGATGCGACGGCTCGGCCCGGCCGCGGTGCCCGGGATCCGGCCCTTGCGCAACGTCATCGCGACGGCGACCACCAGCGCCAGCAGCAGCGTGAGCACCGCGAAGCGGCGCGCCACCGAGCCGTCGGGGCTGGTGGTGAACAACCGCGAGTAGCGGATGTGCTCGTCGAACCAGGCCAGGCTCGGGCCGACAGCCGACTTGAAGCTGCTGGCCTGAAGTTCGGAGGCCAGGGTCTGGTCACGGAAGATCAAGAAGATCGTGACCGAGCCGGCCGCCGCGATCGGGGCCAGCAGCGCCCAGTAGCCGAAGCGCGAGACATGCGCGGCCACAATGGTTTTCAGCGGACCGATGGCGACCAGAAGCGCGCCGACCGCGGCGATGCCGGTGGGGCCGGAGAACAGGGTCAGCGCGCCGATGATGATCGCGACGGCCACCGGCAGCAGTCGGCTGGTCGCCACGCCCCGCTCGACCGAGCACCAGGTCAGCAGAATCCCGAGCGCGATGATCGGCTCCGGGCGCAGGCCGTTGTTCAGCGGCAGCCAGAACGCCAGGAACAGGCCTGCGGCCGTCCACGCGGCGGCGCGGCTGTGCTTGGCCGCCGAACCGAGTCGGGGGATGACCTCACGGCTGATCACCCACCAGCACGCCAGCGCGATCAGCAGGGTCGGCAACCGCATCCACACGCTGGCGGTGGACACATGCGCCCACAGCGCGAGCAGGTCGTAGTACCAGCCGAACGGCGCCTCGGGGGTGCCGAACCACCGGTAGTAGTTGGCCATGTAGCCGGCGTCCTCTGAGACGCGGGCCATCGTCAGGATGTAGCCGTCGTCGGCGGTGTTGGCGCCGACGAAATGCCACCACACCAACACGGCCGCGACCAACCCGTCCAGCGGGGACATCGACCACCAGCGCGGCGGCAGGAACCGCTTGTGCCTGCGGCCGTCGGCGCTGTCGAGCACGTGCAACGCGCCCAGGGACACCACGGTCATCGCCACCCCGATGATCATCGCGAGCAGCTTCAGCAGCGTCGGTGAGGTGCTGTAGCGGGTGTCGACGGTCGCGGAGAACTGCAGGCCGGGCGGGGCGGGACCGGACAGGTCGGTGAACACGCCGACGATCTGCGGACGGAAGTCATAGCCGCCGCGCTCGCCGCGCAGTGGTTGGGCGGGCTCGGCCGGGGCGGCCGGGTCGGGTTCGGCCTGCAGGCCTACGAACTCCCCGGTGACCTTGTCGGCGTGCGCGGTGAAACGCAGCTCCTGACAGTCTGGGCTGAGCACCTGGTCCAACGGCGCGCTGACCACGGGCGTGTTGCGGACGATGACGAGGAGGTCGTTGTTGACGCGCTCGATGAGCAGACCGCGGTCAACGGCGTTGGGCGCCTGCTTGGGAACCGTGGACAGCAGCACGTTGCGGCCGGGTCGGTCCAGCCCCGCCGCGGCGCTGCACGGGACGGTGATCTCCAAGTCGGTGGCGACGTAGCCGATCAGCGGGGCGTTGACGCTCTGCACCACGCCGTTCTGCGGCCAGTTGAGCTGCGCGATGGTCTGGTTGACCGGAAGCAGCGGGGTGACGACGGCGAGCAGCGTGCCCAGCAGGCCCGCCACGATCGCAACGAGGCGCGCGGTGCGGTGGTTACGTACCGGCGCCTGCTGCGTCGGCTCTGCCGACCGAACTGGCTGTGGCACCACGGGGCTAGATCGTAGAGGGCTTGCGGATGGCCAGCACAAACGGCCCGACGGTGGACACGTCGAAGCGCGGATCGTCGAACAGCGCGTCGTCGAGGGCGACGTGATAGCGCCGCACGTTCGGCTGGTTGGGGTAGACGTCCTCGGCCAGCCGCAGCGTGTAGGTGTCGTTGGCGCCGCGGCGCATCAGAAACACCGACGGCGGTTCCCACGGCATGCTGTCGAGCGCGTCGACGAACTGGTCGGCGTCGGTCAGCATTCTCCAGCCCTCGATCGCGCCGGCGCGCTGGTCGAACTGCGCCAGCGGGTTGGCGTAGTGCGACGTCAACGCCTGGAAGCCGTAGTAGGGGTAGTAGGACAGGAAGCTGTAGTCGGCGGTCAGCACCACGGTCTCGTTGCGGGGCCTGCCGGTCACCTCCAGGATGCGGGCGTCGACCTCCCGGTAGTACTGCTCGGCGCCGGGCGGACGGCGATCGGCACGCTCGCCGTAGCCGTCGGTGTCGGTGTAGGCGACGACGATGTCAGGGCGCAGCACGTCGGGGATGTCCTGGCTGAACGTCACCGCGCCGAGGGCGCCGACGGCGGTGGCGACGGCCACCACCCTGGGCGCGTTGCCCGGCCGGACTCGGGCCGCCGCGGCGCGGGTCATCTCCAGGAACCCGAACGCCCCGGCGGCGGCCAGCAGGATCGTCAGTGCCGGCTGCAGCCGGAACGACAGCAGCGTGGTGCCCAGCAGGGTGGTCAGCATCGACAGCAGAGACCAGGCGTAGACGGTCAGCACGGCGATGGCCAGCGCACCTCCCCGAGTCGAGGTCCGCGCGCGGATCACCAGCCACACCGTGCCGAGCAGGCACAGCGCACCCAGCAGGGTGAACTGCAGCATCGGGAAGGACAGCTCGGCGCCGTCCTTGGGCAGGTAGTGCTGCGCGGTGCCGGTCTCGGCCGGGGTGCCGCGGGCGGCCGCCAGAAGGTAGGGGCCCCAGCCGATGAGCGCGATCAGACCGGAGATCACCGCGATCACGAGCAGTCGTAGCAGCGGATCCCAGTGCCGGCGAGTGACGGCCAACAGCACCGCCATCACCGTCAGCGTGAACGCCGCGTAGGCCAGCAGCAGCGTGTAGAACAGCCCGGTCACGCCCAGGAAGATTCCGGTTCCGACGACGGCGGCCCAACCCCCGTTGCGTGTCCGGCCTCTCAGGCCGGACCAGGCCAGCACGAACACCGGTGGCAGCAGAACAGCGACGATCGCGGCGTAGGGCTCGGCCGGTGAATAGGCCAGTGCCGCCGCGGCCGTCGCGGTGGAGACGACGAGCGCGTACTCGAACCGCACCATCGCCGCCCACAGCACCAGCGCGAGCACGATCGCGACGGTGATCGAGATGATCGACCAAGGTTTGAACATCTCCCACGCCGGCGTCCCGGTCAGCGCCGCCAGCCGGCCGCCGAGCCAGAACCAGCCGGGCGGGTAAAACGGCGGCAGCCCGATGTAGGTCATGTCGTTCAGTGCCGCCTGGTCGGCGAAGCGGGTCAGATACTCGGTGCGGAACTGCTGGTCGACGCTGATGCCGAACAGGTACAGCCTGGTGGCGCCCAGTGGCATGGCCAAGGTCACCACCGAGAACGCGGCTAGGAACACCACCGCGGCGAGCCGGGCCACGGTGTGCCGGCCGCGGCGCCACAGCAGCCCGGCGGCGAACAGGCCGACCAGGCAGCCGACCTGCCCGACGGTGGTGAGCGCGTGCAGCTGGTTCGACGAGTTGTAGGCGGGCCATTCGACACGCGCGATGGCGACCAGACTGACGACCGCGACCACGACGGCGACGCCGGTGGCGATCACCATCTGGGCGGCCGTTCTCATCGGCGCGGCCGAGAGGACACCTGCGTTCGTATCCGGGGTCGCTTCGCTCCTGGCCACCGGATCAGAGGGGAAGCTTGCGGAAGACCGGGCGCGGGATGTGGCGCAGCACCATCATCACGTAGCGGAACACCCCGGGCGCCCAGATCAGATCCTTGCCCCTGTTCGACGCCGTGACCGCCAGCTCGGCCACGTCCTCCTTGTCGACGGTGAAGGGGGCCTCCTTGGCGCCGGTGGCCTTCCAGTGCTCGATCGTCGTCGTCGTGCGCACCTGCCCAGGCCGGATCACCAGGACGCGGACTCCGTACTCGCGCAACGCCTCTCCGAGACCGAGGTAGAACCCGTCCAGGCCGGCCTTGGTGGAGCCGTACACGAAGTTGGAGCGGCGGACGCGTTCCCCGGCCGCCGAGCTCATCGCGATGATGCGTCCGGACCCCTGTGCGCGCATCTTCTCGCCGAGCAGCACCCCGACCGATACCGCGGCGGTGTAGTTGATCCCGGCGATCTGCACGGCCTTGCGCTGGTTCTGCCAGAGCTCCTCGGCGTCACCGAGCAGGCCGAACGCGACGACGGCGACATCGACATCACCGTCGGCGAAGGCGGCGTCGATCACCGCGGGGTGGCTGTCGGTGTCCAGCGCGTCGAAGTCGATCCAGTCGACGGCCCTGGCACCCGCGGCCCGCAGCGCTGCGATGGCGACGTCCCTGCGCGGGTGGCCGGGCAGGTCGGCCAGGATCACCCGCGCCGGGGCGTTGCGCAGATACCGCTCGCCGATCGCCAGGGCGATCTCGGACGTGCCACCCAGAAGCAGGATCGTCTGCGGGTTGCCGGTCGCATCGAAAACCATCTAGAGGAGCTCCAGTCGTCGGGCCATGTCGGAGGCGAACACCCCGTCGGGATCGACCTTGCGGCGCAAGGCGATCCACTCGTCGATGCGGGGATACATGGCGTGGAAAATCTCGGCGGTGGTGCGAGAGTCCTTGGCGGTATAGAGCCGGCCGCCGAACTCGAGCACCCGCCGGTCGAGCCCGTTGAGGAACTCGTTGAGGCCGGCGGTGATCGGGAAGTCGACGCACACGTTCCAGCCGGGAATCGGGAAACTCAGCGGCGCTTGGTTTCCCGGGCCGAAGAGCTTGAACACGTTGAGGAACGAGTGGAACCCGGAGCGCTGGATGTCTACCAGGATCGCCTTGAACTCCTCGACGGCGTCGGTGGGTACCACGAACTGGTACTGCGCGAAACCCGAAGGGCCGTAAGCCCGGTTCCACTCTCCGAACATGTCGAGCGGGTGGTAGAACTGCGTCAGGTTCTGCACCTTGCCCCGGTAGGTGCCCGACTTGCGGTACCAGAGTTCACCGATCGGCACGAACGTGTACTTGTTGGCCAGCCCGTTGGGAAACAGGTCGGGAAGCGTCAGCAGTTGCGGCGCATCGAACTTCAGCGGGTTCTTCTGCAGTTTTTTCGGCAGCTGGTCGAGGGTGGCCAGGGATCCGCGCGAGATCGCGGCGCGGCCCAGCTTCGGCGGCGGGCTGATCGCGTCGAACCATGCGCTGGAGTAGGTGTAGTTGGCCTCGGTGCCGTCGCTGTGGAACGCGATGGTCTCGTCGAGGCTGTGGGTGACGTCGCCGTCGGCGATGAAGTAGGCCGTCTCGGTGGGCGTCATCGCGATGGTGGCGCGCAGGATGATTCCGGTCAGCCCGTTGCCGCCGACCGTGGCCCAGAACACATCGGCGTGCGGCCCGTCCGGGGTCACGGTGCGGACCTGACCGTCGGCGGTCAGCAGGTCCATCGAGCGCACGTGGTTGCCGAAGCTGCCGGCGCTGTGGTGGTTCTTGCCGTGGATGTCGCAGGCGATGGCGCCGCCGACGGTGACCTGCCGGGTGCCGGGCAGCACCGGCACCCACAGCCCGAGCGGCAGCGCGGCGCGCATCAACTGGTCGAGGTTCACCCCGGCGTCCACGTCGACGAGGTGGCTGTCGGCATCCATGGAGTGGATCCGGTTGAGCGCGTTCATGTCGATGACGAGCCCGCCGCCGTTCTGGGCGTTGTCGCCGTAGGACCGGCCCAGCCCGCGGGCCAGCACGCCCCTGCCGGGGTGCTCGGCGGCGCGCGCGACGGCCTTGGCGATCACCTCGGGATCCGGTGTCGACAGCACCTGGGCCACCGACGGGGCGGTGCGGCCCCAGCCGGTCAACCGCTTGGCGGTGGTCGGAAACTCCGTGCTCAACATCGTCACAGAGGGTACCGCGACGGCCGCGATGGTCCGCGCAGCGCGAGGGTTTCCCCGGTCGCTAGGCCCCTGCCAACCGGAAGATCACGGCGCGCTGCACGATGAAGTTGATCACCGTCGCCGTGCCCTGGGCGATGACGAACGCGACCGGAACCCGCCAGGGCTGATCCTCGAACTCCATGTAGAAGACGTAGTTGATGCCGACCTGCACGGCGTAGGTGAGGGCGTAGAGCACGCACACCGCGATGAACCGAGCCTTGCTGGGCGGCGCCTGGAACGTCCAGCGCCGGTTGATCAGGTACGCGGTGGTGGTGCCTGCGATGAAACTGAGGGTCTTGGCGATGTTCACGTGCAGCCCGGCGGCCAGCAGCGCCACGTACAGGCCGAAGTCCACGACCGCCGACAACCCGCCGGTCACGAGAAATCGCCAGATCTGCGTCTTCAGGCTCAGCTGAGGTGACATCGGGGGCTCGGCCACCCGGGCAGCTTACGACCACCCGGCGAACTCGCATTCCACGCGGCCGTTCTCCCGGAGTTTCCGCGCTGCGCGCAATCTCGGCGCGTGCGGGCTACAGCCCGGCGGCGCGCAGCACCTCGCACAGCGCCTCGACCGCCGCCGGAAACGCATGGTCGGCCGGGGCGGCGAAGCCGACGACCAACCCGTCGCGTTCCCGCAACCCGGGCCCGGCCAGCGGATGGCGCATGAGCGACAGCCCCGACACCGCGATACCCGCATCACCGGCGCGGCGGAGAACTTCCGGCTCGGCGCCGTCGGGCAGCGTCACGAGCAGATTCACTCCGGCGGCCAGTCCGCCGACCTCGACGTGCAACGGTGCCAGAGCCGAGACCAGCGCGTCACGGCGGCGCCGGTAGCGCATCCGCATGCGCCGGATGTGCCGGTCGTAGCAGCCCCGCGCGATGAAGTCGGCGAGGGTCAGCTGGTTGATCGCGTCGACGTAGAACTGCTGGCCGCCCCCGGCGGCCACCGTGGCGTCGACGAGTCCGTCGGGCAACGCCATCCATCCCAGCCGCAGGGCCTGGGACAGGCTTTTGCTCGTCGACCCGAGGTAAGCCACCCGGTCGGGGCGCAACGCCTGCAGCGCTCCGACGGGCTGCCGGTCGTAGCGGAACTCGCCGTCGTAGTCGTCGTCGAGGACGAATCCCCCTGTGCGCTGTGCCCATTCGACGACGGAGGTGCGCCGGGTGGCGTGCAGCGACATTCCCAGCGGATTGTGGTGGGCGGGGGTCAGCAGCACCGCGGGGACCCTGAGAGTGTCGAGTTCCCCCACAACAGCGCCCTTTTCGTCGACGCCGATGGGGACCGTGGCGGCGCCGGCGGCCTCGATGGCGTCCCGGAACAGGTGCAGGCCGTAGCCCTCGACCGCGAGCGGGCCGCCCAGCACGCGGACCAGCAGTTCCACACCGTGGCGGACGCCCGCGCAGATCACGATGGACTCCGCGGTGGTGCGCACCCCGCGGGCACGGGTGAGGTATTCGGCCAGCGCCGAACGTAATTCGGGCCTGCCGCGCGGGTCTCCCATGCGTAGGGCCTCGGACGGGGCGGCGGTCAGCGCCCGGCGCGTGCTGGCCAGCCACTGGCTGCGGGGAAACTGCGCGACGTCAGGCGAACCGGGCATCAGGTTGTGCGTCGGGGCCACCGGTGCGCCGCGGGGCCGGGTCGGCGGCGCCGCGGGGGTGTGGGTGTGGGTGTGGGGGTGGTCGATGACCCACGTCCCCGCCCCCTGGCGTGAGGCCAGCCACCCCTCGGCGACCAGGTCGGCGTAGGCCTCGGCGACGGTGTTGCGCGACAGGCCCAGGTCGGCGGCCAAAGCCCGCGACGGCGGCAGCCTCGTGGCCGGTGCCAATCGGCCCGAGCGGGCCGCGTCGCGCAGGGCGGTGGTGAGCGCATCCCTGGCGCCTCGGGCTCCGGGGACCAGGGCCTCGCGCAGGTCCAGGTGGAGATCCCGACTGCCACGATTGGCCCACGAACTCATGCCTGAATTGAACCATCTTCGTAGTCCATTCGGCCTTAGCCTCGATCCACCGATGTATCGGCTGGTCGCAGGGTGTCGGAATGAGGAAAGTGCCCTTTGAACTGGGAAGATTGGTGTTCTCTACGCACTAATCAGTCCAGGTCAGAAAGGCACTTCCGG
>NZ_JBQQCF010000021.1:0-96807 GCF_052245755.1 Mycobacterium sp. 4D054
ATGCGATTCTACAATCATCAACGTAGGCACTCGGCGATCGGTCAGCGCTCACCAATTAGCTACGAACGCACCATGAGTGTCACCCTGGAAGCAAGCTAACCGCGTCCACTTTTTCTGGGGAACCCCAAGGACACAACCGGCATTGGCCCAGACGGCACCTTGTACTACTGTTCGCGACTGCAGTACACCGACGGCTACCAATGGTCGCGGACACCGGGCGTAATCCCGAATGTGCTTCCCCCACTGGATATTCCGCCCGGGAATCCATGCATGGTGCCCGGTAGTCAGGCCAACACAACATCAGGACCGATGTGGTGCAGGCCAACCGGCTACGGTGGCTGGGCATGGCTGCCGTAAGCTTCGCCACCACTAGACCCTGAACCGGTGACAATAATCGGAAGGTTGGTTGCGGCGAGGAGGCGTCGTCGATCGACCAGCGGGATCTAAGATTGCGCATCTGCTGCTGACGGGGGTTTCTTCAGCGATAGCTTGATCAATGCACCACCGGTCACCTGGATTCCTGGGCAACCGCTGTCATCACGATCATTGACGAATCGGCTTCACCGGAGTCACGATCTTTGACCTCTACGAGGTGGCGCCGAGAGCCGAAGTCGGGGGTTTGGGATCGCGACGTCGGTAGGCGAGCGGATACGCGTAGTTGTCGAGGTCTCCGGCGACGAGGAGGTCTCGCGAACTGGGCAGTCCGACGTCGAGGCGCAGCGCAGGGCGGCCGTCGATCCGTGAGGTGGCTACCAACGCCTCGGTGTCGTCCAGGTAGGCCCGGAGTCGAACTTGGTCTGGGATGGTCGGCTTTGTTCCATGACGCCAGCCGCGGCGCGACTTCAGCTCCAAGGCGTCGTTTTCTGGGCGGGCAAACCAGCAGACCCCTTCTTAGCCGATTCCCCTCAGAAGTGTCGGTGCGCAACGCTACTTGTGTCGATGCGTTGGATCTTCGCTGCATCTCGACAGCGGTCGAGTTGCAACGATGTTTAACAGACCACTTCGCGTGTTTCACAAGTTGTTAGCTGATGAAACTCAATCCGCCGCCACACTGGGTCAGGCGGCATCCAGGACGTCCCGCTCCTGGGCCCAGCGGGCGAATCCACCACCCCATACTGGTCCTCACAGGATGATCGAAAGCGAATCCCATGGCCCGACTTGCTAATACACCTGCTACCCGCTGCTCGTTCGACGTCAAGCCGTCCACCCAGGTGAGCCGTCGCGCGTGACTCCACCGTCCGGAATCGATCCGACCGCGGTGAACGTCTTCGGCTGAACCCAATCGAGAACGCCGTGGTTTGAGAGCGCGGCGCGCGGGTAGGCACGGCCGATGGGGTCAGCCCACATCACCGTGCACGTCGACGGCGTCGAGCGTTCGGCCCGCGTCGACAACCGTGTCACCATGCTCGACCTGTTGCGCGAGTACCTCGGTGTGACCACCCCTAATAAGGGCTGCGACCACGGCCGGTGCGGAACCTGCACCGTCTTGCTCGACGGCCGCCGCGCCACCACCTGCCTCGCCTTGGCGGTCTGCCACGACGGCGCGCACATCGTCACCGCTGCCGCCCTCGTCGGCGCCCCTGCCACCGAGGAGCCTTTCCGTCACGGCGCGGATGCCGAGCTGGAACGTGCAGAACCGTTGTCCGGCAACGAGTGCAAGGCCGATCTGGCCTGGCGCAGGTTGGTGGCCACGTTGACCGCCCTCGCGGAAGGAAGGCAGCAGTGACCGGCATTGAGCCTCGCGCCATCGGCACCGCGCTGACCCGGCTCGACGGGCGGGCCAAGGTCACCGGCACCGCCCCGTACGCGTTCGAGTACCGCGTGAAAGACCCGCTGTACCTGCACCCTGTGCAGGCCACGATCGCCAGAGGACGCATCACGGCGATGGACACCACCGAGGCCGACGCCGTAGACGGTGTCACGGCCGTGCTGACCGTGTTCGACGCGCCTCGTCTGGCTGATACCTCTGACGGCGACCTGACCATCCTGCAGGACGACCAGGTGCACTACCACGGCCAGATCATCGGCGGCGTCATCGCCGAAAGTGCTGAAAACGCCCGCCACGCTGCCAGTCTGGTGCGGGTGCGCTACGACGCCGATGCTCACGACACCGAACTGCGCTCCGACCACCCGGAGTTGTACGCGCCCGAGAAGGTCAAGTCGTTCCCTACCGACACCTCCGACGGCGATATCGAGGCCGCGCTGCGCGACGCGCCGGTCACGGTCGATCAGACGTACACCACGCCGCTCGAGCACAACAACCCGATGGAACCCCATGCCAGCATCGCGATTTGGGATACCGACGGCGACCGGCCACAGCTGACGCTGTACGACTCCACTCAGGGTGTGCACGCCTGCCGGAAGCAGATCGCGACGACGTTCGGCCTCGGCCAGGAGCAGGTGCGTGTCGTCGCGAAGAACGTCGGTGGCGGCTTCGGATCGAAGGGCGCACCGCATTCGCACAACGTCCTCGCCGTCATGGCCGCACAACGCGCCGAAGGGCGACCGGTGAAGTTGGCCGTCACCCGCCAGCAGATGTTCGCGTTCGTCGGCTACCGAACCCCGACCATCCAGCACATCCGCCTCGGTGCCCAGCGTGACGGAATGCTGACCGCAGTCAGCCACGACGTCGTCGAACAGAGTTCGCGGGTCAAGGAATACGCCGAGCAGACCGCGACGGCGACGCGGATGATGTATGCCGGCCCCAACCGCAAGACCTCACATCGGCTCGTGCCGCTCGACGTGGCCGTCCCATTCTGGATGCGGGCACCCGGCGTGTGCCCCGGCATGTACGCCCTCGAGGTCGCGATGGACGAGCTCGCCGTCGCCTGCGGCATCGACCCCATCGAGCTGCGCAGCCGCAACGAGCCCGATGTCGACCCCGAGACCGGCCACCCGTGGTCGGACCGCCGTCTCGTCGAATGCCTTCACACCGGCGCCGAGCGCTTCGGCTGGGTATCGCGCGATCCCACACCCGGAATCCGCAGCGACGGCGAATGGTTGGTCGGCGCCGGCGTCGCCTCGGCGGTATATCCGGCAAAAACTGTGCCCGGTAACGCAGCCCGTATCGAGACCGTCGCACCTGACCGCTACGCGGTGCAGATCGGGGCGGTGGACATCGGCACCGGAACCTGGACCGCGCTGACCCAGATCGCCGCCGACGCGCTCGGCTGCGAGACGACAGCTATCGAGCTGCAGATCGGGGACACGGCATTCCCGAACGCTTCGGTGGCCGGTGACTCGGCGGGCATCAGCTCGTGGGGTGGCGCCGTCGTCGCCGCCGCGCAGCGATTTCGGCGGGAACACGGCGAACAGCCGGCCGTCGGCGCCAGCACCACGGTCGAGGCGCCGAAGAACGAGGAGGCCCAGAACTACGGAATGTATTCGTTCGGAGCGCAGTTCGCCGAGGCGCGGGTCAACCGCGTCACCGGCGAGATCCGGGTGTCCCGCATGCTCGGTGTCTTCTCGATCGGCCGGGTGATCAACCCGACGACGCTGCGCTCACAGCTGATCGGCGGCATGACCATGGGTCTGTCGATGGCACTGCACGAAGAAAGCGTGCTCGACCACCGATTCGGCCACGTCGTCACCCAGGATCTGGCCACTTATCACATCAGCGCGCACGCCGACATCCCCGACATCGACGCCATCTGGCTCGACAGCGTCGACGCGCACTCCAACCCGATGGGGTCGCGCGGCGGGGGCGAGATCGGCATCGTCGGTGCGCCCGCAGCGGTGACCAACGCGATCTACCACGCCACCGGCCTGCGGGTGCGCGACCTGCCCATCACCTGCGACGCGCTACTGGCAGTGCCAGCCGGCGGCCGATCGTTGCCGATGAAGTCACCCGAAACGTAGTGACCGCAAACCGTTCTTGTGCAGCATGACGGGGCCGACGATGGTGGTGGCCCCATCGTCGGGTTGAACCCACCAGGCCCAGTTCGCCGGCGCAATGTTGCGCCGGCGGGGCGAAGCGCGGCTTGACGCGCTGCTGTGATGGTGAGTGCCATGAAGACGGCATCGCGTTCCGTAGCTCTTCCGGCGGACCTGGTCACGATCGACGCGGCATTCCCGCCGCCGACGCGACCACAGTCGCTCGAAATGCTTTGAGCCGGAGCCGAAACCACTCCCGCAGGAAAGGTAAGGACGATGTCGCAGATGACCGATGAGGAATACCGGCGGTTCCTGGGTGCGGGCACCAGAACCGCGAAAGTCGCGACCACCCGCGGCGACGGCCGTCCGCACGTGGTCCCGGTCTGGTTCCTGTTGGACCACGACGACCTTGTCTTCACCACCGGCAAGACGTCCGTCAAGGGCCGCAGCGTGCTGCGCAGCGGCCATGTCGCGGTGTGCGTCGATGACGAACGGCCCCCGTATGCGTTTGTCGCTGTCGACGGCAGGACCACGACCAACGACGATCCAGAGGAACTGCTCAGCTGGACGACCCGCATCGCAGCCCGATACGTCGGCCAGGAGCGCGCCGAGTACTACGGCAAGTTGAATGCCGGACCCGATCAGATGGTGGTGCGGGTCAGGCCGACGCGGGTTGTGTCCGGGAACAACGTCATGGGTGAGTAATCGTATGGCCCAGCCGTCGCGCACACGGTTCACAACGCTCCACCAGAGACTCTCCGAAATCACCGGGCGGTTGAACGCGTTGCCGGCCTCGGCGTGACTGCGCACTATTGCCGCCCTGCATCGCGGCGCGAGGGAGGTGGGGACGACGACTGTTGCGTACCAGACGGATTCGGGTATGTCAGGTAAGCGCGAAGCGCAGCCACGGGCACGTCCACCGCTGAGAACCGATGAGCCCCAGGCCCGAGGTGGTCATCGGTGAGCGCTAGCGGCAGGCGCCGCCGCGGGCATTGTCGTCGCCGCCCCGGCCGGCGTGCCACGATCGGCGCGAGCAGCACCGCATAGCCGGTGCATTTGAACAGAGGGGTGCTGGGAAGGCGGGACCAAGCTGGGCGGCACACCGCTATCGTCGAATAGGTGACATACCGTCGCGCGGAGGCTGACCAGTGTTGCCTGAGTCGCCGTGGCTGCTGATCGACCCCGGGCGTCAGCCGCGTCTCCCTTCGGTGGATCGGACACCGCGGCGGCTCGGGCAGCTGCCCTCACCGAGGCGACCCGCGACGATCCCGCCGGGCGCTTGCGTCTGCTCGAACGAACCTACCGTGGCCCGTACGACGAAGCCGGGAGACACCTGCCGTTTCGCCGCGCGGCCGTGTCGTTCATGGCGTGGCAGTTGCGGCGCGGCGTTCTGAATCCGCTGACGGACCGCCAGCCCGGCAGCCCGTGGTGGCGCGCGGTCAACGAACGGTTGCTGCGCGACCAGTGTGAGGCGGTCGCGGGTGCGGGCGGCGCGGGCGGCGCACCATCGTCACCGACGATCGCGCCGTGGACGGACTTCGTCCAGTCTCCAACAGGCCGCAACTGGTACCGGGCACACAACAAGAGCATCGTCGCTGCCTACGTCGACCACGAAGCGTCCGCGCGCCAGGAGAACGAGGCGGAGCGATTCTTCCTCAATGTGACGCTGGTGCGGGTGCTGTTCGCGCACGCACTGGCCGCGGCGCCCAAGATGGCGTTGGGCCCACTCAGCTCTGTGGCGCGCGTTCTCGGTGATCCCCGCCTGGGAGCTGTCGGACTGTTCATGTCACTGAGCAAGGTGGTGCCGACGGTTTATCCCGCCGATCGAGAGGTCAAGGTCTATCTCGCTGAGGAGAACCGGCTGAGCCGGCTGCTCGACTACGGGGTCATCGTGCCCCGCCTGCAGCGTCTCTACGGCTGGTCGGCCAGTGAACTCGAGCAACCTGAACTCCTGCGCTTCATTCAGGACGGCGCTCCGGTCTATGCCTGGCCGTACGAGTCGCGGTGGGTATGGCAACCCGCCACCCCCAAGCTGCCGACGCGGCTGGTCCGTGCGGCGACGGTGCCCCGTTAGACCGCCGGGCCGATCTTGTCCGCGAGCGCGGCCAGGGAGGCAATCGTAATGGGCCAGGTGCCTTCGGCGCGGGGATAGTCACGGGCGAAAGCGATTGTATCCAGCTGTATCTCGGCGCCGCCGAGGTCGACGGCGTACCCGCGTTCTCGGATGGTGGACAGCAGCTCGCGGCACTGCGCCACTTCGTCCTCACACAGTGGGGCTATACAGCTTCGCAAGCCACCGGTCGACCCGGTCTGGCGGCACCCCGCTGCGAATGCCGTGCCGAGCGGCGCCGTAAGCGGAAGGAGTCACCCTTCCGTGGCTGTCAATGGCCAGGTTGAGGTATCCGCTGGTGGCCAGGTGAACGTATCCACCCCGTGCGGTAGTTCCTAAGTTGGTGTGGGCTGCTCCTTCCGGTGTTGGGCGTCTTTCATGCGGTAGGAGTCTCCGTCGGTGATGACGGTCGCATGGTGCAGCAATCGGTCGAGGACCGCTGTTCGCGGACTTCGATACTTAGGTTGGTCGAATCATTGTGCAGCCATTCCTGATTCGCGCCAATATCAACAAGCGTGTACGCAAATCATCGACTGGGGAGATTCGGAGTTGGAAAGAAGCAGATCTAACTAACCACCACGGGATTTCGCGATGACCATCGAAATTTGCGGAAATGTTGCCGACCGCATCTGCGGATACGTCGCGCCGGATCAGCGGCCCTGCGCGCGTATGTAGGTGTTGAGCACATCGACCAACGTTCGGCGATCCCTGCTGGTGTCGAGCGGTTGCGGGGAAACCATCTGGGCGAGCACTATTCCCCGTAGCGTTGCCCAGATGAGGTTTCCGATCTCGGTGGCCTGGGGGGCGTCGAGATCTTCTCCGAGATGCCTGCCGAGTTCAGTGAATTGCCGCATCGTATCGGACAGTTGGGCATTGATGTCACTGTCACGCGCCGCGCGGGTGGAGATGAGGATCTCGAGCGCGGCCATGGAGGTGGGACTGGAGAACGCCTGCCACAGCGCGTCGACGACGACCTCGGTGCGGTGCTCGGTGGGCAGGTTCCCTGTTTCGTGGCGCAGTCTGTCGAGCGCCTCGGTGAGTTCGGTGATCCCCTGGTCGACCACTGCCATGAGCAGTCCGCCGAGGTCGCCGAAGTGGTACTGCACCACTCCCCAGGTGAGGCCGGCGCGTTCCATGATGCGCCGCACGCTGGGTGCGGCGAAGCCTTCGTCGAGTATGTAGCGCACCGTTTCGTCGATGACGGTTCGGCGGGTGCGTTCGGCGCGTTCCTGGTTGCCGCCGGGCGGGCGCCGGGGCGCTGGGGACCGTGCCATGCGCCCTATGTCACCACATCGTGCCCGGTAGATGGTCCAGGGGTCGCAAGTCGTGGGCGGCGAGGAAACCGGCGGGTGCCCGGCACACCGCGTCGATGGCGTTCACTGCGCGGGCAGCGGTGGCGACGACACCGCCGATGCGCAGGGGTCAACGCCCGACCCGCCGACATGAGTGTCGATCCGGATACCGGGATCGCCCTCGACGGTGACGCGGTGTACGCCCGGCCTGCCGTCGGGGGGATAGGCCCACTGCGGTGCGTCGGCCGGGGTCAGTCTGTTGATGTGCTCCATGGTGATGATGACCTCGCCGTCGCGCAGCCCTTCCACACCGAACCGGACCGCGGCCACCCGGCCGGGCGCGACGTCCATCATCGTGGTGGAGATCGGTTCGGGAGTGACCCATTTCTCGTGCCGCTCGCGTACCTCGTCGAGTGTCACGCCGAGGTCGCGGGCCAGGCTGCGCACCTGGATCCCCCACATCGACGCCAATATGCCGGGCGCGAAAAGGATCGGTTCGTGTTCGGGCTCGGTGCCGAAACCGAAGCTCACACCGGTGAATTCGGCATCGTCGTAGCTGCCGTACTCGCAGATCTCTTGGACGGTGATCGCAGTGGCGCGCCCGGCGAGGCTCAATGCTGTATACACCAGGGTGTCGCCGGAGAAGCCCGGATCGATGCCGTTGACGTACAGCGTCGAATTGCCGTCCCGGCACGCCTGCTGCAGTGGTTCACGCAACCATTCGTCGGTGAACTCTGGTGCCACCAACCAGACGAAGGATGTGCCGACGACGTTCGTGCCGGCACTCAAGAAGCGGATCAGATCGGCCATAGCCTCGTGCGGCCGTGTTTCGGCCTGCGATGTGTACACGACGCAGTCCGCTTGTAGCGCAACAAGTTCGTCGACGTCCGAAGTCGCGATCACCCCGGTCGGAGTGGGCATGCCGCAGAGATCTGCGGCGTCGTGCCCGACTTTGGCCGGCGATGCGGCATGCAGCCCGACGAGTTCGAGGTCCGGGCGCCCGATGATCGTGCGGAGCGCGTGGGTTCCGACGTTGCCGGAGGAGAATTGAATGACGCGGTGGCTCAATGCCTTTCCTTCAGAGTAGGTCGGTGATGGTCTTGAGGCCGGCATCGTAGAGAACGCCGGGGAGCATGCCGCCGTCGATCTCGATGGTGGTGCCGTTGATGTAGTCTGCTGCTCCAGAGGCGAGGAAGACGCAAGTGCGGCCCACTTCGGCGGGTTGACCGCCGCGCTTGAGCGGAATGGGGTCGAAGTACTTCTCGCCGTCCGGGTCATCATTGGGGAGGACAAAGGACTGGAAGTTCTCGGTCACGGTTGGCCCGAGCGCGACACAGTTCACCCGTACAGCCGGGCCCCACTCCTGGGCGAGCGATCGTGTCATCTGGTTGAGGCCTGCTTTGGCCGCACCATAGGACACCAGGGTGGGCGATCCGGCGGCGTGACTGGCTCCGCTGGAAATGTTGATGATGTAGCCGGTCCCGTCCTGCTTCTTCATCTGCTGGTAGGCGCGGATGGCGAACCAGAGCGGACTGATTAGGTTCATCTGCACGGCGAAGGCGTGGAACAGCACACTGCGTTCATAGTCGTCGTCGCTGGCGGGGGCCCCTTGGATGCGCGACACAAGGCTGGGCACGGCATCCACCGACGGGGACGGGACTGTGCCTCCGGCGTTGTTGACCAAGATATCGATGCGTCCGTAGTTGTCGACGACCTGGGTGACGAGGCGTCGATGGCCCGATAATCGGCTTGGTCGCAGACCATCTGTGCGGATCGCGCGGTCCAGGCCGAATCGTTTTCGGTACCGGGTAATGCGTCCATCGGTGCCCGTGAGCAGCCGATCACTGTCGCCCCGGCACGCAAGAGTTCGTGCGCGATGCCCACCCCGACGCCGCGGCTCGTCCCAGTGACAATCGCGACTTTCCCGTCCAATTCAGCCATGTGAGTACTCATCTCTGTGTTAACGGAAGATCGGTGGACAGCAGGGTGCCGCCGTCCCAGTCCAGCAGCACCCGCAGCCCGAAATCCTCGAGTTGAACTCGGAAAAGTGGAAGCGGTCGGATCCGACATGCCAAAAGATTACATCTGTTATCTTTCTAGGAGTGCGGAATCGCTAACCGAGGCGCACGTTGAAAGGGCAACGATGAGCAACGTTCCGAGTCGTCGCGCGCGCCTGGCGCACGCGGCAAAGCACGCTGAACTGTGGAATGCCGGCAAGAAGGAAGAGTGGGTGGCGTCGTGGCGCACCATCTGCCCGGGCGAGGTCCGGATGTTTGATCCGGTCGGTACCGAGGAGAAGCACGGCTTTGCCGCGGCCACCACGGACGCGTTCGACATGTTTCAGTCGATACTGAAGATCAGGATGATCACCGTGCAGGTCAACGGCGATGAGATGGCCTGGGTGTGCGAGAACTCGTTCGGTACGGTGCCCGACGTCCAGTCCGCGTACAGCATCGAGACTTTCGCGTGGGATCAAGCCGGCAACCTGCTGATCAAGACCTATTATCCGATGCCCGAAAGCGTTGGGGCCGACAGTGACCCGTACGCACACCTTCTCCGGGCCGACACGCCAGAATCCCGCTGAGTCGATGCCCGATTCAACGAGACCCACGCTGCGGGTAGCTCAGTGGACCACCGGCAACGTCGCCAGGGAAGCGGTGAAAGCCACACTGGCGCGACCGGATCTGGCCTTGGTCGGCGCGTACGCGTATTCATCGGAGAAGACCGGTATGGACGTGGGAACGTTGTGCGGGATCGGCCGTGAGCTCGGGGTGTACGCCACGAACGACGTGAGCGCGCTGCTGGCGCTGGCACCGGACTGCATCGTCTACACACCCCTGCACTTCGAGGTCGCAGAGGTGCGACAGATCCTGCGCGCAGGGGTCAACATCGTCACGAGTGCCGAGTTTCTGACGGGTATCAATCTGGGCCCCGATGACCGCATGCTGATAGAAGCTGCGGCCGGCGAAGGTGGAGCCACCATCTTCGGCAGCGGGATGAACCCCGGATACGCCCAGATGATCGCTGCGCTATCGAGCGGCATTTCCACCAACGTGCGCCACGCCTCGATGACCGAGTCCGTCGATGTCTCACAATTCATCGGCGACGCGAACTTCCAATCGGTCGGCTGGGGTCGGCCCAACAATGATCCGTCCCACACCGATGACGTGCGCCGAGGTACCGTAGTTTTCGCCGAAGCCGTCGATATGTTCGCGAGGCTAATGCACATCGACCTCGACGAAATCTCGTGCGATGTCGCCTTTGCCCACGCCACCGGAGACGTCGTCGCCGATGGAGTGTCGATACCAGCCGGGCACGTAGGTGGAATGGACGTCAAGTGGTACGGAACCTCTAATGGCCGTGAGGTTTTAGCGGTCAACCAACGCTGGATCGCCACCCCGCTGCTAGAACCGGCGTGGACCGTCGAACACGGATACCGCGTCGACATCGTCGGCGACCCCAATGTGCACGTCAAGGTCGACCTGATGCCGACGGTTGCAGATCTCGCTGAGCTGACGCCCTCCCGGATGCGGGGCATCGGCCTGCGGATCACAGCCGCCCCGCTGATCAACGCGATCCCAGCGGTTTGTGCGGCCGCACCCGGAATCGTCTCCTACGCCGACATCCCCGTGGTCGCGGCCCGCTTGCTGAGCGCGACAAGCGAATAACCGCAACAAAACAACGGCGTGAAGGATCTCGACCTCTACACCTTTGCGCGGAACCCCCAGCGTGGGGTATCCGTATCGCCGCCGCGGCGTTGCTGACTTCGGTGTGTCCGAGCATGGCCGACATTCCGATGATCATGATCTCGTGGGTAGACGCGTCGACATGGTGCAGGCACGGATCCCGAAGGTCACCGCTTCGCCCGCGTGCGTCGGGCGGCCGCGATCAGTGCGGCCGTGTACGGGTGCGCAGGCGCGTCGAACACCTCGGTGGTGCGCCCGTGCTCGACGACCCGACCCCGCCGCATGACGGCCACCCGCGCACAGCCGTGCCCGACCAGGGCGAGGTCGTGGGTGATGTGCAGGATCGCAACACCTTTGGTGACGGCCAGTTCGCTGATCAGGTCGACGATGTCGCGGCGCAGCGTCGCATCGAGCATCCGGGTGGGCTCGTCGGCGAGCACCAGCCGAGGCTCGGTCACCAGCGCCCTGGCGAAAGCCACTCGTTGCCGTTCGCCGCCGGATAGCTGATGCGGGTAGCGGGTGAGGTGGCGAGGATGCAGGTTGACGGCGTTCAGAGCATCGGCGGCTCGCTCCCGGTGCTCCTTCCGGTCACCGATGCGGTGGATGACCAGCGGTTCGGCGACGATGTCGAGGACTCGCAGCGTCGGGGGCAGGGCGGCGTACGGGTCCTGGGACACCAGGTGCAACCGCCGCCGCTGGCGCCGCGCGGCCCGGCGGCGCAGTCCCACGAGGTCAACCCCGTCCAGCCGGATGGCCCCCGAGTCGGGCGTGACGAGTCCGGCGACAGCTCTTGCGACGGTTGACTTTCCGACGCCGGACCCGCCGACGAGCCCGATGGTTTCCCCCGCCGCGATCGTGAGATCGAACTCGTCGACAGCCCGTACCCCACCGAAGCTCACGACGAGCCCCTCGACGTCGAGCGCGGGTGACTGTTCGCCCCTCACGAGGTTGTTCCCGCGGTCGTGAAACGCGGTACCGCGTCGACCAGACTGCGCGTGAAGGGGTGTGCCGATGCGGTGAGCACCTGTTCGGTCGGGCCGGTTTCGACGATCCGACCGGCCTGCATCACCGCGATCCGATCGGCGATCCGCCCGACCACGTTCAGATCGTGCGACACGATCAGCAATGCGAGGTTCAGCCGGCGACGGATGTCGTCGAGCAGATCGAGCACTTCGCCCTGAACGACGCCGTCGAGCCCACTGGTCGGTTCGTCGGCGACGACCACGGCGGGGTCGTTAATCAGTGCCATCGCAATGACGACACGTTGGCACATGCCGCCGGAGAACTGGTGCGGATAGTTCGCGCCGCGAGCCGGATCGAGCCCGACCAGGTCCAGCAGCTCGTCGGCCCGCGCGCGTGCCGCGGCCCGCGTGACCGGTCGGTGGGCGCGAACTGCTTCGGCGAGCTGCGAACGGACGGTACGGACCGGGTTCAGCGCGCTGATCGCGTCCTGCGGCACCAACGCGATCCGGTCGCCGCGCAGTGCCCGCAGCTCCTCGGCTGTGAGCGTCGCCAGGTCCCGGCCCTGAACCGCGACGGTGCCTTCGGTCACCGTCGCCGCTGGCGGCAGCAGCGCGATGGCGGCCGCAGTGACCGTGGATTTGCCGCTACCGGATTCCCCGACCAGGCCGACCAGCTCGCCTGCCCTGACGGTAAGGCTCAGATTGTCCACGGCGGTGACGACACCACGGTCGGATTGATACGTGACGGTCAGATTTCCGATCGCCAGCGGCGGGGCCTCCGCGTCGACCGGGCCGGCGGCACGGGCCGGCGCGGATCGAGACGGTAGACCGTCGCGCAGCGAGGGCCGGGCGCGTTCTTCGAACGCGTAGCCGAGTAGTGCGAAGGCCAGGACTGTGACCGCGATCGCCAGGCCCGGTGGGACCACCCACCACAGCCAGGCGTCGGTGAGGAATGCGTTGCGGGAGTGTGCGTTCGAGAGCGTGGAGCCCCAGCTCTTGGCGGTGACGTCACCGAGTCCGAGGAAGGCGAGGGACGCCTCCAACAGGATCGCGGACTTGGTGGCGAGGACGAACTGCGGCACCAGCAGCGGGGCAACCGCCGGCAGGATGTGCCGAGGGAGGACGTGGCCGGCACCGGCGCCCATGGCGCGCAGCGCCTGGATGTGGTCGCGTTCGCGCAGGGAAAGCACCTGCGCCCGCAGCTCGCGCGCGATACCGGCCCAGATCACGGCACTGATGACAATGACCTGGGTGATCAGGCCCGGGCCGGCGAACACCCCGATGACGATGGTCAACGGCAGTACCGGCAGTGCCAAGACCACGTCGACGAGGCGCATCAATACGGTGTCCACCCAGCCTCGGGCGTAGCCCGCGAGCAGTCCGATGCTCGCCCCGATGACCGTCGCCGCCAGCGCCGCGACGATCCCGATCAGCAGGGAGATGCGCGCGCCGTAGATAAGCTCGGTCAGCAGATCGTGCCCTACGTCGTTGGTGCCCAACAGATGCGCGGCCGACGGAGCCGAGAATGGCCGCGCGACCCGATCGCCTGGCGCGTAGGGCGCCAGCAGCGGTGCCGCCAGGGCAACGAATACCAGCACTCCGAGGAGGGTGAGGCCTACCATCGCGAGCCGCCGCGAGCGGGTTCTCATGACGGCACCGTCGGCGTCGCGGCCGGGTCTCGGTGTTCGCGCCGTACCCGAGGATCCAGGAGTGGATAGGTGAGGTCGGCCAGCAGATTCGCCGCCACGATCCCGATCGTGATCAAGAGGAAACCGCCCTGCAGCAAGGAGTAATCCCGTGCTGTGACCGCGTTGAACATCAACCGGCCGATCCCCGGGTACGCGAAGACCGTCTCGACGACGACGGCGCCGGACATCAACGTCCCGACGGCGAGCGTCACGTTGGTGTACACCGGCAGCAGCGCGTTCCGCAGCGCGTGGGTGAGCACGATCCGTCGTTCGGAGAGGCCCTTGGCCCGAGCGAGCCGGACGAACGGCTCATCCAGGACGGTTGTCATCGCAGCCCTGGCCAGCAGGAAGAACCCGCCGACAGTGGCCAGTACGAGCGTGGCCACCGGCAACACCATGCGAGCGGCGACGTCGGCGAGCCACTCCAGGCCGTCGCCGTCGATGGCCGCAGCACCGTAGGACGGGAAGAGCCCGAGCTGCACCGCGAACACGGCCACAAGGACCATGCCGATCCAGAAGCCGGGCATGGCGTCGAGCAGCAGGACACCGATGACCGAGCCCGCGTCGCGACGGGTGCCGCGCCGCCAGGCCGCCCACGCGCCGACAAGGGTGCCGATCAGGAAGGCGAGCAGGATCGATACGGCGGCCAGGGCAACCGTCCAGGGCAGGTAGTCCAGCAGAATGTCGACGACCGGCCGGTTGAACTCGATCGATGTTCCCAGGTCACCCCGTACCAAGTCAGCCCAGAACGAGCCGTACTGTTCGAGGATGGAGCGGTCCAAGCCGTAGCTGGCCCGGATCTCGTCCAACAGTTCCGGTGCCAGATCCCCATTCTGGCCGTACAGGTAGACGATCGGATCGCCACCGGAGAGGTGTGGCAGCGCGAAATTCATTGTGGCCGCGGCCCATAACACCAGTGCGTACTGCCCGATCCTCGCCAGTAGCCGGCCGGACTTCACCCGTCCGGGGCCGTGGTCCGCGCTTCGTGAGGCATACACGGGTGCCTCACGGCGTCACCACGGCGTTGGCCGCTTCAGCCCTGTCGCGCGGAATCAGCGACCATTTGTGCACGATGCCGTACCCCGGTGAGTCGACGAACCCGGCGTAGCTACCGGCCCGGTAGGCGAAGTACTTGTCGGGATGGTAGAGCGCCACCACCGGCGGCACCTCGTTCAGCAGCCGCTGGATCTCGAAGCCTGCCTCGCGCCGGTCTTCCAGCGTGGCGGTCTGCTTCCAGCTGTCGATCTTCTGCTCGAGTTCCGGGTACGGGTACTCGTCGAGATTCCAGGAGGAGCCCGAAAACAGGCTCAGCACATACTGTGTGGGGTCGGCCACGGTATGCGGGACTCCATCCCGAACCAGGAGATCAAAGGTCTCCATGTCCTTGCCGGAGGCAGCGTGCCGCCCAGCGTCCAACGGCCGCACATCGACTGCGAGGCCGACTTCACCGAGCTGTTCGGCGACTACCTCGGCAGCGCGGACCTGTGTGGGTTCGGCACCTTTCACCTCCACGGTGAGCGTGATCGGAGAGCCATCGGGACTCTCGCGCAGACCATCTCCGTTGACGTCGCGATAGCCGGCCTCGTCGAGGATCGCGCGTGCTCGCTCCGGGTCGGTCGGTGTGGAGGCCTCGGGATCTGCCCACGGTGAGTCGGGATGCATCCGTCCCAGCGTCGCTGCGCGTCCGCGACCCAGCACAACGACCTCGAGCAGCTCCTCCTTGTCCAGCGCCAGCGATACCGCGCTGCGCACCCGGGCGTCGGCGAACATCGGTTTGGTGTAGTTCATCCGGAGGTCGACCTGTTCGAGCGGGGTGGTGTTCACGACCTCGATCGTGTCGGAGGCCTCGAACGCGTCCAGCAACTCCGGCGGAACCTGACGGGCGGCCACGTCGATCTCACCCGAGCGCAACGCCGTGAATGTGGCCGAGGGATCCTCGATGACCGTCATCACCAGCTCGTTGACTTGGGGCTTGCCGCCGAAATACTCGTTGAATGCGGTGAATCGG
This sequence comes from Mycobacterium sp. 4D054, assembly GCF_052245755.1. Classification (NCBI taxonomy): domain Bacteria; kingdom Bacillati; phylum Actinomycetota; class Actinomycetes; order Mycobacteriales; family Mycobacteriaceae; genus Mycobacterium; species Mycobacterium sp. 4D054. The sequence continues at coordinate 15,620 of NZ_JBQQCF010000021.1, forward strand.
TAGCCGGTGATCGGGTCGTACTCGGCGAGCCGGTATGGGCCGGTGCCGACCGGCAGCGCGGTGACCTCTTTGACGCTCTCCGGCGGAATCTGCGACCAGATGTGTTCGGGCAGGATCGGAAGGTCGGCAAGCGTCACCGTGCCGAGCTCCGGGCAGGGAAACGCGCACTCGAAACGTACTGTGTCACTGTTGATTCGGGTCGTCGAGGTGATCTCGGGAATCGTCGTGATGTGGTGGGTCCAGCGGCCGGTGTCGGCCTTTTGGCCGTAGGCGAAGGTGAACTCCACATCGGCGGCGGTGAACGGCTCGCCGTCGTGCCAGGTGACGTCGTCTCGGACGGTGACGTCCCAGGTGCTGGGGTCGACCATGGTGACCTCGGAGGCCAGCCACGGCTGCGGATCGTCGACAAACGGAGACGGTGCGACGAGCTTGTCGTAGACCAGCTCGCTGATCCATTCCTCGTGCTCGACGAAGATGTTGACCGGGCCGACGTCCAGCGGGATCGCCACGGTGAGCCGGTCAACCGTGTCCGGGCCGGCACTGGGTCCTGAGCCCTCGTCGGCACATCCGCCAATCATCAATGCAGACACGCACATCAGTGCGCTCCACCGGTATTTCATCGCACACTCCCGGGTAGCAGGGTCGTTGTCACCCAGGGCAGAAATGCGGCCAGGAAACGCGCGCTGGCGGGTGCCCGGGTATGGCCGAAATGCGCTAGTGGATCGATGGTGCTGACCATCAGCGTGCCGCCCGACGCCGGGCGCTCCAGATATGCGACGGCCGATCCGTCGGGTGCGCTGAGTAATACCTCGGCCCCGGCGGGCGCATCGAGGACACCGTGGTGGTGCAGGGCCTGTCCGGCGGCGCCCACCTCGTTGTGTGACCAGGCCCCGCCGAGGCGGGTCTGTCCGGCGCCACCGACCGGGCGGAAGGTCCAACGCAGCGATCGCGGCCATCCCCCCTGCTGCTCACCGAACATCAACACGATCCCCCCGCGCTCCAGCAGTGCCTCCAGCTGCGGAGCAAGCCGGGACAACCGGCGTTGGGGGGTCCCCTCGGGCACCCAGACCGCCTGCGCGTCGTCGATCGCCGAGTGGTCCGTCGAGCCCGTGTACACCACCGCATCGAGGTGCGCGCGGTGGTCCGGCTCGGCGAATGTCGCGGTTTCCGCAGCCGATCCGCTGGTCAGCGCGACCAGTCCGGTCATCGGGTGGCGCCCGCGATCCACTGGATCAGCTGCGGCATGATCCGTGCGGCCGTGGTGGTGGTGACGCCGTTCGCGATCAGGTTGTTGCCACTGTGCACCAGAACCGTGCCGGCTCCCGCCTTCGCGACGTAGGTGCCCGGTGTCTGGTCTGCTCGCCACGCGATCACCTCGGCATGCGCCGGTGGACGATGCCAGCCGTTGGCGTAGAGGAACGAGTGCCCGAGCTCTTCGGGCTTGACGCCGGCGAACACCGGGTGGTCGGCAAGCACCGGCAGTCCCGCGGTGTCCATGTTGCTTTGATGCCATTCGAATGTCGTGGTTTCGGGGAGCCAGTCTTCGGCGAGCTGGCCGCTGAACACCACGGTGCCGCCCCGGTCGAGTAGGCCGGCGATGCGCTGTTTCATTCCGGCAAGCAACAATTGGTCGGCGCGGCCCGCGATGATGAGACCGGCGAACCCGTCCAGATCGGCGTCGGGCAGGTCGTCCATGTCGAGCAGCGTCACTGGCATCGCGTCGAGCGCGGCGTCGCGGCCGTCGACTCCGCCGGCGAGGGTCCACAACCGGTGGATCTCGTCCCAGTCCGTCTCGCCGCTCTGGCCCGGCCCAGGCGTCGGGTGCACCGCGATGGCGACTTCATGCAGCCTGAGGTAACAGGTCACGGCAACTTCCTTAGGTTAGGCGAAGCATACCTGTCCTGTTTAGCACACCAACAAAGCTCCGGCTACCCTTACCGCAGGGGCGAAAGATGGTCGGAGCCAACGGACTTGTGCGCGCAGACCTCGGACGGGGGATTCGCGCCCAGCACGTCAAACCGCCTGGCGCGCTGTGCAACGTTGTGCCGGTTCACCCGGTGTCGACCCGAAAGTCGTTGCGGCGCACGCCTGGCGGTGTGACGGGTGCGGCAGCGCGAATTCGACGGTGGCGTAGTGCCAATTACGCACTGCCCCAGACGGTCCCGTGTGCGTCGGACCGCCTTCAACGCAGGATTACATCACCGAATTGTGGCGTCGTAGACTTCCTCGGCGGGGTGGCTCAGAAGGCGTTGTGCCATATCCTTCTTCAGCCAGACAAGACGCTCTTCCTCTTCAGGGCTGCGATCCTCTTTGCGTGCCAGCGTGATGAATTCGTCGGCAACCAGTCCGGGGCGCAGCGTGAGGTCGACGGTTCGGCCCCGGTACTTCAACCGGAACAGGTACCTACCCTTCGGACTTTGCAAGACATCGTCGCCGGCCAGCGCCACGTCGACGTGATAGCGCCCACCGGTCACGACCCGGGTGACGATCTCAAATGCGTCGCGGCCTCCCGGGCCGGGGAACGCGGTTTCTATGGAGAGGTCCGCCCGCTCGGGCGCGCTACCGTCGTCCAACAGCGGGAAGCCGCGTTCCATGACCTTGAATGCATGCGCCACCCCGCCGGGAAACTCGAAGCCGTGGTATCTCAACATTTCACCGAAGGTGAACTCGATTGGCTGGCCACCCTCGGTGACTGTCAGGGTCGCGGTATCAGGGTATGACATGTAATTCCTTCGGTTGTATCAAGAGATTGCACCTGCCGAGCGTTGATCGCCGAACGCCGTGGACGCGCGCACTGCGCGCTGTATGCCTGGCCTCAGGATGGGCGGCTGCGCAACTCCTTCCTGGGTACGAAACCACCCGCATAATAGCTCGGTCTCAGAGGTATTATGCAAGGTGTGTCCGGCCACTCCGAAATCGCAGCCGACATCTTCGACACCCTTGGGCGTTTCCGACGCCAGGTGCGTCGGACGGCCGGTCGTGCCTTCACCACCGGACTGCCCGAATCGCAAGCCGACCTGGTGCGGCTCATCGGCCGACAACCCGGCATCTCGGTGAGCGCTGCGGCGGCCGAACTCGGACTGGTGGCCAACACCGCTTCCACGCTGGTCTCCAAGCTGTCCGGCGACGGCTTGGTGATCCGCGAAGTTGACCCGACGGACAGGCGCGTGGGCCGACTGCGGCTCAGCGCGAAGGCACAGCGCATCGCCGACACTTCGCGCAAGGCCCGGCGTGCAGCGCTGGCGGGAATCCTCGACCAGCTCTCCGACGATGAGATCGACTCGCTCGCTGACGGATTGACGGTGCTCAACAAGATGATCGAGTTGCTCGACGAAGGACAGCCGTCGTAACCACCGAACCGGCTCTGCGCGGGGATCGACCTCGGGTTTGGGCTATTAGGCGGGTGTACAGGCCCTTCCGTGCGGCCAGGAGATTAGGCGCTACACCGTCCGGGGCGGATTGGGCGACGTGAGCAGCCTGGTGAAGTCCACAGGGAGCTGTGACATGAAGTCGTTGAACTCCTTCCGGTCGATCGCCTCCCGTAATGTCAGCAGCACCGCCTCCACACCGGTCATGGTCTCGGCCTTGGTCAGTCTGGTGCGGCCGCTGACGCGCACGATCAGATCATCCAGGTCGAACAGTTCCGGACCTTTGCTGTTCCACCGCACCGAGTTGACGAGCTCTTCAGGGAGCTGTCGGATGAGGTGCTTTACCTCTCCGGCGCTGACTCGCATCGACAAGACCTCAAGCACCGCGCGGGTCAAATCGGCTGCCTCCCCCTTCGAGAGCATCGTGCGCTCGGCGACTTCGCGATAAAACTCCTGGGCATCCATCGGATCATCTCCAACTGTCTGTGCCACAGACAGCTGAAGACTGTCTGTTCCACAGACGACGGTTCCACCGGAGAATGCCCGCTTCTGCGTTGCACCGCACCAACCTGTGGTGAGTAAGACTCGATGGAGCACCTGTTCTGGCAGATCGAGAGCGCCGCAAAGGACCCTCAGGTCTAGCGAAGCCGACAGTTTTCGCACCTGTGTGTCCAAGACCCGAGGCAATGTCAGCGGCAGCATGTCGACGAAGACGGTCGGATCATCAAAGGAGGTACTCGATGGCTCGAATACTGATTGTGCTCTCCGGCAGCGATCACTGGACGTTGTCTGATGGCACCCGCCATCCCACTGGATTCTGGGCCGAAGAATTCGTCGAACCCCATCGCACCTTCCGCGACGCGCAGGTCGACGTCGACATCGCCACCCCCGGTGGTGTCCGGCCGACCGTCGACCAGGTCAGCCTGGCGCCCGACCGGGCCGGCGGCGAAGAGCGTGCCGCCGAGCTTCGCAGCTACTTGGAATCGCTGGAGCACGAGCTCGCCGCGCCGATGTCGCTGGAGCACGCCGCCGACAACCTCGGCAACTACGACGCCGTCTTCATTCCGGGCGGCCACGGGCCGATGGAAGATCTGCCGGACTGTCGACCGCTCGGCCGAATTCTGACCGGTCTGTTCGCCACCGGACGTGTCGTCGCTGCGGTCTGCCACGGGCCGGCCGGATTGCTGGCGGGCCGCCGCGTGGACGGCGCCTGGCTGTTCGCCGGCCGACGGGTGACCGCCTTCACGAACGAGGAGGAGCGACAAGCGGGTCTGGCCGACCGTGCGAAGTGGCTCTTGGAGACCCGACTGCGCGAGGAGGGTGCGGACTTCGACCAGGGACCGCCCTGGCGTTCGCACGTGGTGGTGGACGGGCACCTTGTCACCGGCCAGAATCCGGCGTCCTCCAAGCAGGCAGCCGAACGCACGCTTGCCGTCCTCATGGCGGCACAGTCCCCGCCGCCGTGACGACTGAAGGAGCTACGGATGCATGTTCGGTACACGCTGATCACCGCCGACCCTGAACGGATTGACGACGCAATCGCCTACCTAGCTTCTGACGGCCGATCGAGCCTCGAGTCAGAACCTGGCGAGAGAGGAATGTCGCTGCAGGTATCTCCCGACCTGGCGGTCGCGGTCCTCGAGTCGTTCTGGGTCTCACACGACGCCATGCGAGAAAGCGAACGCGTAGAGGCCGGTGTCCGCGACGAGGCGATCCGCCTTGCGCTCGGCACCGCCTCGGTCGAACGTTTCCGGAGGGCGAGCGTGACTCGGGTCGGGCGAGAAGAGGCCGGAGCGGGCGTGCGCCACACCGTCTATCAGACGGATCCGGCCGTCCTCGACCAGGCGATCGCCGGATATGAAGACACAGTCGTGCCTTGGCTGACGGAAACCGTCGGGTTCGTCAGTGCAGCCCTGCTGGTGGACCGCCGGTCGGGACGACAACTCAGCCAGACGATTTGGCGTGACATCGATGCGTTGGTAAAGAGCCGTAGTCCTGCCGCAGCGATCCGGGTGGACGCCGTCGCGGCGACCGACAGCACCGTAGTCGCACTCGACGAGTTCGGGCTCGTGTTTCGGTCGGTCCGGGCGGAATGATCCAGTGCCGGTCCGACATCTCATCCCACTGGCAGACGCCGCGTACTGACACCTACCCGTCGAGGTTCACGAAGCGCACACTGAAATCATGTGCGGTAACGGCAGCGGGCTCGCCGACGAGGTGGCGGCTTCCAGCCCGCGCCGAGCAGAAGGCCCGGCGGTGGACCCGATCGCCTTGGAACCGGTCGATGAGGTAATCGTCACCACCCTGATGGACAACAGCTACGACGCGCTGATGGGCGATACCGGACCCGCCCGCCGCACCTCGTTCACCCGGGTACCCGAGGTTGCGGCTCCGCAATACGTAGACGGTCGCACAGTACCTGGTTTGGTCGCTGAGCACGGATTCTCGGCGCTCGTCTCGACTCGCCGCGGAAACACCACCCACACAGTCTTGTTCGATACCGGGGTCTCCCCGGAAGGCATGGCCACCAACATTGAGCGCCTAGGCCTGGACGTGACCGCGATCGAGGTGCTGGTGCTCAGCCACGGCCACTTCGACCACGCCGGCGGCTTTCCCGGCCTGGCCCGGCTGCGCGGACGAAGCGGGATGCCGCTCACGGTTCACCCTCTGGTGTGGAGTCGGCGCCGCCTGGCCCTACCCGACCAAGACCGCTGGACCATGCCGACCCTGAGCCGCTCGGCCCTGGAGTCCGAGGGGTTCGAGGTGATCGAACGGCGGCAACCTTCGCTGCTGCTGGACAAGTCGGTACTGATCACTGGAGAGGTCGACCGCACCACCGACTTCGAGCGCGGCATGCCGAATCACGAGCGGTGGCATGACGGGCGTTGGGAACCCGACCCGCTGATCCTCGACGAGCAAGGGCTGGTGGTGCACCTCCGCGGACGTGGGCTCGTCGTCATGACCGGATGCGGGCACGCCGGCGCGGTGAACATCGCCCGCCACGCGATGCGGTTGACCGGCGTGGACCGACTGCACGCACTGCTCGGCGGCTTCCACCTCACCGGCCCGGCGTTCGAACCCATCATCGAACCCACTGTCGCCGCCTTCACCGACATGGCGCCCGACCTGCTGGTCCCCGCGCACTGCACCGGCTGGAAGGCGCAGCACCGCCTTGCCGCCGCGTTCGTGCCGAATGCGGTCGGGACCTCGTACGCGTTGGCAGGATAAGTAGCCTGGCGATCCTCGAGTCAGCGAGTCGTGCGGCAGGCTGTCAGCGAATTATCCTGGGAAACACTGCTTTTAGCAGAGGGTCAGGACCGAAGTGATTCCTCGTGACAAGTTCGGGGGCTCAGAATCGAGCTGCTGGGTCGACCACTGCCGACGAACGAGTGAATACCGTTGACCGCATGGCTAAAAGCACAGAAAACCAGCAGACCACCGACACCCAAACCGAGAACCAGTCCACAGATTTAGCGGCGCCCGGAGGTAACCCGGACAACCGCGAAACCGTTCAGAACATGGACGCACCCGAACTACGCAATGCCGTGATAGAGCTGCTCACGATCATCGACGATTCCGATGACATGGACGTGGTCATCACGATTTCGGACGACGGCACCGTCGTCGTCGAGGCCGCGTAGTCCGACGAGCACTGGAGAGAATCTGATGACACAGGAACTTCGAGGCCAGCGCGTCGGCATATTGGCCGCCGACGGAGTCGAGCGGATCGAACTCGAGCAACCCCGCGGGGCGTTGCACGGCGCGGGTGCCATGACCGAGGTCATCTCGCTGCATCCCGGCGAGATTCAGGCTCGGCAATGGGACATGGAGTCGGCCGGAACCTTTCCCATCGACCGCGTTGTCGCCGACGTGTCCGTTGACGACTACGACGCGCTCCTGATGCCGGGCGGAACGGTCAACCCTGACCAACTGCGAATGAACGCCGACGCGGTCGGCTTCGTCAAGGCATTCGCGAACACTGGCAAACCGATCGGAGTGATCTGCCACGGTCCGTGGACTCTCGCCGAAGCGGACGTCATCCAGGGAGTGAGGATCACGTCATGGCCGAGCATCCGAACGGACCTCCGGCGAGCGGGAGCGGACGTCGTCGATGAGGAGGTGGTGATCGATCGTCAGTTCGTCTCCAGTCGATCACCCAACGACCTACCGGCTTTCTGCGCCGCAATAGTGGCCCAGTTCGCGAAGGCGAAACAGCACACCTGATCGCGCAGACCCGCAGCCCTCCGGCGGCGGGCGAAAGCACGGAAACGGCTCAGTGCGTTGCGGTCGGGCTGTCCTCGTGCCGAGGGGCACCGGCCGGGAGCTTTGCGGCGAGGACATCGGCTGTTTCGAGTACCGGGGTTTCCTCGAAGAGATGGTCATTGGCTTTGAGTGCTGCGGCAACCTTCCCGGTCAGATGAGCCTTCCTGGCGACCTCATCGGGAAACACCATGTACAAACCGAATTCGAGCAACCCGAAGCGAACAGCGAACCACGCAGTAGTGCCCGGTTCTTGCTCGACATCCGCGAGACCGCCGGACAGCAAATCCGCAACCTCTTGCGACTTGGTGGGCTTGGCCACGAGCCGCGCAGCCAACGCATATGTGGCGGTCATGATGTGCTCCTGAACAGTGGACAACGTAGCGGGAGTGTCGGTACTTCAGGCTAGGTTGGGCGGGCCTGGGGGAAATGGCACCGGCAGCAGCAACTGCGCACGCCCAATTCGGCCTGCCAGGTCGAATGTGCTGGTGAACGTCTGCTACACAACGATTCCCACCACCCCACCTTCCGCGGCAATTCTGCCGAACCAATTGGCGCACGTGCACTATGCATGGCACACGAGGCTGATTCGCCGCCAGAAATTCACCGCGCCAGACGGAGGTATCCGCCGTCTCGGCGGGGCACCATGTCGCCCTGATGAGGGGCGGCGCTTCTAGCGGCTGGGGCGCCATCCAAGCAGCCCAAATGCCCTTTCGATGGTGAGGACCGGCATGAATAACACCGCAGATGACCTGGCTCTCGCGCTGTCGTTGGCAGACGAGGCCGAATCGATGACGATGCCTCGGTTCACGGCCGTGGATCTCTACGCGAAGGCCAGGCTGGAGGACGAGCCACTAACAGATGCTTACCGCGACGTCGACGTCGCTCTCCGCAGAAGACTGGCCATGAAGCGACCGCAAGATGCGATTCTCGACGAAACGATCCGCGGCCCAGAGCTGTTGGCCGGACGACGCTGGGTCATCGAGCCGCTCGACGGCAGGAGGAATTTCCTCCGCGGGGTACCTTTCTGGGCCACCGTTGTCGCCCTGATAGTCGACGGCGTGCCAACCGTGGGTGTCGTCGCCGCCCCCGCTCTGCGTCGGCGGTGGTGGGCAGCAGCCGGGCAAGGCGCGTTCGCAACGCGGTGGACTGAGCCGACGCGACGGCTGGCTGTATCGGCGATCGATGACTTGGGGACAGCCAATCTGACCTTCTCCAGTCTGGCCGGATGGGGCATTCTCGGCATGCGCGAGCGCTTCATCGTCCTGACCGACGACGTCTGGCAGGCACGCGGTTACGGCGATTTCTACTCGTACTGCCTGGTGGCCGAGGGAGTCGCCGACATCGCATTGGCTGCGCAAGCGTCCACCCGGCAGTTCGCGGCCCTCGACGTCCTGGTGCGTGAGGCCGGCGGCACATTCACAGACCTGGAAGGTTCGCCCGGACCACACGGCAAGACCGCCGTCGCCACCAATGGCCCACTACACAATGCGGTCCTTGGCCGCTTCTACGGCGCCGCAGCGGTGCCTCAGCCGGTGTGAGCACCTGGCAGACAAGAAGCATCCGAGACCGTGCTTTTTGCCCTGGCGGGTCGAAGTCGGCCGGGCATGCCGTCAATACACTCGACACATATGGCGGCGACCACGCCCCGCGATAAACCGGGTTACCACGCGTTCGTTTTTGACATGGACGGCGTGGTCACCGACACCGCGAAGATTCACGCCGCGGCATGGAAAGCCCTGTTCGACGAGGTGCTGACCCGGATCGGAACACCCGGTCAACCGCCGTTCGATCCGGTACGCGACTACCTCACCTACATTGACGGCCGCACACGCGAGGACGGTGTCAGGGCCTTCCTGGCCGCCCGCGGCATCGAACTGCCGGAGGGCAGCCCGGACGACGGCCCGGATCGGATGACCGTTCACGGGCTCGCTGAACGTAAGCAGCAGCTGTTTGCCGAAGCCATCGCCCGCACCGGGGTCACGGTGTTCCCCGATGCCGCCGATCTTCTCGCCAAACTCCTCGACCGCGGCATTCCCACCGCGCTCGTCACCGCGAGCCGCAACGGCCGGGCCGTCATCGACGCCACCGGCCTTTCTGGCATGTTCACCACCATCGTCGATGGGTCCGACGTCGCGCGGCTCGGGTTGCGGGGCAAGCCCGACCCTGCGATGTTCCTCGAGGCTGTAGACCACCTTGGTGTGGAACCGGCCGACGCCGTCGTCCTCGAAGACGCCATCGCAGGCGTGAAGGCAGGTGTGGCAGGTGGTTTCGGGCTCGTCGTGGGAGTCGACCGGGTGGGACACGGCGCCGAGCTGGCCGCAGCGGGCGCCCATCTCGTTCTCACCAGCCTCGATCAACTCGACGCGGTGGTGCGTGACGGCGGGCAGGCCGGCAAGTGGATCGGCGGTGCCGACAGGACCAGCTCCGATGCTTGGCACCTCGTGTACGAGGACTTCAACCCACTGCTTGAGGGAACACGCGAGGCGCTCTGCACGCTCGGCAACGGGTACTGGGCGACGCGCGGCTCGGTACCGGGTTCCATCGCCGACGGCGTGCACTACCCGGGTACCTACGTCGCCAGGATCTACAACCGGGTCATCAGCACCATCGGCACGCGAACGATGGAGACCGAACACCTGGTGAACACGCCTGACTGGACATACCTGACGGTCCAAACGGCCGACGGGCCTGTGCTGCGTCCGGGTATTCCTGAAATGCTCTCCCACCACCAGGACCTTGATCTGCGTGCCGGAATGCTGACCCGCGTCAACAGGTATCGCGATCACGACGGACGAACCACGAAGATCACATCGCGTCAGATCGTCTCATTATGTGAAACGCACACCGCCGCCTTGGAAGTCACGATTGAGGCCGAGGACTGGTCGGGCGAGGCGACTGTGGAGTCCGTCATCAATGGCGCAGTCGCGAACCGAAATGTCGCTGCCGATCTTCAACTCACGTCGCAGCATCTCGAATCGGTCGGCTCGACGGTCGTCAACGACAACACAGTGCGCCTCGAGGTGCGGACCAACCAATCGGGTATCGACATCGCGGTGGCGGCGCGGCATCGCGTCGGCCCCGCCGAAAATGTTGCAGACCGGCGGCCGATCGCTGAGGAAAGCCGTGCCGGCCATGCGTTCACCATTGTCCTCCGGGCCGGCGTCCCGGTGACTGTCGAGAAGACCGTGGCCGTGGCGACCTCGCGCGACAGCGCCATCTCCACCGCAGCACTGGATGTGGACAAGCGCATCGCACGCGCGGGAAGGTTCGATGACCTCCTGGAAGGGCAACGCACCGTTTGGCGGGACATCTGGCAGCGGTTCGGCATCGGCCTGGAGATCGGGTTCGAGCAGGCATTGGCACTCAACTTGCACATCTTTCACGTGCTGCAGGTGGTCGTCGCGGCCGACACCGATCTCGATGCGGGCCTGCCCGCGCGCGGGTTGCACGGCGAGGGCTATCGCGGACACATCTTCTGGGACGAGCTTTACGTCTATCCGTTGCTGACCATGCGGAGGCCGGCACTGACCCGCTGCTTTCTGCTGTACCGATATCGGAGGCTACCCGCAGCGCGGGATTTGGCGTGGACCAACGGTTTTGATGGCGCGATGTTCCCCTGGCAGTCGGGCAGCGACGGCCGCGACGAGACGCCGAGCGAGCTGTTGAATCTCCGTAATGGCCAATGGATGCCGGACAATTCCCATCGACAGCGTCATGTCGGCCTGGCGGTGGCCTACAGCGCGTGGCAGTACTACCAGGCGACCGGCGACAAGGGCTTCCTCGAGGACTACGGCGCCGAGCTCATCGTGGAGGTCGCTCGGCTGTTCGCCAGCATGGCAGTTCACGATCCGGTCGATGACCGGTACAACATCAGCGGCGTGATGGGACCCGACGAGTATCACGACGGCTACCCGGATGCCCCGGGCCTGGGTGTCCGGAACAACGCCTACACAAATGTGTTGGCGGCCTGGGTATCAGCACGGGCAGTCGACACGGTCGACCTGCTGGTCGGCCGCGACTGTGTCCCGCTGTGGCGCCGACTGGACATCAGGCCGGGAGAACGCGAGCACTGGCAGCGGGTGAGCCGACGGATGCGGGTGCCGTTCCACGAAGGCGTCATCAGTCAGTTCGAAGGATACGAGGCGCTGCAGGAACTCGACTGGGAGAGCTACCGCGAGCGCTACGGAAACATCGGGCGGATGGACCTGATCCTGCAGGCAGAAGGCGACTCCACGAACAGATACAAGTTGTCCAAGCAGGCCGATGTCGTGATGCTGTTCTGTTTGTTCTCCACCGAAGAACTGCGTGAATTGTTCAACCAGATGGGTTACTCCCTTGATCCAGATCTCGTGCAGCGCACGGTGAAGTACTACGAGGCGCGCACGACGCACGGCTCTACGCTGAGCAGGGTCACCCACAGCTGGGTGTTGGCCCAAAGCGACGTCGCCCAGTCGTGGTCGTTGTTCACCGAAGCCCTCAAGGCAGACCTGCAGGACACTCAGGGCGGAACGACTCGCGAAGGGATCCACCTTGGGGCGATGGCCGGAACGGCCGACATAGTGCTGCGCTGCTACGCCGGTGTGGAGACACGGGGCGACGTGCTTCACCTCAACCCGATGCTGCCGAACGAGATCGGCCGGGCGTCGTTCGAGATCATCTACCGCGATCAGCCGGTGGACATCGAGTTGACCCACAAACATGCGCGGCTGCGGCTGTTGCCGTGCGCAGCCGACCCGATCGAGGTGTGCGTGAGGGGCACCAAGAAGACCCTGGGCCCGGGCCAATCGTGGGCGGCGCGTCTTCCCGCCCGCTAAAGGCCTGGACGTCGCCGGCGCCCCCGGGGGAACTCAGCGGGACGGGTCGCCGCGCCAGCTGAAGCTGTTGACGTACTTGCCCATATCCAGCGCGAGTTGGAGGTTGGCCGCCGAGGGTTTACCGGAACCGAAGTCGGGTCCGAACGCGCGGTACGGACCCACCGCTCCCGCGATCAGCGCCAGATCGTTCTTCACCGCGACCATCACGATGACGCGCATCCTGGTCGAACTGCTCATCGCACCCTGGGGCCAGAAATCGGCGGTGAACCCGAATCCACGGTGATAGCCGACCATCGTGTTCGGGATCTCGTAGGCGGTCGTGGTGTCCGGAAAGGTCTTGTTCACCAACTCGACGGCGATCTCCTGCGCGCTGCGCCCACCAGCGGGAAGGCTGAACAACCGCATCGTGCCTCCGTCACCGGCTTGCAGCACCGCGGTCACCCCGTCGGTGTGCGTGGTCACCTGGTAGGCGGATCCTTCGGACGGATACGACACCGAGAACGCCCCGTCCGCGGCGGTGAAGCGCGGGTTGATCTCTACCGCCCGGTTCGTCGGTGGACTACCGCAATCGGGTGGACAGACATACCTGGGCGCGGGTTTCGAAAGAAGGCCCGACAGCCCGACCAATCCACCGGCCAGCACCACGACGGAGACTCCGAGCGCCAGCGCCACGGTGCGGAACGACGACGTCGACGGCCGGTCCGCCGTGAAGGTGCCGGACTGGATCGAATAACCGGGCAACAATCCGACGACGATTTCTCCGGCCGCCGGGTCCTCGGCCAGCCGGATGGGACGATGCTCGCGGCGGGCCCGGCGTGACCGCTGTGAGCACGCCTGCATCGCAGCACCGCACCGGGCGCAGAACGGCGCATCGGGCACCACATGGTTGCACTCGACGCACAGAATGGGCTCGTCGACGTCGGATTCGTCGTGCGCCTCGTGCAGCAGCGCCAGATGCAATCCGATCCGCAGTGCGAACAACGCCATCGCCGCCAGCATCAAATGCACTGCCAGTTGCGCCAATTGGGGAAGTCGGGCCACGTCGGCCATCCCCAGCAGGGCATAGATGACAACCACCACGACCGCGATCAGGATCAGGGTCGTGCGCACGAAGCCTCGGTGCTGGTGGGCCTTGGTCGGTGGCCGGGTGAACCAGAGCGCGGTGCCGACGAGGCCGCCGACGGCCGCGGCGGTCAGCGGCATCGCGATGCCGCGGATCCCGGCCTCGACGAGCAGCCCGTCCAGCGGCCGCACGCGGTTGATCATTCCGGTGGTGACCTGGGGCGCCAACCGGGTCAAGGTGGCGGCGGCGGTGAACGTCAGGGCGCCCAGCGCGCCGATCACGTAGCCGTCCAAGGCTGCTCGGCGGCCGCGCCACGACCAGCGGGTCAGCAGGGCCGGGAACAGCATGAGCAGCATGCTGCCCAGCGGCACCCCGATTCCGTCGCGCAGGATTCGCGTCCCGGCGATGCCCGCGCCGAGCGGGACACCATAGGCGCGGGCGACCGCCGCGCCCGTCAACAATGCCCACCCGACGCCGAAGATGACTCCCAGGACCGCCGTCAGTACCAGTGGGCTGCGCGGAAGATCCCGGAACACATCGGATTCCCGGAGATAGAGGACAAACAGCAGCGGAAGACCGAGTGAGGCGATCGCGGTGAGTGCGGCAGGCATCCGTAGAAGCGTGGCGACGGCGAGTGCGGCGGCGAGCAGGCCGAGACCCATCAGAAACACCGTGCGCGACCGCGGTGTCAGGTGCGGGAACAGCGAACTGGTCAGCGCCGGCGTGAACAGCCGCTGTCCGGGGGCGGCACTGAACGCGCGTGCACGCAGCCAGTGGGGACCGTCGCCTTTGTGGTGTTCGGCCAGCGGCACACCGCACAGTCCGCAGTATTCGCCTGCGGGAACGTCCATCTGGCAGACCGGACACTCCACCATTGCCGGAGGCGCGCTCATCAGGCCTGTATCTTCTGGGCGATCTGGAGGTTGCGCACCAGGTTGTCGATATCCGGGGTGCCGAGCCCGGTGACCAGGTCGTAACCGGGACCGGCGTTGTCGACGGCGTTGCCACCCAACGTGATGTCCCGGTAGGCGGGGCGTGGAGCGCCCTCGGCGACGCGGTACAGCAGCGGGTTGATGTCACCGATGAGGGAGCCGTCGTGTTCGGTCAGATACTGATTCATGACGGCGGTCAAACCGGCCCAGATCGGCGCGGACTGTGAGGTGCCGCCGCCGACGAGCACCTGATCGTTGAGCACGATCCTCACGCCGGTGAACGGGTCGGCGACGGCAGCGATGTCCGGGGTCATGCGCTTGCCGCTGTGGCGGTCGGCCGGTACCGCGCCCGCGGCCGCACGCTGCCAGGGCGGCATGTCGAACAGCGCCGAGACGCCGCCACCGGTGCCCTGGGACAGCGGCACGTCGAACCAGGTCTGCTCGGACACCCAGGTCCCGTCCGCGTCAGTGGACAGGGTGGTGCCTCCGACACTGGTCATCTCGGGCAGCGACGCGATCGAGTCGAGGCCGATGTCCTGTTCGCTCGGCGGTGACGACCAGTCTTGTCCGCCACGGCATTCCATGCCGGCCAGGTCACCGCTGGCGTTGAACGCGGTGGTGCCGTGCGACTGGGCGATGCGCAGCGCCGACCGCACCGGGGCCAGGTCGGCGGCGGTGATGAGCTTGTCGCAGCCCCAGCCGATCGAGAAGCTCCACACCGCCCCCGGGAACCGGCGGTCGGTGTCCTCGAGCATCTCGCCGATCTTGCGATATCCGCCGTCGCCCTCGACGGTCGGGCGGGCGTTCACCACGACCTTGCGGGCGTCGGGTGCAATGGCATGTGCCACTTGAAGATCCATCGACAGCTCGCCTCGCGGCTCGCCGGGGGATCCGCCGACGACTTCCGGCGTGAACTGCGGCAAGCCGAACATGGTGGCGAACGTGTCGAGGTCGGACTGATGGAACCCGTCGAAGGCGAAGACCACGATGGTGGTGCCCTTACCGGTGAATCCGGCCCGGTTCAGATCGTCGGCGTTGTAGGTGTTCAGCAGGGCGTCGGGAGCCAGGCCCCGATCGGGAACATCGAGCGGGATGTGGTCGGGTCGCGACATGCGGTGCGGGAGGTAACTGAGGATCCGGCCCATTTCCGACACCTCGCCGCGCAGGTGCTCGGGCACCGCCGGCTGATGCGGTGACGCATAGAAGAGTCGCCCTGTCCGACCCCGGTAGTCACGCACCGAGACATCGAACGCCCGCCCGACCGCATCGGGGGAGCCCTCGACGATCACCCAGTCGTCACCTGGCCGCCACCGCACCGACAGTGACCGGTCCCGGGCCCACTCGATCAGCCCGGTGGGGCGAGACGGGTCGGTGAGGCTGGCGGTGAACTCGATGCTCTGCTCGCGCGCCGGCCCGAGGTCGGTGGACGCACCGAGCAGAGAGGCGTAAGGCCCCGCGATGAGTCTGTCCTCGGAGGGACGCTCGGCGGCGGATAGGTCAAGCGCCGCCAGCACTGCTCCGAAGAGAAGCAACGCGGCCAACCATCGAACGGTCGCCGTGGTCATGACTCGGACCCGAACTCAGCGCGTGCCCGGACAGTGTCCGGGCACGGCTCGCTCAGTTCCCGTAGTCGTCGCGGCCCGGGTTGAGCGTCGGCTGCGGCGCCCTGACCGGAGGAGTGAAGATGTTCGGGTTGCCGGGGTCGGGGGCCTTCTCGGTGGGGGTCAGCGGCGGCGGCGGCGTGGTGGTCGTGGTGGTCGTGGTCGTGGTGGTCGGCTCTTCGGGGGCCTCGCTCTCCGTGCCGCACGACGCGGTGAGGCCGATCATCGCGAGAACGGCAGCACCGCCCACCGCTGCCGAGATACGACGACCCAGACGATTCAATGCCATGTTCGGTCCTTTAGTTGTTGACTGCGTGGTATCTCCGGCCAGCGCGATCCGCCACCCTGTGGGACATGTCCATCCTAGGAGGAAAGTCGAGATTCGGCGTGTAACCGAAACCCGGCCCGCGGCATTCCCACCGGCAGCGGCGGTGAGGGCCGAGGCTGCTGCGGACAGCGGGACGGGGCGCAAGTTAGCTGGGTGGACATCGTCGGTGCCAGTTCGTACCCTCACCAAGACTCGACAGCCGGACCGGTACCGGTCTCTGCAGAGAAGGATCGTGATCATCCGAATCACCGCGGCGCGCCTTTGGGTTCGGCGGACGGCCTACGGTGCCGCGGCGACGGTCCTGGCGCTTGCGGTGTCGATCGGCGCCGTGGCGGCCGACCCGGCGTCAGACGCGCTGTCCCGGCTCAACGAATTGTCGCGTCAGGCGGTGCAGAGCCGCGAGGCGGTCACCGCGGCGCAACACGACGCAGACGCCAAACAGGCGGACCAGACCGCGGCCGAAGAGCGGCACCGCGGCGATCTGGAAGCGCTGGACGCCGCGAACGCGAAGCTGGCGCCCTATCAGGCCGCGGTGAATCGGGTCGCGGCGATGACCTATATGGGTGGTCGCACCGGCCAGGTGTCGGCCGTGCTCGGCGCGTCCTCCCCGCAGCAGCTCATCGACGAGCTGGCGGTGGAGCGTGCGGTGGCCGCCGAGATGGCCGCTCAGATGACGGCCTTCAAGACCGCACGTGAGCGCGCGGCCGCCGCTGCCCAGGCCTCGGACCGCTCGGCCGCCGAAGCTCGCGCCGCGGCCGAGCAGTCCGCTGCGGTGCGCGCGGACCTCGAAACCAAGTGGGCTGACCTGCAACGTCAGATACTCGCCGCGGAGGCGCAGTACGCGGCGCTGACACCGCGCCAGCAGGCGGTGATCGACAATGCCGCGGCAGTGCTGCCTCCGGCCCCGAATGCGCCCGGTCCGGCAGACCCCCCGCTGGCCGCGATTCCCGGCGTCCCCCCCGGCGACGTCGCTCCACCGCCCGCGGCGGTCCCGGACCTCCCGGAAGCGTTGCCGGTCGGTGTCGCGTCGGAGGCCGGGCTCCAGCCCAACACCATTCTGGCTGCCCGCGCCGTCAGCGCACGGTTTCCCCAGATCGCCGACATCGACGGAGTGCGGCCGGACTCGAAGCCGTGGCATCCGAGCGGACTGGCGATCGACATCATGATTCCCAACCACGACAGCCCCGAGGGCATCGCGCTCGGAAACGAGATCCTCGCCTTCATGATGGCCAACGCGGCACGCTTCGGGTTACAGGACGTGATCTGGCGCGGCACGTACTACACGCCGGGCGGTCCGCGGGGATCCGGTTACGGGCATTACGACCACGTGCACGTCACGACGACACCACGCCGCTGAGCGACGAGCGAGACGCTTTGCTACGGATGAAGATTCCACTGGCCGCAGTCCTGGGCCAGCACGTCGTTGACATCGACGCGGATGCCGCCGACTACCGGGCCGGGATTCGAGGCGGTGTCGATGATCCGCTGATAGAGAACCGCGGCGGGGTATATCTGACCGCGCGACCAGGACCGGGTCTGCCACGCCCACACGCGACCCGGCGTGCCTGACCGCCCGATGACACCGTCGGATGCGGCCCACTGGCAGGTGTTGATCCCGCCGTACACGCCGGTGCGCTGCACGCCGAGCACCGAGTTGATCCCGCGGAACCACGGCAGTGCGAGGGTGTCCCACGCATGGCGGTCTATGTCATCGTCGACGCTGAAGTAGATCGGCGCGCTCCGCCCGCCGCCTGCCGCGGTGTGCAGCTGCCAGGCGGTGCGTGCGTCGGCGACGCCGCCGGCGTATCCCCGCGTGAAATCCGAAGGGGCTGTCCCACCCGGCTTTCCGTACTGGTAGTTGCTGACGATGACCAGACCGGCGGCGGTCAGAGACTTGGCGTAGGGCAGGGTGATCGGCTTGGCGCCGAAGTTGGAGCCGGGCCGGGACGTGGACACGTAGTTGATGACCCCGGCGTGGCCGGCGGCCCGGATGTCTTGGGCCGGGATCTGGCGCATCGCGTAGTCGATCAGGGTCGGAGCGGCGGCCGACGCGGCATGCATGCCGGCGGCTGCCGACGCGGCACCGAGCCCGGCCAACGCGGACGCTGCGGCGGCGTAGCGCAGCGCGTCGCGGCGGGTCACCGGACGCGGGCGCTGTCCGCTGCTGGTTCCCGGCGTCTCACGCACCGGGGGAGGTTAACAATGTGACAGCTGTGAACTGTGTTGCCACGCCGCGGGCCGGTGATCGGCCGACCGCTATCCGCGATCTTGACCGGGCTGTGCCGCCAACCATGTGGCGACGATCCCGCCCTCATCCGCCTCGACCGACCGCAGCTCGGTCAGTGTCGGGTGCCCGGCGTCGAGCAGTGCGCTGTCGGTGCCCTCTTCCGGCTCGTCGGACACCTCCACCTCACTCAAGCGCACGCCGCCGTCGCGCACCTCCTCGACCCGGGTCTGCACCGCCCCGCCCCGGGCCAGCCGCGCGTGGCGGATCGGACCCACCTCCGCCGCGGGCCGATCGGGGACGTTGAGGGACAGCACGGTGCCCTCGGGTGTGTCGAACAGCAAATCCAGCACCGGTGCGAGCAGTCCGGCCGCCGTTCTCCAGTGCCGCTCGCCGGTGGGATTCAAGGCGACGTCCAGCGAGACCGCCAGGGCGCGGGTGTCGCTGATCTTGGCGGTGAGTGCCGCGCCGACGGTGCCGGAGTGCAAGACGGCCCGGCCGACGTTGGCGCCGTGGTTGATTCCGGACAGCACGAGATCCGGACGCGGATCGAACCAGCCGTTCAGGGCGGCGGCGACGATGTGTCCCGGTTGGGCATGCACCGCCCACGCCTGCACGTCGAGGCCGGGCAATTCCCGGGGCTCAACGACCGTGCGACCGTCGCGGCGGACGGCGCTGAGCGCGGCGCTCGCGCCGCTGGCCTGCTCGGCCGGCGCGGCCACGATGACGTCCAACCCGGCGTCCAGCGCTGCGAACGTCAGGGCGTGCAAGCCTGCGGAGTCGATCCCGTCGTCGTTGGTCACGAGTGCGAGGGGCACGAGCCAACCTCCTGAATCGGGACGGTCACTTCGTCCATGGGCGCAGCTCCACCCGTTCGGCGAGTGTCTCGACGGCCCGGGCACCGCCGGTACCCAGCCCGTGCCGCACCACGTTGAGCGCTCCGCAGGCCGCGCCGATCTGCAACGCCCGGGGCAGCGGGCGACCGCTCGCCAGCGCGGCGACGATGCCCGCGGTCATGGAGTCCCCGGCGCCCGCCGAATCCGCCGGCTCCAACGCCGGCATGCAGATCTCGACGACGTCACCGCCGCGCGTTCCGCCGCGGCCGGACTCCCGGTCGTCGAGCAGGGCGAGGGCCGGCGCTGAACCCGCCCGCGACACCACGATCGTGCCCGCACCCTCGTCTCGCATGGAGTGCATGGCCGCGACCAGATCCTGCGCGTCGTCGGACTTCGCCCGCCCGTCGTCGAGGAGCTCTTCGTGGCTGACCTTGATCAGGTCCGGCTTGCCGGCGAGCACCGCTTCGAGCCGGTCGCCGGAGAGGTCTGCGGCCACCTTGCAGCCGTTGGCGCCCAGATCGGTGGACAGTCGCCGGTAGAGGTCGGCGGGCACCACGTCCTTCTCCTGCGGCCCGGACAGCAGGACCCGGCCGTGGGTGAGTCCCTCGGTGAGAGTGAGCTCGTAGAGCGAGTCGAGTTCGTGGCGGTCCAGCGGAGTGCCCGAGGCCTCCGCGACGACTTCGCGCTTGCCCGAGCGACGGTCATGTACGTACGAGCCGTTTCGTGCGCTGACCGGCACCACGCGCAGGGTGACGTCGCAGATGGGCAGCAAGTGCCCGAGGACATCACCCGTCTCCCCGCCGAGCGCCGAACACAACACGACCGGCACACCGAGCGACGACATCATGCGCGACTGCCAGACACCCTGTCCTCCGGCATGGACGTGGATGTCGGCTTCGCCCGAACGGTCCTCGACCGTCACCGTGAGAACGGGGAGCGGAGCGAAGATGACGACGGGATGGCGATCATCTGACTGGTCGCCGCGAGGTTCCTGCTCTTCCGTGGGGTCTGCCATGGGCTTGGGTGTACCCACCCGCACCGGGAAGCCCACCCGGGGAGCACCGGTCATTCGATGCCCGGCGAGCCGTGCCTGACCGGAGCGGCAGCCGCTAGCGCATACCTATCCGGATGTTCTTGACTTGCTGGAACTCGTGCAGGCCGGCGGCGCCGCCGGTTCGGCCGAAGCCGCTCTGTTTGTATCCGCCGTAAGGCCCCTGCGGCGAGATTCGGCTGTTCTGGTTGACCCAGACCGAACCGGCTTCCAGTTGCCGTGCCACGCGATGTGCGCGGTTGAGGTCATTGGTGTGGACGAACGCGTTGAGTCCGTACCGGGTGTCGTTCGCGATGCGCACCGCGTCAGACTCCTCCGCAAAGCGCATGACCGACGACACCGGGCCGAAGGTTTCAATCTGCGCCAGATCCGAGGTGTTGTCCACGGCACCGAACACCGTCGGCTCGATGTAGTAGCCGGAGGCCAGAGCGCCGCCGAGTCGTGTTCCGCCAGTGAGTAGTTCACCGGATCCTGCTTCCGTGGCGGCGGCGATGACGGACAGGATGCGATCGGCTGAGGACTCGCTGATCACCGGTCCGAAAGAGACCGTGGGGTCGAAGGGGTCACCGATCTTGGCGACGGCGACCGCGGCGAGGAACTTCTCGATGAAGGCGTCGTAGACCGATTGATGAACCAGGATGCGGCTGGCGCACGCGCAGCTTTGACCCGACTGCATCAGTAGCCCCTGGTGCACGGACAGCGCCACCGCGAGCTCGAGATCGGCGTCGTCGAAGACGATGCCGGCTGACTTGCCGCCCAATTCCGCGACGACAGGGGTGAGATGCGTGGCGGCGTCCCGGATAACCCGTCGGGCGGTCTCGCCTCCGCCGGTGAAGCAGATCTTGCCGATGTCCTGGTGCCGAACGAGTGCGCTTCCGCCCTCGGCAGCGGCGGGTATGACGTTGACCAGACCGAGTGGCAGGCCGGCTTCGACGCACAGCTCACCGAATCGTCGTGCCGCCAACGGCGCCAGTTCGGAGGGCTTGAAGACCACGGCGTTTCCGGCGGCCAGGGCGGGCGCGACGCAGGAGGCGGCCACCGCCAGCGACCCGTTCCACGGTGCGAGAACGGCCACCACGCCGTACGGTTCCCGCTCCACGAAGTTGAGATCGGACGAGCCGCTCACCGGCGTGCTCGACCCGTGGGGTTTGTCGGCGTAACCCGCGAAATGCCTGAGGAACTGCTCCAGCATGAGGGCGGTCCCGGCGAAGGACACCGGTACCGCGTAGTCGTGCACGTTGAGTTCGGCGAGCTGCTCGAGGTCGTCATGCACCGCGTCGGCCAGGTCGATCATCAGGTCGCGCCGGCGGTCGACAGGCAGTTCCCGCCACTGCCGTTGAGCGTCCGCGGCCGAGGCGACCGCCGTGTCGACTTCCGCCTCACCCGCGAGCGCCACCGTGGCGTTGGGCAAGCCGGTCGCCGGGAAGATGTGGCTGTGCCGGGCGCCCGATGTCGTGGTGAGCCGGTCACCGCCGATGAGCGGGCCCACCACGTCACCGAACACGCCGGGTGGCATCGACGCGGAGTCTGTCACGAGGCTTCGTCCGCCCATTCTTCGGTCACCCGCTGCTTCTGCTCGGCGATCACCTGGTTGAGATGGCTGGCTTTGGGCCAGCCGTAGTAGGCGGCGAAATGCAGTGCAAGTTCGTCCATTTCATCGAAGGAAAGGTCCCGACTTTTCAGCGCCGCGTACACGTGGCTCAGAATCGGATAGGGCGCGTCCTGAAACGCCACACATGCCACCGTCACCAAGCGGCGCTCCCGCATCCCGAGGCCCGGGCGCAACCACATCTCCCCGAAGACGAAATTGAGGATGCCGGCACCGGAGAACGGATTGTCGCGGCCGGGGGCATACGGAAGACAGTTGACGGTCTTGAAGGTCTGCTCGCCGACTCTCAGCCGGGCCTCCGGATCACTGGGGGTGGGCAGGGGCAGCAGGGGTTCTGCCGGTGGGGTGCTCCGGCCGTGCTCGCGGTTGATCCTCTCCCACTGTTCGTCCACCACCATGTTGAACCGGGAGGCTTTCGGCCAGCCGCCATAGACGGCGAAATGCAATACGGTTTCCCGCATCTCGACGATCGATACGTCGCCGCTGTTGAGTGCTGCGTACACGTGATCGCGGAGCGCCCCCTCCGCGTCGGCGGCGGCCACGCAGGGCAGTGTGACGAACCGCCGGCTGCGTCGGGTCAGGGCCGGCCGTTGCCAGACCTCTGCGTAGACGAAGTCGAGCAGGGTGGTCGTCGCGGGGGAGGCGTCGTCGGGCGCCGGAAACGTCATCACCTCGGCGAAAGCTCTTCTGCCACGCTCCAAGCGGCCGGTCTCGACGCTGGTCATAGGGTGTCCTTTCCCAGGGTGCCGCTCATCGGAGCGTGACGCCGGCGTCGACCTTGAACTCCAACCCGGTGACGTACCGGGATTCATCGGAGATGAGGAACAGCACTGCATTGCTGATGTCGACGGCCTCGGCCATGACGATCGGAAGCGCGTTGCCGAACAGCGGTGCCAGGTCGGGTCGCTTTTCGGCGAGCAAGTGATGCAGCGAATCGGGGCGCATGCCGGTCGCGACGCCGGTCGGATGCACGGTGTTGACCCGGACATTGACCGCCGCGAGTTCGTTGGCCAGGGCGCGGCTCATCCCGACGACGGCGTGCTTGGACGCCGTGTACGGGGTGTGCAGAGGAGTGCCCTTCACCCCCGCCGCCGAACTGATGTTGATCAGGCTTCCCCCGCGCTCGATTAGGTGAGGCAGCGCCGCCGCGCAGGTGTTCCAGGCGCCGATGAGGTTGACGTCGACCACGGTGCGCCAGTGCTCGGCGGTAGTGGTGTCCCAGGTTCCGGCAGTCAACACCCCGGCGTTGGCGACCGCGGCGTCCAACCCGCCCAACTGCGACACACCGTCGGCGACGGCGGCCGCCAGCGCCGACTCGTCACGGACGTCGACGACGTAGGTGGCCGCTCGGCGTCCCAATGCAGCCACGAGTGACGCTGTCTCGTCGAGATCCTCGCGGGTGGCCAACGGGTATTCGACCGCGGGCAACGAGGCGCAGATGTCGACGAGGATCAGGTCGGCGCCTTCCTCGGCCAATCGGACCGCGTGGCTTCGGCCCATACCCCTCGCGGCGCCGGTGATGAGGACGCGCTTGCCTGCGGCCCGGCCGGTCGTTGTCGTCTCGGTCATCGTCGCCTACAGCTTGTTGCAGAAGCCGGCGTCGACGGGGAAGGTGACGCCGGTGACGTACCTGCCGGCATCCGAGACCAGGTAGGAGATCGCGGCGCTGACATCCTCGGGCTCGATCAGCGAGACCGGCATCGGGTTCTGCAGGTGAGGTCCACCGTCGGGATAATGTTCCAGGAACGCCGTCATGGCGGGGTTGTTCGCCATCATCGTGTTGACTGCGGTCGGATGGACGGTGTTGACGCGAATACTATGCGGTGCAAGGGCGTTCGCGAGTGTCCGCATCAGGCCGACGATCCCGTGCTTGGAGGCCGCGTAGCCGAGGCCGCCCCCCTGTATACCGCCGAATCCCCTCAGTCCGGCGGTGGAGCTGGTGAAGACGATGCAGCCGCCCCGGCCACCGTCGATCAGGTGCGGCATGGCGGCTCTGGCAGTGTGGAACGCCCCGACCAGGTTCACGTCCACCACGTCGGTCCACATCTCGAGTTCTTCCTCGATGGTCAACTGGCGGAAGCCCATCGCGGCGATACCGGCGTTGGCACAGACGATGTCGAGACGACCGAAGTGTTCGACACCGGCGTCCAGGGCCGTTCTCACCGCGTGGAAGTCTCGGACGTCTGCTACCGATCCGAGCATTTTGCCGCCCTGCGCCTCGACCAGCGCGACGGTCTCGTCCAGTTCCTCGCGCGAAGCCATCGGGTAGCCGTTCGAGGCGATGTCGGCGCAGATGTCGATACCGATAATGTCGGCACCGTCGGCGGCCAGGCGTAGCGCGTGACTGCGCCCCTGTCCGCGCGCCACACCGGTGATGAACGCGACCTTGCCGTCCAGAGAGCCCATCGATCCTCGTTTCGTACCGCGGGCCACGTCGTGCACACCGCTCGGGAATGAGTAACACGGTTACACCAGGTACGGTAACTGAGTTACTCAGACACGGCAAGGGGGTTCGGGTGGCTGACCCGGATAGCGGGGGGCGCGGTGGCGACGACGGCATCGTGGCCGTCGTGGTGGACATCCTCGAAACCGAAGGCTATGAAGCGGTGCAACTTCGTGAAGTCGCCCGGCGTGCTCGGACTTCTCTGGCCACCATCTACAAGCGGTACGGCACCCGTGACGAACTGATCGTCGCGGCCATCGAGGTCTGGCTGGCCGAGCACCGGTACTCAGGGGTGCAAGCGCGGCCACGGGAGCCGGGAACCACGCTCTACGCCGCTCTGATGGGGCTGATGCGGACCATCTTCGAGCCATGGGAGCGCCATCCCGGCATGCTCACGGCGTATTTCCGGGTGCGGTCGGCGCCGGGGGGGCTGAAACTGTTCCGGCGTGGGCTGGACATCGTGGGCCCGGCCGGCCTGGAGCTGCTGGCCGGTGTGGACGACGAGTTCGTGGCCAGCCTGGATGCGATCCTGTCGAATGTCATCTACGGGCTGCTCGGCAGATTCGCCGCCGGCGAGATCGCCATCACCGATATTCTTCCGACCCTCGATCGCACCGTGTACTGGCTGACCAAGGCGTACGAGGCGTCTCTCGACGCCCAGGGCTCCAGCTGACCATCGCAGTCTGCCGGCGACCCTCGATGGTGTGATGCCAAACCCGTTGGCCTACAACGGCACTGCGGCGCCGGTGCGTTCAGGCCCTTCCGACGAAGCCGCGGTGACGGTATCGAGTAGCGTCAGATTCGGCCGCCGGGGAACATCGTCCTGACTGCCTGGGTGATGTTCTCGCGGGCGCTGGCCTCATCGGTCGGGTCCAGCGAGCTGATCGCCATCACGTAGCGGCGGTCGGGGCCGATCACGCCGGTGGATACGTGCAACTGGTTGCCGCCGTTCCAGCAGCAGAACCAACCCTGTTTGACCGCAACGGGTTCGGCGTTGAGCCCGTCGGGGATGCCGAAGCGCTGCGGGTAGCCGTCGGTTCCTGTCGGAGTGGATCTCGCGAGGTTGTCGACGATGACGTCGGCCTGTTCGGGCGGTAGCCCTCCGGTGCCGTCCAGCAGCATGTCGTAGTAGCGGACGAGATCGCCTGCCGTGCTTTGGGTGACATCCCAGTGCCCGTTGTAGGGGGCCATGGTGCCCGTCAATCCGTACCGGTCGACGATGCGCGCGATCACGGCGTTCTGCCCGCCGCGGTCCCAGAAGTTCTGGGCGGCGCTGTCATCGGAGGAGCGAAGCATGACGTCGAGTGACTTGCGGTCGGCGGGGGAGAGCGGCGTCTCGCTCTGCGACGCCTGCAGCAGCAGGTCGTCGGCGATGAACAGCTTGACCACCGAGGCGATCGGGAAGGGCTTGTCGGCCCCGTTGGAGACGACCTGGCCGGTGTTGCGGTCCAATACGGCGATCTCGATGTCGGCCCCGGACGCGGCAGCGTCGGCGGTGGCTTGCTGCACCCGTGCGTCGAGCCCGGCGAATGACTCGGCCGGCCGGTCAGGAGGGGCTTGCGGCAGTGCAGGAGGCGGGGCCTGCGGGGCGGCGACGGTCGCCTGCGGGGCGTCCCCGGCGGCCGGGGGCGTACCCCAGACCTGGGCCTCACAACCGCTGACGAGCAGCGCGGCACAGACGAACGCCGTTCCCGTGATCGCCCGATTCAGCAGCGGCCGCCGACGCATGAGTCTCCTTCGAGAGGGTTTTCGACCAGAGGGCCGGGTCAACGCTGTACCCCGCGACCGACCCGCGCGACCGGCGGTCATCGAGCCGAGCCCACCGTGTCATTGGTGCGCAGTGGCGGCAGCACGGCCGGCAGCACGAGGCGACGACGCAACCGGCCGCTCGACACCCGAAAGAGCCGACCGTGCGTGACGAGATTTCCGCGAAGATCGTCGCGCGCAGTCAGGTAGGTCCAGCGGTCGGTGTCGGGCAGAGCGAAGAACTGATCGAAGAAGCCGGGCACCTCGCCCGGAGGCATCCGCAGCAGCGCTTCCAAACCGATGCGCCGCAGGCGGTGAACCACACGTGCCGCGAGCGGCCAGACCATGTCCTGGGCGGCAGCCAGCGCTTTGTCCGGACCGTCGGGCAGGCCGGCCGCGAGAGCGCCGGCCACCCGCGGGGCGAGCGTCAACGAGGCCGCCACGCTGAATCCGGTCGCCGGGTGGATCAGGGGCGCGGCCGCTCCGAATCCGAGCACGCCGTGGCCGCGATGCCGGGGATGGTCGACTCGAAACGAAACCTTCTCGCTGCGTGCGTCTTCCGGGACCGCAATGCCGTGCCGCGCCAGCCGCGAGTGGAGCCTTCGCCGCAGCGTCGCCAGCGGCAGGCCGGGCCGACGCGCCAGTGATGTCTCCTCCAGCAGCACCCGGCCGCCACCCAGCGGAACGGCGTAGAGGAAAGTCGGCCAACCGGTTTCGCCGTGATCGGCGCGCCAGTCCATGAACAGCGCATCGCCGGGGGCGACCCATGGCGCGGCCGCATCTTCGCCGACGATCAATCCATACGCGGTCTGTTCGGCAGGGGTGCGTTCCGGCGACGGGCGGTCCAGCGGGCGCCACCGGCCGGTGGCGTCCACGACGACCGAGGCGCGCAGCTGTGTCCCGTCCGCCAGGGCGACCACCCCCGGCTGCGGGGATCCCACGGCGCGGCCGCGATGGACTCGCACGCCGGTCAACTGGTCGGTCAGGTGCGCACGCAGCGCCGGTACGTCGAGTACGGCGTACTCCCACCCCAGCGTGTGCTCCGTCAGCGCGATCGCCCGGCCGGCCGATCGGGCCGCGACCACGGATTCGGGCAGGTCGGCGGGGAGTTCCCGACTCCACAGCCCGTACGTCGCCAGCCACGGCCGGTCCGGCGCCGGGTCGAGCACCCCGGTGGCCAGTCCGAGCCGGGCACAGGCCCCGGCCAGCGCCAACCCGGCGGGTCCGGCCCCGACCACCAAGACATCCATCGCTCCATACTGCCGCTAGTCGGCTGATCGACTGGGCGCCGAGTCCGCCGTGGTCGGTTTCCGGTGACCGGGAGCGCTCACCTCCTGACATCGCAGCCGGCGCGGTCCCAGCGGGTTCTGAGCTGCTCGTACGGCGCACCGGCCGCCGCGTCGTCCACAATGGTGCAGATGGACGGCGGTACCCGACCAGAGGCACACCAGCCGGACCCGTACCTTCGGGTCTACGCGTCCCGTGTGCACAACCTCAAGTCGGTGGATGTCGCCGCCCCCCGCGATTCCTTCGTCGTATTCACCGGGGTGTCGGGATCCGGGAAGTCGTCCCTGGCGTTCGGCACCATCTACGCCGAGGCCCAGCGCCGCTATTTCGAGTCGGTGGCGCCATATGCGCGCCGGTTGCTGCTGCCGCAGGACGCCCCGAAGGTCGATGACATCACCGGGCTGCCGCCGGCGGTCGCGCTGCAGCAGCGCCGCGGCAGTGCGACGTCGCGGTCGACCGTCGGTACCGTGACCACGCTGTCGAACCTGCTGCGCATGTTGTTCTCCCGCGCCGGCACCTATCCGCCCGGGGCCACGGAGCGCCTGGATTCCGACGCGTTCTCCCCGAACACCACGATCGGCGCGTGCCCGAAATGCCACGGTCTGGGACGCATCCACGAGGTGACCGAGCAGACGCTGGTGCCCGACCCGTCGCTGACCATCCGCGAAGGCGCGGTGGCGGCCTGGCCCGGAGCCTGGCAGGGGCAGAATCTCCGGGACATCCTCATCACGCTCGGCTACGACATCGACAAACCGTGGCGCAAACTTCCCAAACGGCAACGGGAGTGGATTCTCTTCACCGAGGACCAACCGACCGTTGAGATCGATCCGAGCCAGAATCCGGTCACCGCGGACTACTACTACAACGGCACCTTCTCCAGCGCCGAACGCCACGTTCGCCACACGCTGGCCAACTCGCAGAGCGCGGCGATGCGGCGCCGGGTGTTGCAGTTCGTGCACAGCACCGATTGCCCTGTCTGCGGCGGCACCGGGCTGCGACCCGAAGCGCTGGCGGTGACATTCGCCGGCCGCAACATCGCCGAGCTGTCGGCCCTACCACTGACGGCGCTCACTGAAGTTCTGACGCCGGCGGCGATCAGGACGGGATTTGCCGCGGCCTACGAATCCACCGAGTCGGGTGAATTCACCGAAGTGGCAACCATGATCGCTTCCGATCTGGTGGCCCGGATCGCCGTGCTGGTCGACTTGGGGCTCGGCTACCTGAGCCTGAACCGCCGCACACCGACGGTGTCGCCCGGCGAACTGCAGCGTCTGCGGCTGGCCACCCAGCTGCGGGCCGGGCTGTTCGGCGTCCTCTACGTGCTCGACGAGCCGTCGGCCGGTCTTCATCCGGCCGACGCCGAACCGCTGCTCAACGTGTTGGACAGGCTCCGGCGCGCCGGGAATTCGTTGTTCGTGGTCGAGCACGACATGGATGTGGTGCGCCGCGCCGACTGGATCGTCGATGTGGGCCCCGGCGCCGGTGAGTGGGGCGGCGACGTGCTCTACAGCGGGCCGGTGGCCGGCCTCGCGGACGTCGAGTCGTCGGTCACCCGTCGTTTCCTGTTCGCCGGCGGACCGCCCGCCCAGCGATCCGCACGCACGCCGTCTGGCGTTATGCGGTTGCGCGGCATCACTTTCCACAACCTGCATGACGTCGACGTCGAGATTCCCTTGGGGGTGTTCGTTGCCGTCACGGGGGTGTCAGGATCAGGCAAGTCGACGCTGGTCTGCAAGGTGCTCGGCGATGTGATGGCAAGGCAGTTGGGAAACTCCGTCGAACCCGACGACGTCGGCGCCGACGGTGAGGCCGAACTGCTGGACATCGACGCCGACTCCAGTGTGGGGGTGACCGTCGAGGGCGCCGAATTGATCGACCGTCTGGTTACCGTGGACCAGCGGCCGATCGGACGCACTCCGCGGTCGAACCTGGCGACCTACACCGGGCTTTTCGACGCAGTCCGTAAGGCGTTCGCCGGCACCGACGAAGCCCGTCGGCGAGGCTGGAGCGCAGGCCGCTTCTCGTTCAACGTCGCCGAGGGCCGCTGCCCCACCTGTCAGGGTGAGGGTTTCGTGGCGGTCGAACTGTTGTTCCTGCCGGGCACCTATGCCACCTGTCCCTCGTGTCACGGCGCCCGTTACTCGGACGAGACCCTCGAGGTCACCTACCGCGGCCGCACCATCGCCGACGTGCTGGCCCTCACCGTCGACGAGGCGGCCGACTTCCTGAGCGATCTACCCAGCGCGGCAAGGAGTTTGACGACGCTACGGGATGTGGGCCTTGGCTACCTGCGGCTGGGGCAGCCCGCGACCGAACTGTCCGGCGGCGAGGCGCAACGCATCAAGCTGGCCACGGAATTGCAGCGCGCCAAGCGCGGTCACACACTCTACGTGCTCGACGAACCCACCACGGGGCTGCACCCGGCCGATGTCGAACTGCTGGAGAATCAGCTGCACCGGCTCGTCGATGCCGGCAACACCGTGGTGGTGGCCGAGCACGACATGTCGGTGGTGGCGGGGGCGGATCACGTCATCGACCTCGGGCCTGGCGGCGGCGACGAGGGCGGCACCGTGGTGGTAGCCGGGCCCCCGGCTGTGGTCGCGGCTCACAAGCGAAGCCGCACCGCGCCGTACCTCGCCGCACAGCTGCGCTCGGGTTGACACGATGTGCACCTCCGCCGGAGTGCATCACGGACCTGCCCGCCGTCACCCCGCCGGGGTCACCTCCACGCCCGAGCCCTTGATCGCCGCCTTGGCGCGGTTCTCCGCGCGCACGGCTTTCTTGCCGCGCACGTACCCGGTCGCCGAGATCGATGCCGCCAGCACGGCGTCCTCACCCTTGACGAACGGATGGAAACCGACGCCGGCGCCGCCGCGGCCCTTGACCGGAATGTCGGCGACTTCAGTGACCTTCCAACTCTTTTCGGCCACGGACAGGATCGCCTCGCCGTTGCCGCACGACACCGGCAGCGCGGCGATCACCTCGTCCCCGTCGCCGGACAGCTTGACGCCGGCCACGCCGTTGCCCGCCACGCCCTGCGGGTTCACCGCGGCGGGGTCGATGCGCAGGATCTTGCCGCGTCGCGTCACGAGCGCCAGGTGGTAGCCGGACGGAAGCACCCCCGACCGCAGCAGCCCGGTGATGTCCGGCGCGACCGGGATATCGCGGATCTTGTACGGCAAGCCACCGCCGGTGGTGAACTTGATCCGGCCGTCGGTCCACACCGCCCAGCCGAGGCCGCCGGTGAGCAACTCGCCGTGGCTGTCGGAGAACACCCCGCGATCGTCCAGGCGCCAGGCAGTGTTGACCTTGCGCTCACGCGGCCCGTCCTCGTTCGAACCGGAGGACACCGGGGTGGCGTCGTAGTCGAGGACCGTGCGGCGATCGAACTCGGGGCCCTTGAACAGCTTCGCGGTCTCGACGAGCTCCTGATCGATCACCTTGCGGCGCGCGTCGGGGTTGGCCACCAACTCGGTGAGCTCGGCGAACTCGGCGTCCAGCTTCTCCGCCTCGGCCCGCAGTTCGATGACGTCGAGCTTGGTGAGTCGGCGAAGTTGAAGCGCCAGAACGTAATCGGCCTGCACCGCGTCGATTCCGAACCGCTCCTGCAGGCCCTGACGGGCCTCGTCGACGGTGTCGGAACCGCGGATGACCGCGACCGCGGCGTCGATGTCGAGGTGGATGGTCATCAGACCGGCCACCAGGTGGCGCCGGGCGGTGACCTTCTCCAGCCGGTATTCGCTGCGGTGCAGCACCACCGAATCCCGCAGCGACAGGAACGCGGCGATCAGCTCGCGCACCGACCACCAGCGCGGCACCCGGTTCTCGTCGAGCGCGACCAGGCTGGCGGCGAAGGTCGACTCCAGCGGGGTCAGCGCGAGCAGCTGGTCGCGGATCTGCTCGGCACTGTGGCCGCGTTTGGCGGTGACCACGATGCGCAGCCCGTTGCGTCGGTCGGTCAGGTCCGACATGTCCGCCACCCCGGACATCTCGCCGGACTCCACCAGCGCCCGGATCCGTTCCTGCACGGTGTTACTCGCGACACCCGGAGGCAGCTCGGTGATGATGCAGTTCTTGCCGTCGACCGACACGGTGCCGCGCACCGTGAACTGGCCGCGGCCGGTGGTGATGTATTCCCGCAGCCCGGCCGTACCGACCACGGAGGCCCCGCACCCCCAGTCGGGGCCCGGGATGAGTTTGACCAGCCGGTCGTCGGTCATGTTCGGCGTCTTCAGCAGCGCCCGGCACGCGGCCATGATCTCCCGGGGATTGTGGGCGGGCACCTTGGTGGCCCATCCCTCGGCGATGCCGACGGCGCCGTTGCACAGCAGCACCGGCCACTGGGCCGGGAGCACGGTGGGCTCGGTCCACTCGCCGTCGAACGTCGGCACCATCGGCACCGCGTGGCTGTCGAGTTCGGCGGTCAGCGCCGCACCGGGCGGTGACAACCGCATCTCGGTGTAGCGGTCGGCCGCCGGGATGTCGCCCTGTATGCGGGGGAAAGCGCCTTGTCCGTCAATGACTTTCACACGCTGGAAGTCGGCGGCCATCAGTGCGGCGGCGCCGTACATCGACGCGCCACCGTGCGGGTGCAGGTTGCCGGTGACCGCCGAGCACACCTTCGACGACTTCTGCGGCTTGTTTCCGGGCAGCAGTCGCGATTCGTGCATCTGGTAGAGCAGGCGCCGCTGGCCGGGCTTGAGGCCGTCGAACGCCGACGGAATGGCGCGGTCGCTGACGCTGTAGAGCGCGAAGGTCAGCTGGTAGTGGTTCCAGTACTCGTCGGCGCTCTGGTCGAGGACCAGGTCCGGGTTCTGTTCGGGAACGTCCAGGGTGGCGGTCACGGTGATTCCCCTACGTCAGGTCCAGCGAGGCGGTGTCGACGCGGGCGGCGACATCGGCCATCCACGTGCGCCGGCCCTCGGGCGGTCCGCCGAACAACGTGTGGTGCAGCTTCTTCTCGCCGTCGTCGGGATGCACCCGGATCACGGTGCGCCGCTGCGGATCCAGCACGGTGTTCCAGAAGTCGTCGGCGTCCATCTCGCCGAGGCCCTTGTTGCGCTGCACCTCGACCTTGCGTTTGGAGGTGGCCTTCAGCTGCGCCACCGCGGCGTCGCGCTCGGACTCGTCCTGGCAGTAGATGCGCTGCTGCCCGTCCTTGACCACGAACAGCGGCGGCAGCGTCACGTACACCATCCCCGCCTCGACGAGCGGGCGGTAGAAGTCCAGAAACATCGAGATCAGGCTCGAGTTGATGTTGCCGCCGTCGGGGTCGGCGTCGGAGGCGAACAAGATCCGGTCGTAGCGGCACAGTTCCGGGTCGCAGTTGTCGCGCACCCCGCAGCCCAGGATGCGTTCGATCGAATCGAACTCGTCTTTGGCCCGCGCCTTGCTCAGGGCGAACCCGTAGACGTTGGGAGGCTTGCCTTTCAGCGGGAATGCGGCCTGGAACGTGGCGTCGCGCGCGGCCTTGATAGTGCCCAGCGCCGAATCACCCTCGCAGAGAAACAGCTCGGCACCGGATCCGCGCCCGGTTTCCCTGCTGGGCAGCAACTTCGGCGGCAACGACAGGTTGGTTCCCAGGCCCTTGGCTTTCGACGCCGCGCGGGACCGGGCCTTGGCCCCTTCGGCGCTGCGCCGTGCCCTGGCCGATTCCAGCGCCAGCTTCGTCCACAGTGACACCGCGTCGGCGTTCGCGGGGTTGGCCGCCCAGATGGTCACGCTGCGGGCCACATCGGGGGCCATCGCCAGATTCAGCGACCGCGAGGACACCGCCGTCTTGGCCTGGGAGTCCCACGCCACGTCCGGTGCGCGGGTGTCGACGGCCAGCGCGGTGACCGCGGCGAAGTCCTGCGGTTCCGGGCCGTCCTCGCCCTTGGCGAGGCCCAGGTCGCGGATCCGGGAGGCGCGGTCGGCCAGGGCCTCGGAGAGGCCCTTCACCGCGGCGGTCAGGTGTGATCCGCCGCCGGGGGTTCGCACCGTGTTGCAGAACGCGGCGACCGTCGCGGGTTCGGCCGGGCCGGCGGTCAGTGACCAGCGGAACGGGGTCGGCCCGCGCCCGGTGGTGTACTCGCCGCGGCCTTCCACCTCCGCCCGTACCTCCGGTGCGGGCGTGCCGGCGGCGGTGCACATGAGATCGAGCAGTGTGTCGGTACCCCAGGGCCCGCTGAACGGTTCGAGCAGCGCCGGCGGCACCTCGTCGCCGGGCCAGCCTTCGTCGACGACGACCAGGTGCACACCGCGGGACATGCGCGCCGCGGCGTGGGCGCGGAGCAGCACCTCGCCGATGTCGACGGTGGAATCCGGTACGACGGCCGGATCGAACAGGATGCGCACCGTGGTGCCGTGCGCGTCGGGCTTGCGGTTACCGGTACCGCGCAGTTTCTGCGTGTCGGCGCGGGTGAACGGGGCGTCCGGATCGAAGTCCTTGCCCTCGAACACGCCGGGGTAGCCGCGGCCGAAGCTCTGCAGGTAGGTCTTGCCGCCCCGGCGGACGGTCACGTCGGTGCGGGCGGAGATGAAGACCGCGGCGGCGGCGCCGATGCCGTTCAGGCCGGCGCCCGTGCTGGCCGCGTCGGTGTGCGCGGAGAACTTGCCGCCCGCCCGGGCGGTGCCGAGGGTCTTGACGATGCCGTTCTTGCCGGTCGTCGGGTCCGTGTCGACGGGCAGTCCGCGGCCGTCGTCGGCGACGCTGACCGAGCCGTCGGCGTGCAGGGTGATGGTCACGCATGATCCGCCGTGACCCGGATCGGCCACCTCTTCGACCGCGTTGTCGATCAGCTCGCGCAAGGCGGTGTTCAGGACGTCGAGACCGAGGTTGACCGCCGGCCGCAGGCGTGTGTGCTGGACATCGTCGAGCTCGGTGATGTCGGCGGCGGTGTAACTCACTGCTGTTGCTTTCCGTCGAGGCTGGGCGGGGTGCCGCAGGAATGGTAGACGGCCGGACCGACATTTCCCCGCATCCGAGCCGTTGTGCGGAGCACGAGGTAATCTCCGCCACAGTGCGCCGGCCGGCTAGCTGCCGTAAAGATGCAGCGCACGGGCCGCTTCGGTGGCCACCGCGCCGCTCAGCGGCGCGATCGGTGGACCGCCGCGCTGATGGATCACATTCGCCAGCACGATCACGTAGGTGTCCGACCGCGGGTCCATCCACAGTGACACCCCGGTGAAGCCGGTGTGGCCGAAGCTACCGACAGGGAAGACCGACCCTCGGGGCCTGGAGTGCGCGGTGTCGATGTCCCAGCCGAGACCGCGCAGATCCTGTCCCGCCTCGATCTGAGCGGGATCGTGTCCGGGCTGCTGCGGCGTCGTCATCGCCTCGGCGCTCGGCTGCCGCAGCGGAAAAGCGCTGGGGCGGTGGGCGAGCCGGTCGAGCAGAGCCTGCGCGAACCGGCCCAGATCGTGCACGGTGGAGAACACCCCGGCGCTTCCGGACACCCCGCCCATGCGGCGGGCCGTGGGGTCGTGCACGGTCCCGCGAAGCGGGTGGCAGTGGTCGGGGTTCAGGGCCGGCGCGTCCTCGTCCCGGGCGGTCGGCGCGACGCGCGCCAGCAGCTCGGTGCTCCACGTGCCCGCCGGACAACGGCCCGGCTCCGGTCCGTGCGGATCCGGTGCGATCGCCGTACCCCGGATCCGACGTGGCCCACATGCTTTGGCGACGGGCAGATAGCGGGAGTCCGACATCCCGAGTGGGGCGAACACGTGGTCGTGGACGTAGACATCCTCGGGTTCGCCGCTGATTTTCTCCAGCAGCGCGCCCAGGATGATGAAGTTGATGTCGGAGTAGTGGAAGCGCTCGCCGGGATCGAACACCACCCACGCGGCGAGCGCGCGGCGGATTCCCTGGGCTTTGTCGGGCTTGTCCAGTCCCCACGGGCCGTCCAGACTGAGATCACCCGCGATGCCCGAGGTGTGGGTGAGCAGCATGCGCAGCGTCACCTGTGCGCGGCGCGGATCGCCGGCCGGGTTGAAGTCCGGCAGGTATGTCTGCACCGGTTCATCGATACGGATCTTGCCCTGCTCATAAAGCTGCATGACGGCAGTGGTGGTCGCGACGCTCTTGGTCAGCGACGCCAGGTCGAAGAGGGTGTCCTCGGTCATGGGTTCGGAGGGGGAGGGTTTCCCGTCCAGACCGGGTTCACCGGCGAGCTTGCGGGCGCCGAACGCCTGCCGGAAGACGATCTTGCCGGCGTGCCCGACCTGCACCACGGCGCCGGGTAGTCGATGCGCCGCGATCGCCTCCGCGACGAGCCGGGAGACGGCGGAGAAATCACCGGTCGGCGTCACCTCGGGGACCGCGGGTGCGGGTGACGCGGCCACCGGGGCGGACGGTATCGGTGCTGTCGGGGTGCCGGTGGACGGCGTAGGGGGCAGCGGATGCCCGCACGCCGCAGACACCATGATCAGCGCGACGGCCCCGACGGCGAAGAGCCGGGCACGTCGCGGTCGTGACTGCGTCACCAGGCCGACGGTAGCCGCGCCTGCTGCCTCCGGCACGGTTTCAGTCGTAGATGACGTCGAGCCCTTTGCGGCGCAACTCCTCCAGCCCGGCCCGAAACGCCTCAAGCTGCTCGGGCGGATGTCCCACCCAGTCGGTGAGCTCACCGACGATCCTCACCGGCTGGCGGCTGCGGTAGGAGTGGGTCGGGTTCCCCGGGAACTTCTTGTCCGTCACATTCGGGTCGTCCTCGACGGCCCCGAGCGGTTCGACCATGTACACGCGGCCGCGGCCCTCCCCGACAGCCAGCTCGGCCGCCCACACCGCCGCATCCAAAGTCCTGGTGATGTAGATGTGGTTCGAGACCCGGCCCGCGTCGAAGTTGGACGGCTGGCCCGGCATCAGCAGGTCGCCCACATCAAGGTCGGCTTTCGTGCCGTGCAGGTAGGCGCCTGACTCGTGAACCACGAATCGTTCTGGCGTACCGGTCATCTCCGACATACAAACCCCCTGCGTTCCTGTGGCCCGGCGATTGTGCCCGAGGTACGGGGCCTTGCCGCAAGCCCCCACCCCGGCCCTATAGTGAGACTGGGAACGGCATCGCCGCGCGAGCGCACTGCAAGATTCACGACACGACGACGATCTTCTCGGTCAGGTCGGACTCGTGACCCGTTACCCGATCGGCGGTAGCCGCGCGGCACTACGTTTCGGAAATCACTGACGCAGAACCGGTTTCGAGCGCCAGAAGCCGACGCGCGCTGGTCACGATGTGGTCTTCCAGCGTACAGCGAAGTTGTTCGGGTTCGTCATGCTCGATCGAGTTGAGAAGTACCCGGTGCTCTTCGGCGATTGCGAAGGGAGTCGAGTGCCGACGGGCCAAGCGGTGGATCTGCATTCTGATCCGGGGTTGCACGCTGGCCCACAGTTGCAGTGCGTGGTCGGAATGCGCGCTGCGAACGATTGATTCGTGGAACGTCACGTCGAGCTCATTGAGCTGATCCAGATCACCTGCTTGGGCGGCGACGTTCATCTGTTCCACGAGGTGCCGTAACTCGTCAAGTGTGGTGGGATCCGCGCCGGCTGTTCCGACAGCGAAGGATTCGATGGCCAACCGTACCGGCAACAGAACCCCGAGCAGTTCGTCGGAGCTCACCGAGGTGACGAAGGCTCCGCGATTGGGGATGTGCTGAACCAGTCCCTCGCTCTCGAGTTGACGCAGGGCCTCCCGGACCGGCCCCGGGCTGGTGCGCAGATGCGCGGCCAGGACGTCCTGTTTGAGTTGCGCTCCCGGTGCGATGAGACCTTTGACGATCTGCTCCCGCAGCCAATCCGCAATCTGGTGTCGGCGCGACGCGGCCAGTGGGGCTGGAGCGGTGGCACCCAGTCCCTCGGCGTGAGTCATGCGGTTTCTCCCTCTGCGCCGTGCCTGCGCGCATTTCATCCTAGGCATCCAGTGAGCGCGCGGGACCGCGAACTTCTCTCAGACACCCTTGCACAGATTACCGATTATAGATAATCTCCAAAAACTTGGATGGTGGGGCACCACACCTCGCCGCCGAACGGCCATCGAGCCGCCGACCTCTACCGAAGGATGACAATGCGAAAAGGCCTACTGGCAGTGGTTGTTGCGCTGATGACGGTTCTGGTGGTCACCAGCTGTACGTCATCGGGTTCGGGGAACGGTGCGGTGGGCGCCGGCCCGAGCGTTCTGACCAAGGTCCTCCAAACCAAGAAGGTGTCGATCGGGGTATTCGCCGATGCCCCGCCCTATGGGGTCATGAACAGCTCGGGCCAGTACGAAGGATTCGACATCGACAAGGCGCGCGCCCTGGCCGAATCGCTGGGCGCCGAGGTCGAGTTCATCAGCACCACCAACGCCAGTCGCATCCCGATGCTTGAGACCGGCAAGGTCGACGTCATCATCGCCGCGCTGACCAATCTGGACGAGCGGGCGCAGGTGGTCGCAATGACCCGTCCGTATGCCTCGGAAGGACAACTCGTGGTGGTGCCCGCGGGCAGCGACATCCGCACCTATGAGGACCTGACCGGAAGGAACGTCGCCGCCACCCGAGGAAGCGTGCCGGCCACGATCCTGGCGGCCCAGTTCCCGCAGGCGAATGCCAGCTTGTTCGAAGCAGTGGCGGATTCGATCCAAGCACTGCGCAGCGGGAAGGTCGATGCGCTGATGGAGAGCACAGCAGTGGTCGCCGACATCCGTGACAGCGAGGGCGACGCAGTCCGGGTTCTGGACGCCCCGGCGCTGGCACCGTCGCTGGTGTCCTTCGGGGTGAAGATGGGCGACCAGCTGTGGTTGAACTACCTGAACAACTTCATCATGAACTACAACATCGGGCAGGCCGCCAACGAGTCGTACAACAGATGGCTCGGGATGGACGTCCCCGAGCTCATCAAGTAAGGCCGAGCAGCCGAAGATGCAGCTCTACTACGGCGACGTTCTGCCCCACCTGGGTCCACTTCTGACGGGACTGGCGATCAGTATCGCGGTGAGTTTCGCCGCTGCGCTGGCCGGCGGCGCGCTGGGAATCCTCCTCTACGCCGGGCGCACCTCCGGCACTCGCGCCCTGCGCGCCGTGGCCGGCACCTACATCGAGATCATCCGTAACACACCGCTTCTCCTCCAGCTGTATCTGGTGTACTTCGCGCTGCCGCAGGCTGGTGTGAACCTGGATCCGATCGCAGCGGGCATCGTCGCGCTCACGGTCAACAACGCCGCATACATGGCCGAGATCTATCGGGCCGGATTCCAGTCTGTACCAGCAGGCCTGCGGGAAGCGGGGGAAGCGCTCGGGCTCAGCGCACGTGACACCTTCTGGCGGGTCCGGGTACCGCCGGCGATGCGCAATGTTCTGCCGGCGATCACCAACCAGACCATCCTCTTGTTCCTGGCATCCTCGGTGACCTCGGTGATTGCACTGCCCGACCTCATGCACGCGATGATGGGCATCACCTCAACCACATTCCGGACGATCGAGACGCTCACCGTCGGCGGCCTGATGTACTTCGGCGTCGCTTTCCTCATCGCCGGCGTTTCGCGGGTAATCGAAACGCGCCTCATCGCCTGGAAGGTGGCGTGATGTTCGAACAATTCGGTTGGCAGCACCTCTCTTTGATCCTGCAAGGCGCGGTGGTGACCATCCAGATCTGCGCGTTGTCGGTAGTGTTCGGCGGTCTTCTGGGGCTGGTGATCGGCTTGATGGCCGCCGGGACCGTGCGTCCCCTGAAATGGGTCAGCGCCATCTACATCGCGATCATCCGAGGTATCCCGGTGCTGCTCGTCATCTTCTTCGTGTACTTCGGGGTGCCACTGCTGGTGCCCGGCAGCGGTCTCGCCGAGTACTGGGCGGCGGTGATAGCGCTGTCGATCTTCGCCTCGGCGTACATCGGTGAGTTGGTGCGCGGCAGTATCGAGGCCGTATCGCGCGGGCAGTTCGAGGCGGCGGACGCTCTCGGCCTGAGCTACCCCGACCGAATGCGCTTCATCATCCTTCCGCAGGCGGCCCGCCTGATCGTCCCACCGGGCGTCGGTTTTCTGGTCATCCTCATCAAAGACAGCTCACTGGTGGCTGTCATAGGCCTGATCGAGTTGACGCGGGCTGCCAATATCGTCAGCTCGCAGACCGCGGATCCGATACTCGCCTACACCGTGGTCGGCGCCTTCTACTTCGTGATCTGTTTCGTGCTGTCCACATTGTCCCGCCGCTACGAACGCCGACTCGGCACCAGAGTGCCGGCGCCGAAGTTCGCAGATGCGCTCACCAACCTGACCCCGGGAGCAAGGAAATGATCGAAATTGAGGACCTCCGGCTGAGTTTCGGCGACAACGAGGTACTGCGGGGGATCTCGTGTTCGGTCAGCGAACGCGAGGTGGTGTGCATCATCGGCGCTTCCGGGTCGGGTAAGAGCACGTTGCTGCGGTGTATGAATGGGCTGGAACGCCCGTCACACGGCAGCATCGTCATCAACGGTCACCGACTCGGGCCCAATGAGTTGCCCGCCGATCTCGCCGTCATCCGCCGTGATGTGGGAATGGTGTTCCAGCACTTCAATCTCTTCCCGCACATGACGGTCATGGAGAACATCGCGCTGGCTCCCCAACGGGTGCTCAAGCACACCAAGAGCCAGGCCCGTGATCGCGGCCGGGCACTTCTCGATCGAGTCGGGCTGGCCGACAAGGCGCAGGTCTATCCCGACTCGCTCTCCGGTGGTCAGAAGCAGCGGGTGGCCATCGCCAGAGCGCTCGCCATGGATCCGGCGATCATGCTGTTCGACGAGCCGACCTCAGCGCTGGATCCGGAGATCGTCGGCGAGGTCCTTGCCGTCATGAAAGGTCTGGCCGCCGACGGGCTGACGATGGTGGTTGTCACCCACGAGATGGGATTCGCACGCGAGGTAGCCGACCGGGTGATCTACATGGACCACGGGTGCGTCATCGAAATCGACGAGCCAGCAGCGCTTTTCGGATCACCTCGGGAGCCCAGAACGCGCGAGTTCCTCAGCAAGGTGCTCTGACATGCCGGCTCTTGACACCCTGATAGTCGGGGGCGACATCGTCGACGGCGCAGGTGCAGTCCCCAGGCGCGGTGACATCGGCATCAAGGACGACCGCATCGCCTACCTCGGACTGTCGCACGACGTCCAGGCTCACCGGGTGGTGGACGCCAGCGGCATGTACGTCCTGCCCGGTTTGATCGACCCGCACAGCCACAGCGACTGGTCAGTGCTTGGGAATGCGGAGGCGTACAGCACAATTCACCAGGGCGTCACTACCGAGGTGGTGGGCAACTGTGGTGTCACCTACGCGCCGCTGGGGGCGGCTGACGTCGAATCCGCGCAGAGTGCGCTGCGGGCGATGGGCTACGAGGGGCCCGTCGACTGGCGCAGCTTCGGGTCCTTGTTGGAAACCGTGCACAGCGCCAGGACTGCGCAGAATTTGGTGTGGTTCGTCGGTCACACCGCGATCCGATCGGCAGCCAGATCCAATGCCGAATCGACCGGCGTCGACGAGTGCAGGGAGCGGATTCGGCTGGTAGAGGACGCCCTCGACGCCGGCGCGATCGGGCTGTCGAGCGGGTTGGAGTACGGTGGCGGACGATTCGCCGACCGCCAGGAGCTCGCCGACCTCGCCCGTGTCGTCGGTCGGCGGGATGGCATGTATGCCAGTCACATCCGGAATCGGGACAGTGGGCTCGACGCCGCCGTCGACGAGTTCTTCGACGTGGTCCATCAGGGCGGGGTGCGGGCTCAACTGTCACACCTCAACGTCCGGTACGGGACCGGGGCTGATCCCGGCGCATGGCACCGGGCGGTCGATCGGGTCGTCGACGAGCGTCGGCGCGGCAGCGAGGTGCTGGCCGACATGACGCCGTACCCGCACGGGATCGGGATGGCCGCGGGGCTGCTTCCGGGATGGCTCATCGAACGTCCCGCCGCCGAAGCCGCGCAGATGTTGCACGACAACGAGGTACGGGCCCGGGTGAGGGCTGACTGTGACCGGTATTGGCGCTTCGTCCACCGAGGCCAGTGGGAACGGGTCAGTCTCGGTGTGTCCATTACCCATCCGGAATGGGAAGGACTCACGTTCCCGGAGATCGCTGCTCGTCACGGCCGCGACGAGTGGGAGTGCTTGTTCGACATCCTGGCCGCCGCCGGAGCCGATATCGGCAACGTGCAGTTGCTCGGACGTCTGTTCACCGAGGACCACCTCGCAGACGCGATCGGTCACGACCACTTCCTGCTGGGCGTCGACGCTTTCACCACCCGGCGGGATGGCGCACTGCACACCCGCACCCGTCACCCGCTGTTCTACTTCGGTCATACGCATTACCTGGCCCATCACGTGCCTGCGGGCACGCTGACGTTCGAGGACGCGGTGCACCGGATGACCGGCATGGTCGCCGACCACTTCCGCATCCGCGACCGTGGATACCTGCGGCCGAACAAGTATGCCGACGTCGTGGTCCTTGACCCGGACATCCTCGCGCGCACCGACACCTGGGCGTTACCGCAGGCCTATGCCTCTGCGGCCCGCCACGTCTGGGTCAACGGGACGGCCGTGGTCACAGAGGGCCAGCACACCGGCACGCTGCCGGGCCGACTGCTGCGCTGACGTCGCACTCACAACACGAAGGAACACACCAGATGAAGATCGAACGCATCGAGACCTGCGGGCTGCGCGGGGCGACGCCGGAAGGCGGATGGTCCAACGAACTGCGCCCCGACGACGTTGTGCACACGCTCGTCGCAGTGCACACCGACACCGGCCATGTCGGCCTCGGTAGCTCGTTCACCGCGGAGGGGCTGGTGCGCGCCGCGCTGGATCTGCTGCGTCCCCAGATCATCGGACAGAGTGCTCTGGAGGTCGAACGAGTGACCGAGACTCTGCACCAGAGCGCCTTCTGGATGGGCCGCGGTGGGACACTGACCCACGCGACCAGCGCAGTCGACATCGCGCTGTGGGACCTGGCCGGTCAGGCGCTCGGGCAGCCCGTGGGCCGGCTGCTCGGGGGACGCTATCGAGATCGCGTCCGCCCGTACGCATCTGTGCTGATGGACGAGACACCCGCGATGACCGAGAACCTGGAGACCCTGGTCGCCCAGGGGTTCACCGCTTTCAAGATCGGATGGTGGAAATTCGGGCGTGTCGATTCTGCGACTGATGAGCGTACGGTGGCCGCGGCGCGCGACGCCGTCGGTGACCGGATGCTCGCTGTTGACGCAGGGGGATCGGAGGCGTTTTTCCCCGGCGGGTTGTCCTGGGCCAAACGCACGGCCGACATGCTCGCCGCCTACGATGTCGCCTGGTTTGAGGAGGCCCTTGCCCCCGACGACGTCGACGGGTTCGTCGCATTGCGCCGCCATTCCAAGATCCCGATCAGCGGCGGTGAGGTCCTCACGCGCCGCCAGTCGTTCGCTCCGTTCATCGAGGCCGGTGCTTTCGACATCGTGCAACCCGACACCACCAAGGGTGGTGGGTTGAGCGAGTCGCGACGGATCGGCTGGGCCGCTCAGGACCGGGGGATCCGACTGGTGCCGCATGGGTGGAATACCGGCGTCGGTCTGGCAGCTGATCTGCAACTGGCATCGGCGCTGGCCGCCACCGATCTGGTGGAGTACAAAACCGGGTCGGCCTACATCGACGACCTGATCCTGGGTGGCTGGGCCTTAGACGCCGAAGGGATGCTGGCGGTGCCCGACGTGCCTGGCCTCGGCGTGGCCCTCGACCCGGAAACTCTGCACCGGTACGGAACCGATCCGATGTTCGCGCAGGCCGGGTGAACGGTATGCAGCCTACTGATCTGCTCTTCTCGCACAACGTGATTCCGCTGGCATCCATAGCGGACATCGGTCATGTCGATGACATCGGCGCCGGACTCGTCGATGGCGGTTTGCCGGTGGTCGAGGTGGCCTTGCGGGGTCAGCACGGCATCCCTGCGATACGGCGGTTGACGCGACGCGGTGATCTGCTGGTCGGCGCCGGTACCGTACGCAGCACCGCGCAGGCTCACGAAGCCCTCGAGGCGGGTGCACGATTCGTGGTTTCACCCGGGCTGGACCCGGATGTCATCGAGGTGGCTCGGCACGCCGGCGTCCCGGTGATCCCGGGCGTGATGACGCCGTCCGAAGTGCAGGCGGCCGTACGTCTGGGGCTTGACCACCTCAAGCTCTTCCCGGCCGGTGCTGTGGATACGGCGGCCTGCCTGCGGTCGTACTCGCAGGTCTATCCCGACGTGCACTTCATGCCGTCCGGCGGTGTGGGTCCAAGCAA
The DNA here is from genome assembly GCF_052245755.1 of Mycobacterium sp. 4D054. Taxonomy (NCBI): domain Bacteria; kingdom Bacillati; phylum Actinomycetota; class Actinomycetes; order Mycobacteriales; family Mycobacteriaceae; genus Mycobacterium; species Mycobacterium sp. 4D054. Next base: position 59,408 of record NZ_JBQQCF010000021.1, read on the forward strand.
TCTGAGCGAATATCTCTGTTTACCCACGGTTTTCGCGGTCAGCGGCAGCTGGATCACTGCCCGTGCGGATAGGGGTCGCGCTGCGGTGGCGCAGGCCTGCCGACAAGCGGTGGCCGCGGCCGAGTCGGTCCGCCCGCGGTGAGCACCCACCGGTTGGACGTGGTGACGGCAGGTGAGTCGCTGGGCCTGCTCACCGCCGACGATGTGGGGAGTCTGTGCCGAGTCAACAGGATGCGGATCGGATTCGGGGGCGCCGAGAGCAATGTCGCGATCGGCGTCGCCCGTCTGGGCGGCACGGCCGCGTGGATAGGTCGAGTGGGCGCCGATGCACTGGGCGAGCTGATCCTGCGTGAGCTGCGCGCTGAGATGGTGGAAACCCATGTGACAGTGGACCACGACGTCTCGACAGCGCTGATGCTCAAAGAACGTCCCCGGCCTGCAGCGAGCCGTATCACCTATTACCGGCGCGGCCACGCCGGCAGCAGGTTGTGCCCGAGCGATATCCCCGCCGAGATCATCGGCCGTGCCGGGATCGTCCACGTCACCGGCATCACCGCGGCGCTGGGTGAGCGGCCGTTGGCCGCGCTGCACAGCGTCATCGACCACGCCGGGCGGGCCGGTGCGAGGATCTCTTTCGACGTCAACCACCGCGCCGGTCTGTGGGCCGACACCGCCGACGCCGTCCTCATCTACCGCGACCTCATCACGCGAGCGCACATCGTGTTCGCCGGTGAGGACGAAGCGCAGCTGGTGACCGGTGAGCACGATCGGCAGCGGCAGCTCGATGCTCTGCTCGCGTTGGGCCCGGATCAGGTTGTGGTGAAGTGTGGGTCGCAGGGTGCGGTGGCGGCAACGGGCACCGGCACCCGCCTGTCCCGCGACGCACACCGGGTGACGGTGGTGGACACCGTCGGCGCCGGCGACGCGTTCGTGGCGGGCTGGCTGGCCGAGTCGACGCGAGGCTCTGATCTGAGCTCGTGTCTGGACGTGGCCTCCGCCTGTGGCGCGCTCGCCTGCACTACGCCCGGTGACTGGGAGGCTGCACCGACGCGAGCCGATCTCGCCCTGCTTGCCGACCCCGGACACGACCCGGTCAGCCGTTGAAAAGCGCTGGACCGACCTGGAATTGAGCTGACGCTTTCATTTCCCGGTGTTGATCCACGAGCAGCTGCCGGTCCAGCGGTCAGGCCAGCGCCCACAATCCGAGGCTGATCACGAACGCGCTGAGCCCCAGGGTCGTCTCCATCACCGTCCACGTCTTGAGGGTGGTCTTGACGTCCATGCCGAAGAACCGGCTCACCAACCAGAAACCGGAGTCGTTGACATGGGACAGGACCGTGGCACCGGCCGCGATCGCCATCACCAGCGCCGTGAGCTGGAGATTGCTCAGCTCGGCGGCGGCCACGGCGGCACTGAGCAGACCGGCGGTGGTCGTCAACGCGACGGTCGCCGAGCCCTGCGCCACACGCAGCAGCGTGGAGATCACGAACGCCTGCAGGATCAGCGAGATCCCGAGATTGGACAGTGAACCGCTCAGCGCGTCACCGATTCCGCTGAGCCGCAGCACTCCGCCGAACATGCCTCCGGCGCCCGTGATCAGGATGATCGCGCAGATCGGGCCGAGGGCTTTGTCGAGGATGTCGGTGACGGTGGCCATTGACCGGCCGCGCAACCCCAGCACCAGGATCGCCACGATCACGGTGATCAGCAGCGCGATCGAGGTGGTGCCGATCAACTTGAGGTACTCGGCCCACGTCGCACCCTCCTCGATCACCCCGGCAGTCATGAGTGTGTCGACGACGGTGTTGAACGAGATCAGGACGAACGGCAACAGCAACACCCCGAGCACCGTCCCAAAGGCGGGGGCGGTGCGGGTGGCGGTCGCGGTGGCGCCGGCACCCGTGGCTTCGTCGGTGTCGGTGTCGCGGCCGCCGTTCATCTCACCGAACAACGACGTAGGGATGTCGACGTGCACCCGCCTGCCCATCACCTGGGACACCAGGAAGGCGCCGACGTACCAGGACGCGACCGCGACAGGGGCCCCGACGAGCAGGGTGAGGCCGATGTTGGCGCCGAGGAGTTCGGCTGCCGCAACCGGACCGGGGTGCGGTGGGACCAGGGCGTGCATCGCCGCGAAGGCGCCTGCGGCCGGGAACGCGTACAGCAGAAGCGATCCGCCGAAGCGCCGGGCGACGGTCATGATGATGGGAAGGAAGACGACCAGCCCGGCGTCGAAGAAGATCGGGAAGCCGAACAGCAGCGCGGCGACACCGAGAGCGAACGGTGCGCGCTTTTCGCCGAACCGGCCGATGAGGGTGTCGGCGAGAACCTGTGCGCCACCGGTCACCTCGAGGAGCCGGCCGATCATGACACCGAAGCCGACGAGCAGGGCCACCGAGCCGAGGGTGTTGGAGAAGCCGAACGTCAGCGCGCTCGGGACGTCGGCCACCGGGATCCCGGCGGCCAGCGCGGTCAGCAGGCTCACCAGCACCAGGGCGATGAAGGCGTGCAGTCTGACCTTGATGATGAGGAACAGCAGCAGCGCGACCGCGGCCGCGGCGATCAGCAGCAGCGTACCGGTCCCGTATGCCGGATCAATCGCCTCCACGACGCCCCCTCACCGCAGTGCTGTCATTGCCTCGAATCATTGGGAATCCTCCTCGGCTGTTGGGGAATGCGTTGTGCTGACGAAGCGTTCGACGATGGCGTCGATACTCTGGTCGACGTCGATGGCGATACCGCGCTCATCGGGCTCCAGCGGTTCCAGCGTCTGGAACTGGGACTGCAACAGGTTGGCGGGCATGAAGTGCCCGGGCCTGCTGGCCTGCCGCCTGCCGATCGTCTCGACGGAGCCGGCCAGGTGCAGGAACTCGATGTCAGGGCAGTGCCGGCGCAGCTGATCCCGGTACGAGCGCTTCAAGGCGGAGCAGCTCATCACCCCGCCGTCGGGGTGGCCGGCCAGCCACTGGCCGATCGACTCCAGCCAGGGATAGCGGTCGTCGTCGTTCAGCGGGTGGCCGGCCGACATCTTCGCGATGTTGGCCGGCGGATGGAAGTCGTCGGCGTCGGCGAACGGGACGCGCAGGCGCTGCGCCAGCGCGGCGCCCACGGTCGACTTTCCGGAGCCGGAGACTCCCATGACGACGATCGGAACGGCCATGACCTCTGCCCTATCAGTGTGTGTGACGTCACACAGTGTCCATCAATGATCAGATCATTGCAATAGCGTTTCAGGAATCAGTAGCTCTTTTCGGGCCTCCGGTCGGTCTGGCATGATCAACCAGTGCTCGATCGGCCGTATGCAGGCGCGCTCCACGGCAGTCTGGTGACTGCGCTGGGCACCGGCATCGTGTCCGGGCGGTACCCGGCCGGCGGGGTTCTCACACTCGAGGGCGTCAGCGCCGAGCACGGGGTGTCCCGCAGCGTCGCGCGGGAGGCGGTCCGGGTGCTGGAGTCCATGGGCATGGTCGAATCGCGGCGCCGGGTCGGGATCACCGTCCAGCCCGCGGATAGGTGGAATGTCTTCGACCCCGTGGTGATCCGGTGGCGGCTGGACGTGGGCGACCGTAGCGCGCAACTGGTTTCACTCTCGGAACTGCGGCTGGGGTTCGAACCGGCGGCGGCGGCGCTGGCCGCGCGGCGGGCCAGTCCGCACCAGTGCCGGATCATGGCGACGGCGGTGTCGGACATGGTGGTGCACGGGCGGACCGGTGATCTGGACGCCTACCTCAACGCGGACAAGCTGTTTCATCAGACTCTGCTTGAGGCCAGCGGAAACGAGATGTTCCGGGCGCTGACCGGGGTGGTTGCCGAGGTACTCGCCGGTCGCACCCATCACGGCATGATGCCGGAGAAGCCCAACATTGCGGCGATCGCCTTGCACGACGAAGTGGCACGGGCGATCAGGATGGGCGAGGAGGAGCAGGCCGAACAGGCGATGCGCGCGATTATCGGCGAGTCTGCCGCGGCCATCGTCGAGGACTTCCCGCCGTCGCAGTAGCCGGGCAGCGCCGAGGATTCCGGCGCGGCCGACGCCGCCGACGGTAGCGCACGCGCTACCGTCAGCCGGGCGCGCAGGTGACCGACGTGGGACCCGTGCTCCGGTGGACTCAAGGGATGAATGCCTCATCGACGACCGGCTGCCGTAACCCCGTCGAGATCGCGCTGCGCGAACCGCCAGAACAGCGGCGCCGTGGCGTCCGCTGGTTTTTGGGCCTCGCGTTCCCCGGAGCGTGGATTCCGTGGACGGTGGTGCATCTCCTCGGTGGATCGCTCGACAACCCGCTGACCCAGCTGGCCACCGCGGCCTTCGTGCCGGCCATCGCGGCGTGCGTGGTCCGGCGGTGGATCACCCGACAGGGTTTCGCCGATTCCGGTCTGCGCCCGAACTGGCGGTCGTCCTGGCCGTATTACCTCGCCGCCACGACCATTCCGTGGGCAGTGCTGCTTCTCGCCGTGGCCGTCGCGGTGCTCGCCGGAATGTGGTCGCCGCAGCAGTTCGAGATGAGCACCGCCGCGTGGGTGTATCTGGCAGCCGGGCCGGCCGTATGCGTGGTGACGGCGCCGATCTTCTGGGGTGAGGAGTATGGGTGGACGGCGTATCTGCGGGACCGGTTGGTGCCCGGACGCCCGGTCGCTACCACTTTTCTGACCGGCCTCATCTGGGGGGTGTGGCATTGGCCGTTACCCTGGGTCGGCTACTTCGGCGGCGGAACCGTTGCGGCAGAGGCGATTTGGAGCATGCTGTGGTGGCTGCCGCTGAGCATTCTGCTGGAGTTCCTCATCGGCTGGCTGTGGTCGGCGACCGACTCGGTCTGGCCGGGCGCGATGCTGCACGCCGGTAGCAATCTCGTCGCCTCGGCCGGCATGCTCCACGTCTTCGGCGACACTGTCGGCATCAACGACACCACATTCCTGCTGTGCGTCGGCCTGCTGCCCTTCGTCACGGTGATCGTGATCAGCCGGAATACCGGTGGACCTAAACTCGCATGATGGTCCTGGCTCCGGCTCCGTCGTTGGGCGCTGCGATGGCGTCGGGGCCGCGGTATCTGCTGTCGGCGTGGCCCTGGCGGGCACTGGTGTGCACGTTGTTCGGTGGGGTACTGAGCGCCGTTCTGATCGTCGGTATGCCGTTGACACTAGTTCTGGGAGTGTCGCGTTCGTTGCGTAACGCGGTGTCGTCGCCGCTGTTGGAGGTGGAATGCGCCCGCCTGTCGCTGATCGACGAACAGACCGCGGAACGCATCCGCGGCGACCTGGCCGGGGCCCGTGCCGAGCAGCGCCTGCCAACCCCGCGTCAGGTCGGCTATGTGCTGTTCACCGCGTTGATCACCGGACCGCTGGGCGTGGTGATGGTGGGCTTCCTGGCGATTCTGACCACCGTGATGGTGGCCGCGCCGTGGCTGGTCCGGCCGGGCGAGCCGATCAACGTCGCGCTGTGGTTGGTCGACAGCTCCGGCGAGGCGTGGATCGCGGCGCTGCTGGGCGCCGGATTCCTGATCCTGACGGCCTATCTGGTCGGCGCCTACGCCGCCGCGCTGGGGCAGCTCGCCGGTGCCGCGCTGACCGATCCGCAGGCGTTGCAACGCGAAGTGGCCCGGCTCGAGCAATCCCGGACCGCGCTGTTGACCGCGGTCGAACAGGAGCGCCGGCGCATCGAGAGCGACCTGCACGACCGTGTGCAGCACCGGCTGGTGGCGCTGGCCCTGACGCTAGGGATCGCCGAGAACGCCCACGGCGACGACGACACGGGCCGTCTGGCCGCCGACGCGCACCGCCAGGTCGACGACATCGCTGCCGAACTGCGTTCGGTGCTGCTCGGCATCATGCCCCGGGCACTCACCGAGCACGGTCTGATCGCGGCCGTCACCGACCTGGTCGGCCCCTACCCGTTGCCGGTCCACGTCGCCTTCGGCGATACCGAGGTCCCCCGGCGCCTGCCGCCGGCGGTCGAGCACACCGCCTACCTAGTGCTCAACGAGGCGCTGACGAACATCGTCAAACACGCTTCGGCGTCGACCGTCACCCTCACCGCCGGACGGCATGAGGACCTGTGGCGGCTCACGATTCGCGACGACGGATGCGGCGGCGCCGTGCTCCGTCCCGGCCGGGGGCTGGCCACCTTGATCGCTCGCGTCGAGGCCGGCAACGGCACACTGACGATCTCGAGCCCCACTGGCGGACCCACCGAGGTGAGCATGCGATGCCCGGTGTGACGAGAGACGGTCGTGACCCTCTGAGGATCGTCCTCGCCGAGGACGCCCCGCTGCTGCGCGCCGGGATCGTCAGCGTCCTGGAATCGGACGGCCATAAGGTGTGCGCGGCGGTCGAATCGGCCGACGAGCTGCGCGCCGCGGCGCGGACTCATGCCCCGGACGTGGTGATCACCGACGTCCGGATGCCGCCTACGCACACCGATGAGGGCATCGGGATTGCGATCGAACTCCGGCGGGCCACACCCGGCCTTCCGGTGGTCATCCTGTCGCAATACACCTCGGTGGGCTCACTGGACCAACTGCTCGATCGCACCGCTGACACCGGCCGCGGCGGTCTCGGCTACCTCCTCAAAGACCGAGTCGCGCATGTCCGCCACTTCCTCGACGCGGTCCGTGACATCGCCGCCGGATCCATGATCATCGACCCTGATATCGTCGTCGCCCTCGTCGGCGCCTCGCGCAGGAAAGGCGTGCTGTCGGCGCTGACACCCCGCGAGGAGGAAGTCCTCGGACTCATGGCCCAGGGCCTGACCAACGCCCAGATCGCACAGCGGCTCGTCGTGTCCGAGGCGGCGGTGCGCAAGCACGTCGGCGGCATCTTCGCGAAGCTCCCGCTCTCCGACGACGGCGACCGCCGAGTCCTCGCGGTGCTGACCTACCTCAGCGAGTTCTGACCGAGTTCAAGCTGCGTCATTCGCTTCCGATACGTGGCTCGCCACTGGCGGTCACGGATGCGGGGAACGCCGTAGGTGGGCCCGGCAAGTACGACGCAGTCCAGATACACCACCCGTCGCTCCGGGAAATCGGAAGGCCCACGCGAACTCCGTTGACAAATTCGCCTGCCTCCGTGGCGATGATGCGGATCTGCGCGATGACATGATCCGAAATCTCGTGAGCAGTAAGCGTGGCGGGCAGAGTGATGTGCACTGCCTTCCATATGTTCATCCGTCTCCTACACCTTCGTATCGTGTTCGGGTCCGTCCAGTGGGAAGTGAAGCGGGAAGGTCGGCGGCGACGGCGAACGCTCACAGCCACCACGCCTGCGGTTCAGGCCACCGTCGGCTTATTTCCTGGGCTTCCCGGACAAGCTGACAGAACACCCTCCGGGGAGGAAGGGCTGATCTGCGCGGTCAGCCGAGGAAACGCTCGTCGCGCCGCGGGTCAGCTGCATCGTCCAACTGAGGTGTACCAGAACTATTCCACAAGAGGTCCGAAATCTTGGTCGTTTATCAAAAATCGCCGCAACGGCGCCAGCGAGAGGCGAGGCCCCTTGTCTAACGGCACACTTTCGGTACATAATGATCCACGTCACACAACGTGAAGAAGCATGGCCGGCTCGACCGCTTCCCTTGCGGGGCCTGCGGATGGAGCCGGCAGCTTGCGACCTTTTGCTTGTGAACCAGGTTGGAGAGTATCGATGTCGCCGAAAACCCTGCAGTGCGACGTGTTTCGGCGCGCTAGCTGCGCAGCTGCATCTTCAGCGCCAAGGCAGGCACGCGCGTGATGTGGCGCGCCCCTTCGTTCGGCACCGGAGAACGGGCTTAGTCGTACGCCCCGGCGCCACCCTTCTCGCGTGGATTACGGGCGCCGCCGCCGCAACTGTGAGCACATGTGAACCCGCGTAGTGAACCCGCAATGGCTTAGTTACGAATTGGAGGCAAGGTGAAGAAGATAGTGCTGGTCGGTTCGCTCGACACGAAGGGTCGCGAGTATGCGTACTTGCGAGATCGGCTGTACGACAATGGCGTTGATGTGATCGTTATTGATGCCGGCGTGCAGGATCCCGTCGGGATAGAAGCCGATCACAGTAACCAAGTAGTCGCTGAGCTTGCGGGAACGTCGCTCACGGAGCTTCGCGAGCGTGGAGACCGTGCCGAAGCACTCAACAAGATGGCGGCAGGCGCGGGCGTTCTTCTGCGGCGACTCCACGCCGAAGGCCATCTCGATGCGGTCGCCGGGCTTGGGGGCACGGGAGGTTCGACTCTTGTCAGCGCCGCGATGCGCGAGTTGCCGGTAGGCACGCCGAAACTCCTTGTGTCTACCGTTGCCTCTGGAGACACGCGGGCCTACGTGGGCAATACCGATATCACCATGATGAACTCGATAGTGGATATCGCCGGAATCAATCGGATCAGCGCGAAGATCCTCAACAACGCCGCGGCTGCAGCGGCCGGACTGGCGAAACGCACTGAAGTGCCGAGCTCGGGTCATGGGCGCGTTATCGGAGCGACCATGTTCGGCCTCACCACTCCTTGCGTCACTGCCGCCCGTGAGTACCTCGAGGCTCGTGGGTATGAAGTTCTCGTGTTTCATGCCACGGGGGCGGGCGGCCAGGCGCTCGAAGGCCTCATCGATGCCGGACTTGTGGACGGCATGTTGGACACAACCACCACCGAGTTGGCCGACAACCTCGTGGGCGGTGTCTTTTCCGCCGGACCGGATCGCCTGACGGCCGCTGGACGGCGCGGTATACCGCAGGTCGTTTCCGTCGGAGCCGTCGATATGGTGAACTTCGGCCCAGAAGATACTGTGCCAGAGAGGTTTTCGACACGTCGATTCCATCGGCACAATGCTACGGTTACCTTGATGCGGACCACTCCGTCGGAAAACGAGCTGATCGGTAAGGAAATTGCGTCGAAGGTTAATGCCGCGACTGGGCCTTCGGCGGTGTATTTTCCGTTACGGGGAGTGTCGGGCATTGACGTGGAAGGCGGGAGTTTCTTCTGGCCCGAAGCCGACGCAGCACTTGAGAAGGCGCTGTCAGAGAATCTCAACCCCGAGATTCCGCTGGAAGTGCTCGACATGACTCTGAATGATCCCGAGTTCGGCGTCGCAATGGCGTCGCGGCTACACGATCTGATGCAGGTGGCGTATCCAGATATTCGCGAAAGGCATTCATGAGCGGTCGCGTGTTACGTGTCCTGCGAGATGAGATCGCGACAGGACGCGTGATCATCGGCGCGGGCGCTGGAACCGGGCTGTCCGCCAAGTGTGCCGAAGCTGGTGGAGCAGACCTGATCGTCATCTACAACTCCGGTCGCTACAGGATGGCCGGACGTGGATCGCTGTCGGGCCTCATGCCCTACGGCGATGCCAATGCGGTGGTCTTGGATATGGCCCGCGAGATCCTCACTGTTGTAGACCACACTCCGGTCCTGGCCGGCGTCTGCGGCACCGATCCCTTTCGCGACATGGGTGTGTTCTTGCGCCAACTCGCTGACCTCGGTTTCGCCGGAGTGCAGAACTTTCCCACTGTCGGATTGATTGACGGTACCTTCCGCCTGAACCTGGAGGAGACCGGTATGAGCTACAGCCTGGAAGTCGAGATGGTGCGGCATGCCAGTGAGTTGGGTCTGCTCACGGCTCCCTATGTGTTCACACCTGACGACGCCAAAGCCATGGCAGAGGCCGGCGCCGATATCCTCGTGGCGCATATGGGGTTGACCCGGTCCGGCACGATCGGAGCCCAAACATCGAGATCGCTCGACGAGTGCGTGACGGCCGTTCAAGCGATCGCCGAAGCGGGGCGCGCTGTCGACTCCGACATTCTCGTGCTTTGTCACGGCGGGCCGATTGTCGAACCGGCGGATGTGCAATACGTCCTTGACCGGACCCAGGGTGTGAGTGGGTTCTTCGGCGCATCAAGCGTCGAGAGGATCCCGACCGAAGAAGCAATTACCGGGCAGATGCGCAAACTCAAGGCCAGCTCGCCGGCAGGGCGCGCTCGGCTCTAGGGGGACTGTGCCATGGAACGGGGGCATTGCGACATATGTCGCCGGCCTGTGTGGTTCGCTCACCACGAACCCACTTGGAGACTGGTATGCCTGGATCCCACACCGTCGGTTTCGGGAAAATACGCGGTATCTCGGAGCCACGATGGAACAATTGTCGTTCGCAGTGTCTACAACGTGGAACAGGTTGAGACCGCGCCCGCGGCCCTGTTCTCCGAGCATGGTTGCACCGCATCTGCAGTCCTCACGATTGATTGAGGGCAAGCGCAAGGACGTTGGGAGAACGCAAGATGTCACTTGAAGAGATTCCGTTCGGCCACACGGCGTGGTCAGCGCCATACAGATCCGTCGCCTCGCACGTTCTCAGTTCCAGCGTCGTCGCGCCGATGTCGCTGCACGAGCTGGCTGTGCTGACCGACGTCGACACCACCGAGTTCATCAACCCGACAACGGTATTCGATTACGGACCCACTGGTGGAAGTGTCGAGCTGCGCGAGGCCGTGGTCAGTGGGATGCCCGGCTTGATACCGGACAACGTTGCTATCAGCTCCGGAGCCGGTGACGCGCTGGCGACAGTGGCGCGTCTGTTGTGCGTTTCGGACCGGCATGTCATAGTCTCGCTGCCCAGTCACGAAAGCGTAGTCTCGATCGCGCGTGCGAGCGGTGTCGATGTCACATTCGTGCCACCGCCCCTGTCTGTGGACGACATCCTGCCTCATATCCGGCCGAACACCGCAGCAGCCTTTCTGAGTTCTCCACAGACCCCAACGGGCCAAGTCGTCCCTGCGGAATCCCTGACACGTCTCGCGCAAGAGCTCGCCCGTCACGGCGGCTTGCTGATCGTCGACGAAGTATTTCGGGGTGTGCCCATGGGTGTCCCCGCAGTACCTTTGCCTGTGGCTTCGCTTGTGCCCAACGGAGTCTCAATCGGTAGCCTGTCGAAGGTCCACGGGTTGCCCGGACTCCGTTTGGGTTGGGTCGCCGGCCCCACGTTGCTGGTCGACGATGTGCGATCCATGCAGCGGTGGACGTCACGAATGCCGTCGACTACGTCTGAACCGATAGCAATTTTGGCATTGCGGAACGCCGATGCACTCTTAGGTCGGGCCCGCTCGCTGATCTACGACAGTTTCGCTGAGTTCGCCGCTCTGGTCGACCATGAGCCGGGACTGGTAGACCTTTGCCTTCCCGACGGCGGTACTACCGCCTTTCCGGCCATCCACGTGCCCAATGCGGATGCGTGGTGTAACAGCGTCGCCGAAGAGTACGGACTGTTGCTGGCGCCAGGAGGAATTTGCTTCGGAATGCCGGGCAGATTCCGCATCAACCTCGGCTTGCGGCCTGAGGTGCGCTCCGCGGCGTTTCCGATCCTCGCGCGTGCGCTGGCACACGCGCGTCAACTTCAAACGTGAATCGTCGTCAACGGCAGTCAGTCGATCGCTGATTCCGTCCTCTGCCGATTGAAGCCGTCCGCCGTCGCCTTGGCCGAGTCCGGCGTCATCAATCTGGCCTTGAGGAAGGCGAGTTCGTTCGAGGTGATTCCAGTGCGATATTGGCGAAGTGCAACGCGGTCGTCGGTCGAGGGGGCCGGGACGTCGGCGGAATGTAGCAGGACGTCCAGACGCAACTCGCACTCCTTCGAAAGGGAATCGCGGCCAGTCAGCTCAACCTGCAAGTCGGGCCGGATTTCAGCGAGTCGGCGACATACGTAGCGGTATTCCGAGTCGTCGTGAGTCGCGATCCCAACGCGGGCCGCCGTCGGTAGCTCGCACACCGCCAGTCGTAGATCGGTATCCAGAGCGAGGCCTACTGAGAAGGTGTCGTTGACGCCGCTGACGCGGGCTCGCACGGCGGACACGTGTGCGACGGTAGCGACGAACACGGTGTTGGGCGTGGGTTCAACGGCGTCGAGTGTTACTGCTTGGACAGGGTGGGCAAGTAAGTGCGACAACAGTTCGGCGTCGATGGCGAAGTCCGATTCGTGACGGACGAACACGACACGAACCTCGTGGATGGACCGGTTCTCGAATGATCTGCGAGCAAGGGCGGTGAAATCCTCCTCCGACATCCCACTTCGCAGCGCGGCGTCCGCGGCCTCAGCGAGTAAGGCGTCGACGCTCTGCGGGGTCGCCGACGCGCAGACGAATCGACCGTTCTCTTTCCTCGCCACCAACCCTTCGCTTTCCAGCGCGGCGAATGCGGCGTGCACGGTCGCGCGATGGACACCAACGGTCTCCGCCACGCTTCGAACTGAGGGCAGAAGTTCGCCCACCTGCTGGCTTGCGATCCAACTTCTCAGTGTCGCAGCGAGCCGTGTCCGCAAATCCTTCCTGGAGCGTGAGTCCACGGACTCCAGTGCATCGCGGAGTGAAATGTCGAGATCAGCGAACCGTCGTTGACCAGTCACCCGGCCTCCTACCCCCTCGTTGCCTGTACCCACCCCAGGTCCTGATAGCTCAGCCTAGCCTCGGCACACTATTGGTACAACACTAACAGTTTTGCTGGCACCGTAGGGGCCCGTGTGAGGCGTGCCGTCGGAAGGAGCGCGTTCCCGCTGGGCGGTTTCGCCGGCGGCGGCCAATGCCGGCCGCCGGCGAAACCAGTGCGGCTCAGCCTGGTCAGGGCACCGGGCGAAGGGCGTCGGCGTCAAGACGCACCCGGATCTCTTCCGCGGCCAGCGCCGCCTCATGCACAGCGTCGTGGATGTCGCGTGGGCGCACACAGTCGCCCACCTGATGAACCTCCAATGTGTGATCGCGGGCCATGAGGGACTCATAGAGCGAATTCTCGGCGACACGACCTCCGATGACGACCGAGTCCGCTTTGAGCGTCCGGTACTCGCCCTTCTGTTGGATGCGAACGAACCCGGTTCCGATCTCCTCGGTAGTGCTTTCGGGAAGGAACTCGACGTTCGGCAGCGCTTCGATCTGGGCTTGAAGAAGTCCGCGCGCTGGATTGTCCTTGTTCACTGCCAACTCCGCGTTCGGGTCGACCAAGGTGATGTGCGCACCGCTGGTGGCAAGGTGGAGCGTCAGGTAGCAACTTTCCGCGTCTGCTCCCGAGACGACGATGCTCCCGTCCCATTCCTGCGCCGGCCGGTTGAAGGCGTCGAAGAGCGTATAGCTGGGAACACCATGGTCACCGCCGGCGTAGTCATGCCCGCCCGCAGCGCCTGTGGCGATGACCACCGCGTCGACAGGCATGTTCAGCAGATCGTCAACTGTCACTTGCTGATTGAGACGCACGTCGACGTGTAGCTTGTCCATCTGATGCGTCAGCCATGTGACAAAGTACCCGTAATCTTCGGCCACCTTCGAGGCATGGTTGAGCTGCCCTCCCAACTGAGACGAGGCTTCGTAAAGGGTCACGTGGTGACCTTGACGCGCCAGAATGCGTGCGGCAGTCATCCCTCCGGGACCACCTCCCACCACGACAACATCGCGGCGTCGTCCGGCCGGCCGAATCGCGCGGGTTCGTTCGAAAGTCGTATGTGGATTAACGGCGCAATGTGCCACCTTGCGGCCAAAGAAGAGGTTCAAGCAGGTGTGGCATCCGATACAGCGGTTGATGTCGGCGGGCCGGCCTTCTTGAATCTTGCGCACGAAGTGTGGATCGGCATGGAAGGCGCGCGTCATCGAGATGTAGTCGAAATCTTCTCGCGCCATCACCTCTTCAGCGAAGTCGGGATCACCGAGCTTCTGGGTGACACTCACCGGAACGCGGCCTTGCACCGCTCGCTTCAACTCGGCCGCCATGGCAACGAATCCGCCGCGCCGCTGCTCTGGACCGTGGAAAATCTGACCGCCGGTCTCATAGATCCCACCCGTGACGTCCAACAGATCAATGCCTGCGTCAACGAGCCGCAGACAGAAAGGAATCGTGAGTTCGGGAGTGAGGCCTCCCTCCAGGAACTCGTCGAGCGAGATGCGGTATCCGATCGGGTAATCCGGACCCACAACCTCGCGGACCGCCGCGAGCACCTCTAGGGCCAGACGGGCACGGTTCTCTTCGCTTCCTCCGTACTCATCTGTGCGCTGATTGCTCCATGGCGACAGGAACTGGCCCAGCACGTAGCCGTGCGCGCCGTGCAGATGGATCATGTCCACTCCTGCGTCCACGCACCTCTGGGCGGCGCGCGCGAAGGCCTGAACGACTTCCCGGATGTCCTCGAGGGTCATCTCTCGCGGGATAGGTACCGGGTCGAAAAACGTGCACGGCACGACCGATGGCGCCAAGGGTTGCCGCAGGCTCGCCGTCGATGCTGACTGTCGGCCCGCGAAGTAGAGCTCCATCGAGAGTTTGGCACCCTCGTCATGCAGAAGGGTGGCGAGCCGAGTCAACTGCGGCACAACGTGGTCGTCGTGGCATCCGATCTGAAAGGGATTGCCCAACCCACGCGGATCGACATACGTCGATTCGACGTTGATGAGTCCGGCCCCGCCACGCGCACGCTCGACGACGTAGTCGATGTAGCGCTGATTCAAACTTCCATCCCGATTCGCCATGGCCTTTTCCATCGGGCCCGCGATGATCCGGTTCTTCGTACGCATCCCGTTGATTCGGCCTTCGCGCAGCAGCTGTCGATACTCCATGGTGAGCCTTTCTTTCTGGTCGGCTTCAAGCGGCACCGGCGCTGATGAGTGGGGGAAGGGGCTGTGGGCTGAAGCGCCGAGTACGCCTTAGATGTACCAGATATGTACCCGCCGCGGACCGTTTTCGGGCAAAACTTCTTTTCGGCCACCGTTCTGGCGCGAGCCCTTGACATCCGGTACATAAGTGGTACATCGTGTGATGGCGGACACACCGCCCGAAACCCTAGCCCGCGCCCCCCTTTTCTTCAACGAACCGCGGTAGCAACCTTCAAGGAGATGGCACGTTTATGAACCAGATCATGGCTCGACTGCACGAGGAGATCGCCGCGGGGCGCCCCATCATCGGCGCCGGAGCGGGCACCGGTATCTCGGCCAAATGTGCTGAGGCCGGCGGAGCCGATCTGTTGATCATCTACAACTCGGGTCGATACCGTATGGCCGGCCGTGGCTCGCTCGCTGGGCTTCTTCCGTACGGGGACGCCAACGCCGTCGTGGTGGACATGGCGCGGGAGGTCCTACCCGCGGTGCGCAATGTCCCTGTGCTGGCCGGGGTTTGCGGTACCGACCCCTTCAGGGACATGGACGTGTTCCTGCGGGAGCTGCAGCGGCTCGGCTTCGCCGGAGTGCAGAATTTCCCGACCGTCGGTCTGATTGATGGCGCCTTCCGGCAGAACCTCGAGGAAACCGGCATGGGCTTCGATCTCGAGGTGCAGATGATTGCCAAAGCTCATGGTCTCGGGCTTCTCACGTCGCCCTATGTCTTCGATCCCATCGACGCAGCGAATATGACAAGGGCCGGAGCAGACATTCTGGTCGCGCACATGGGTTTGACGACAGCAGGAACCATCGGTGCAAAGACGGCCAAGACGCTGGATCAATGCGTAGAGGAGGTCCAGGCGATCCGGGACGAGGCGGTCGCCATCCGGGATGACGTAGTTGTGCTGTGCCATGGCGGCCCCATCGCCGAGCCCGACGACATCAATTACGTTCTCGACCGCACCACCGGCGTGGCCGGATTCTTTGGGGCCTCGTCAGTCGAACGTATTCCCACCGAAATCGCAATCACCGAGAACATGCGGCTGCTCAAAACGCTTCGTAACGCGGCCTCGACCAACGGCTCACGCAAGTAAGCACGCCGACACCACTTTCGTACCAGCCGAACTCGAATCACTGAACCTGACCAATAAGCTTGGAGGAACCCCGATGTCGCAACGAGATCGCGATCCCGGACAATTCATCATTTCGCGGAGAAACATGCTTCGCGGCACCGCCGTTGCAGGAGGCGCCCTCGCCTTCGGTGGACTTCTGTCGGCATGCGGCGGTAGCAACACCACCCGTGCGGTACCCACCGCCGCCGAAGGTGTCGGCGAACACGGCTGGACGGTGACCGACCAGTTCTACACCCTCAACAACGCCTACTTCCAGGGCTGGTCGCAGGGTTCCGAAGAAGCCGCGGCGGTCTTCCGCATCACGCGTAAGCAGCAAGTCGACGAGTTCAACAACGAGAAGGTCATCGCCATGTACCAGGCGGCGCCTTCTCAGAAGGTCAATGCCATCAGCTCGATGTTGGCCGACCCGGGCATCTCCCCGGAAATCCTGCGTATGGCACAACGAGAGAACATCTTTACGGTGCTGGGGTGGAATCTTGCCCCGTGGACCACCCCGTTCGACATAGGCGACAAGTTCTACACGTTCGTCACACCGAACAACATCGTGGGTGCTCAGACTCTGGCCGAGAAGCTCTTCAAGAAGATGGGC
This sequence comes from Mycobacterium sp. 4D054, assembly GCF_052245755.1. Taxonomy (NCBI): domain Bacteria; kingdom Bacillati; phylum Actinomycetota; class Actinomycetes; order Mycobacteriales; family Mycobacteriaceae; genus Mycobacterium; species Mycobacterium sp. 4D054. The sequence goes on from NZ_JBQQCF010000021.1 coordinate 75,704, forward strand.
GGGGCCGGAGAACTCATTCACATCACCGGTGTCCCCGGAAACAGTGTCGACATCACCCGCACCGTCGGCGTTGACGCCGCGCTGAAGAAGTTCCCGAACATCAATATGGTCGCCCGCCAGCCAGGTGAATTCGATCGCGGATCAACAACACCGGTGATCGAGTCGCTGCTCACCGCTCACCCGAACGTCAAGGGCATCTTCTGTCAGAACGACGACTCGGCCGTCGCGGTGGTCAATGCTCTCAACGCTCGCGGTATGACAGTGCCGGTCACCGGCATCGACGCGATACCCGACTTTCTCAAGGCGATGCAAAGCCGACCGGAAGTCGCCTTCGCGACATGGGCGCACCACGGCGCCTGGCTCGGCGCCGCGTTGATGGTCAAGGCATACGATGCACTCGCAGGGGTCAAACTCTCCGCGTCTGAGCGAATGATGTTCTCAGGCGGCTTCATCGTTGACACGGACAAAGCCGCCGATGCGTATCAGAAGCTGATGTACAGCGGCTCCCAGTTCCCGTTCGATTACGCGAAGATGTCCAAAGCCCTCCACCCCGATGACTGGGACCCACAAAATCTGATGGCGCCCATCGAGTTTGAGTCCTACTTCGCGCTACAGCGGCCGAAGCCTGCCGGCTACGTGATTCCGGAGGCGTACCGCCAGGCTTACGAAAGCGGCGAACTCGACCGCACCGCCGAACTGTACCGCAGCCATTACAAGTCCGATCCGTTTGCTGATGTCCGCAAGCTGTGCGGCGACGGCGGGGCCGAGCTCTCCCTCTGGGGCTGAAAGAGAAACGTGATGATGGTTTCCAGCAATGCCGACACCTTTGAACGCGGCGACGCTCCAAGCGCTGGGTTCTTGCTCGAGGTCAAAGGTCTGACAAGAACTTTCGGACCTGTGCATGCCCTCAAGAATGTCTCGTTCTCAGTTCGACGCGGGGAAGTGGTCGGCCTGATCGGCGAAAACGGGGCGGGCAAGTCGACCTTGCTCAACATCATCAGTGGCACCGACTCAGCCGACGCCGGCACATTGTCGATCCGTGGAAACACGGTGACAATGCGGTCGTACAAGGAGGCCAACAGTCACGGCGTGTTCCGAGTGTTCCAAGAGCTGGCCCTTTTACCCAACATGACGGTATGGGAGAACCTGTTCCTTGGGCATGAGTCCCTGTTCTCGCGAGCCGGGGTGCTCGACCGCAACGCGGCAATCCAGCACGCGCGCGAAATCATGCACGAATACGGCCATGACTGGATCGATGTGTCCGCCCGCGTCGGTGATCTACCGTTCCCGGCCCAACAGCTCGTGGAGATCCTGAAAGCCTTCGCGCTGGCACGCCTGCTCGGTTACGACGAGCCGATCGTGTTGCTCGATGAGCCGACGACCTCGCTGTCCGGGGAGGAAGTTGAATTCCTTCACCGACTGATCGACACCGTACGTCAGCAGAGCGCGATGGTTTTCGTATCTCACCGGCTACCGGAGCTCATTGGGTGGAGTGACCGCATCGTCATCATGAAAGACGGGGAGCTCGTCGGTGAAGCGGCCGCAGACGCTCTCACCGAAGACGAGTTGCACTACCGCATGGTGGGGCGAGAGCGCAAAGGGAGCTTCTACCGAGAGGACCGTCAACGCGAACCAAATGATGTTGAAGTGCTACGCGTCCAATCGCTCAGTGACGACAAGCATTTCCGCGATGTCAGCCTGTCTGTGAGGGAAGGCGAAATCGTGGGAGTTGCCGGGGTTCTGGGATCCGGCAAGAACCTTCTCGGTCGCGCCATCTTCGGTGGTTCGAAGATCAGCAGTGGCATTGTCGAGTACAAGGGTAAGGCTCTGTCTCAAGACTCTCCCCGGACCTCGGTACGCAAGGGCATCGGTTATGTCAGTGCGGACCGCAAACTCGACGGAATGATCGAGACCTTCTCTGTCGGGCAGAACATCACTGTCGGTAGTTACACCACCGTGGGAAAGCCGCTTGTCAAACGAAGGTCTGAACGTCGCACCGCCGTCGAACTCATCGCCAGGTTGCGCATCAAGACCAAGTCGCACAGCTCCCCCATCACATCTCTCAGTGGTGGCAACCAACAGAAGGCGCTACTCGCGAGGTGGCTGGCGACCGGAGCGGAGCTGCTCATTCTGGACAACCCGACCAGAGGTGTCGATGCCGGCGCCAAAGAAGAGATTTACGACGTAATGCGAGACCTGGCTGATAACGGCGTTGCCATCCTTCTCATTAGCGATGACCTGCTCGAAATCATTGGTCTATCCAACCGACTGGTCGTCATGAACAGCGGCGTCGTAACCGACACCCTACCCGCCGCCCCGGAGGCCAAGCCGTCCGAGGCGCAACTGATCGCAAGGATGGTGTGAAACCCATGACCTCGTTGAAACCTGTTGTTGAACAGCATGTTCCCGGAATCAAGACTGAATCAACGTCCACGCGTGAACGTGCCCTGAAGGTGATCGACAATCTCGGTCCCGCAGTTGTGCTTGCGGCGCTGATCGTCGGATTCGCATTGGCCAGTCCGGTGTTCCTGTCATTTCAGAACATGACGAACATTCTGAGTGCGTCGTCAGTCCTGCTGGTGATCACCCTGGCCTCGACCACGGTAATCCTCACCGGCAGCATCGATCTATCGGTGGGTTCCACACTGACGCTATGTGCTGTGGTCGGAGCAATGCTCGCTGAGTATGCCGGAACCAACACCCTCTTGCTGATGCTGCCCCTGCTCGGCCTGGTTTGCGGCCTTCTCAACGGCGCCGTGGTGTCGTTCGGAAAGCTGCCGTCATTCCTGGTCACGTTGGGCACACTTTTCGCATTCGACGGTCTCGCCAACTTCCTCTCCGGCGGTCAACCGATCACGCTGATGCCGGGTGGATTCGCGGATCTCTTCACGGGCAGGATCGCCGGTCTTCCGAGAATTGCCCTGTGGGCGATCGCGGTGCTCGTCGTGACGATTCTGGCCTATCGCTACACACGTTTCGGTCGCTACCTGTACGCGATCGGCGGAAATGAACGCACCGCCCGGCTCTGCGGGGTCCCCGTCACGCAAGTCAAACTCTATGCGTTCATGATCAGTGGCCTGCTCGTTGGCATCGCGGCGCTCCTCCAGCTCACGCGTGCGTCCAGCGCGAGCCCTGGGATGGGCGAGCCATTCCTGCTTTTGGCGATCGGGGCCACCGTCATGGGCGGAACGGGTCTTGCCGGCGGCACTGGTGGCGCCGCCAACTCCATTATCGGCGTTCTGGTGATTGCGATCCTGAACAACGGTATGGTCCTGACCAACGTCAACCCCCACCTGCAGAACGTGGTGATGGGCATCGTTGTCGTCATCGCAGTAGCCCTCACTATGCACCGTCGTAGGCCAGACGTCGTGAAATAGTCGGCCCCGCAACGGTTTACGTGACGTGCGCAATGCATGAACTCCGTCGCCTCGAAAGGGGTTTCGATAACTGAACTCTCGACGAAATTCTGCGATTCAATCGCTCGCCAAAATTGAGAAGAAACAGATATGAAAGGGATAATCATGGCTAACCTGCAGGGAAAGGTCGCCTTCGTCACCGGCGCGGCACGCGGTCAGGGACGGGCTCACGCACTGGCACTCGCGGAGGCCGGCGCCGACATCGTCGCCATCGACATCGTCGACGACATCAGCACAGTGCCCTACGAACTCGCCAATGATCACGACTTCCAAAGTGTGGCCAAGGAGGTCGAGGCACTGGGCCGGGGCGCGGTGTTCGTCAAGGCCGATGTCCGTCAGCAGGCGGAAATCGATGCCGCCGTGCAGCAGGGCATCGACCAGTTCGGCCATATCGACATTCTGGTGGCCAATGCCGGCATCTACTCCCAGGCCAACTTCTGGGAGATGACCGACGACATGTGGCAGGACATGATCGATGTGAATCTGACCGGCGTGTGGCGTAGTGCGAAGGCCGTGGCTCCGCACATGATCGAGCGTCAGTCCGGTGCAATGGTTCTCACCTCGTCAGTGAACGGATTTCAACCCGGGTACCAGTTGGCCCACTATGTGGCAACCAAACACGGTGTCATCGGCCTGACGAAGAACTTCGCAAACGAGCTGGCCCCCTACAACGTTCGGTGCAACGCGGTATGCCCGGGAGCCATCGACACGACCATGCTGAACAATCCTCCGCAGTACGAGCGATTCGCAGGAAAGGCGGATGGTACTCGCGAGGAGGCGTGGGAGAGCGTGCGCCACTTCCACCTGCTCAAGAATCGATCGATGCTTCCCGCGGATGCCGTGAGCAAGGGCATCCTGTACCTCGTGAGCGACGACGCTGAGCATGTCACGGGTATCGCGCTGCCGGTCGATGCAGGTCACCTGGCTATGGATGGATACAACCCGTACCCGTTCAAGTAAGCCAGCGTTCTCGGTCAGCTCAAGACTGACCCGGACGCCGACGACGAAATCTCCGGAGCAGGAATCCCCGCTCCGGAGATTTCGTCGTGGTACCCCCACACCGAACCTGGCAAGTCGGTGAATTCTCGTCAGGGCATCTGGTCAGACCGCTGATCGGCGCGCACACTCGAGGTGTCGCCAATTTAGGGAGCCGCGATGAGCGAGCAACGGTATGACTTCTTCGGCGAGGTCTTCCGACGGTATTTCCGCCCCGCGATGGACGCCTACCCCAGGTGGGACGGGGGACCGGTGAAGAGAATGTTCACGTTGACCGACGCCGTTCAGGACCCGCTGGAACAGGGCCGCCGCGAGGCAGTGGCCTGGGGGCACGCCGAGGTCGGTCACGGCCGGTTCGTCGCCGAACTGTTCGTCGTCACCCAGCAGGGACTGATCTATGGCGCCGAGCTGAACAATCCCCCGCACGCGCTGTACTACCTGGCCACGCCGCCGGCGTTGTTCGATCCGCTCGTCGATCAGGCCGAACAGGCCGACCTGCCGGACAGCACGGTGGTGGTCGTGGACAGCGGAGTCGGTCACGACCTCGCATCGGCGCACCCGATGGACGCCGCGCTGCGCCGCATCCTCGACGAGCACTGGGCGCTGCGCGTCGAGCTCACCCCGGCCGCCCCGGGCTAACGTCCCGCGGGCCCGCCGCGATGACACAGGCATGACCCGGTTGCGAGCTCCTGGCGCGGTGGCGGCCGCGCTGACCGTGCCGTGGCTGACGGTGGCCGCCGCGCATGCCGACACCTACGCGGAGCTGCCACCGGTTCCGGTAGTGGCGTCCCCGGCCTGCGCGGGCACCGTCAGCGGCGAGGCGCAGGTGGCACCGGTCCAGACCTACGATCGGGTGGAGAACGGCGTCCGGGTCTCGATCAACTACGACGCCGGCATCTACGACGGATCCTGCTCGCTGACCGTGACCGCCGGGTGGTCCAATCTCGACACCGGAGCCTCCGGTAGCGGGGAGATCACCGCCGTCTCGACGATCGACGGGCACTACGGCTTCATCGGGTACGCCAACACCATGTTGGAAACGGGCAGCGGCACGGTTCTCGTCACGCTCAGCTCGCACCCCGGAGCCGAAATGCTGGTCAGCGCCTAGGGTGGCAGTCCGGGCGTGCATGAAATACCCTGATTACCAGCATGTTTCAAGTCCCGCCGGTCTGGGTCCGGCCGGGAGGAATCGCCGGTGCACGGTGACGACGGCGTCTTCACGCCGCGAATCGGCCCTGTGCGCGCGGTGGGCGTCTATGGTGGGGCACATGGCCGAGTTGGTCGACCTGCTCTCCGAAGACCGCGTTGCCCTTGACGTCCCCGCCGAGAGCTGGCGGGCGGCGATCACCGCGGCCGGCAGGCTGTTGGAACACGCGGGCATCGCCGAGACCGCCTACACCGACTCGATGATCGCGAATGTCGAAGCCAACGGCCCCTACATCGTGGTGGCACCGGGTTTCGCGTTCGCGCACGCACGGTCCTCGCCGGCCGTCCACCGCACCGGCATGTCCTGGGTCCGTCTGGCCGACCCGGTGGCGTTCGGGCACAAGACCAATGACCCGGTGACACTGGTGGTGGCGCTGGCCGCCAGCGACGCCGGTGCGCATACCGCGGCGATGGCGCAACTGGCCAAGGTGCTCGGGGATCCGGCCCGGCGCGCAGCGCTGGATTCCGCGGCGACACCGGCCGAGGTCCTGGCGGCACTGGGCGACCCGCGCTCGGCGACCGGGAACGCGGCGCCGGCCAAGACCAACAACCTGATCCTCACCGTGTGCGGAAACGGTCTGGGCACCAGCCTTTTTCTGAAGAACACGCTCGAGCAGGTGCTGCAGACCTGGGGCTGGGCGCCCTTCATCACCGTCGAGGCCACCGACACGATCTCGGCGAAAGGCAAGGCCAACAGCGCCGACCTCATCCTGACCTCAGGCGAGATCGCCCGGACCCTCGGAGACGTCGGGGTGCCCGTCAAGGTGATCGACAACTTCACCTCCACCTCCGAAGTGGACGGCGCACTGCGCGATTCCTACGACGTCTAGGAGCCCGATGAACTGGCTGGTCGGCACCGCCGAATTCCTGGTCAACGAAATCCTCTCCGTCCCGGCCTATCTGATCGGCATCATCACCGCGATCGGCCTGATCGCACTGCGCAAGTCCGCCGGGCAGGTGATCGGCGGAGCACTCAAGGCGACCCTGGGCTTCCTGCTGGTCAGCGCGGGCGCCACCCTGGTGGTCAGCTCCCTGGACCCGCTCGGGGTGATGATCCAGGGCGCCGCGGGCACCCAGGGCGTGGTCCCCACCAACGAGGCGATCGTCGGTATCGCGCAGGAACAGTACGGCGCCCAGGTGGCGTGGCTGATGATCCTCGGGTTCGCCGTGAGCCTGCTGCTGGCCCGGTTCACGCCGCTGCACTACGTGTTCCTCACCGGCCACCACACGCTGTTCATGGCGACGCTGCTGACCATTGTGCTGGCCACCGCCGGCTTGGACACCCCGGTCGTGATCCTGCTCGGCGGCTTCCTGCTGGGTGTGGTGATGGTGTCGCTGCCGGCCCTGGCCCAGCCCTGGACCAAACGGATCACCGGCGACGACAGCATCGCGATCGGTCACTTCGGCACCCTGGGTTATATCGCCTCCGGTGTCACGGGCCGGTTCGTGGGCGGCAGCAAGAGCCGGTCGACCGAAGACCTCAAACTCCCGGAAACGCTGCGTTTCCTGCGTGATTCGATGGTCGCTACCGCGTTGTCGATGGTGCTGATGTACCTGGTGGTGTCGCTGATCTACCTGGTCAGAGCCGGCCGGGATACCGCGTTCGCCGCGTTCGCCGACGACACCGGCGCCGGCGCCGCCGTCGATGTCGGCAACTACCTGATGAAGGGCGTCACCGAGGGCCTCAGCTTCGGCGTGGCCGTCGCGGTGATCCTGTTCGGGGTGCGGACCATCCTCGGCGAGCTGGTGCCGGCGTTCCAGGGCATCGCCGAACGGGTGGTCCCGGGAGCGGTGCCCGCACTGGACGCCCCGATCGTGTTCCCGTACGCCCAGAACGCGGTGCTGATCGGTTTCGTCTCGAGCTTTGTCGCCGGCCTGGTCGGCCTGGCGGTGCTGTCGGTGTGGCTCGGACCCGCGTTCGGCTGGGTGCTGGTGCTGCCCGGCCTGGTACCGCACTTCTTCACCGGCGGCGCCGCAGGGGTGTACGGCAATGCCACCGGCGGCAGACGGGGCGCGATCGCCGGCGGTTTCGTCAACGGGCTGCTGATCACATTCCTGCCTGCGTTGCTGGTGCGTGTGCTGGGAGCATTCGGTGAGGAGAACACCACCTTCGGCGACACCGACTTCGGTTGGTACGGAATCGTTCTGGGCAACGCCGCCAAGCTGGGCACGGTGTGGGGCATGGTGTCGATGCTGATGATCGGCGGGATCCTGCTGGGACTGGCGATCGCGGTGCAGAAGCGGCTGGTCGACACCGACTGGGATCCTGCCCCGGGGCGTCCGGCTCCGGCCGGCGCGGGGGCAGGTGCGGGGTCCGGGGGCGAGCATCCCGGGGCCCGCAGCTACCCCAAGATCGCACCGCCGGTCGGCGCACCACCGCCCCCGCCGGCGCCCCGCACCTGACGGTCGGCACCGCCGCTCACTGGGCCCCACTCCCTATGGAGCGGGTGCGCCTGCCGGCTCGACGTGGATGAAGGTCTCGGTGTGCGGCAGTGCTGCGTCGATGTCGGCTTCCAGCCGGTCGGCGAGGTCGTGTGCCGCCTGCACGGTCCACTGCCCGGGCACGGTGACGACAACGAAAACGAGACGCTGGCGGCCGGATTCGACCGTGCGCAGCGGCGCGAACTCGATGGGATACGCGCAGCGGTATCGGTCCAGGACCGCGTCCACCGCGGCGTGATCGTCGTCGGGGAGGGCGGCGCTGAGCAGACTGCTCATCGAGCCGCGCAGTAACCGGTAACCCGTCCAGAGAATGTTGACCCCGACCGCCAACGCGACGATCGGATCGAGTGGGTACCAGCCCGTCAGCGCGACAAGGGAGATGCCTACGATCACGCCGGCGGAGGTCCATACATCGGTCATCAGGTGCTTGCCGTCGGCGACGAGGGTGGCCGAGCGATGTTGTCGGCCCACCCGGTGCAGGGTGACCCCAACGACGAGGTTGACCACTGCCGCGACGGTGGACAGGGCCAGCCCCAATCCGGGCTGGACTAGCGGCGCGGGGCTCATCAGGCGTTCGACGGCGCTCCAGATGATCGCCGTGGCGGCCACGAAGATCATCGCGCCCTCGACCAGAGCTGACAGGTACTCGGCCTTGCCATGACCGAAGTGGTGGTCGGCGTCGCGCGGGCGGGCCGCTACCCGCAGCGCCCACAGCGCCACCACGGCCGCAACAAGATTGACACCGGATTCCAACGCGTCGGACAGGAACCCGACCGAACCGGTGACCACGGCGGCAGCCGCCTTCAGCGCCATGGTCACGAGTGCGGCGGCCAGGCTCAGCAGCATGAAACGTGACAGCAGACGGTGCTCCTGCTGCTTGGACAACGGAATCGCAGTCATCTCCGGCTCATCCGATCTCTCGCGGGGCCGCCGCCGCGGAAGGCGCGCGCGCAGCACCAGCTTGCGGAGTTCATCGAACCACAGCACCAAGCCAAGGCAGCCGCTAAGGTTTCCCGACCGCCCGGCCCAGGTACCGCGCGAGGAAACGTTCGATCGCGCGATACATCTCGATCACGTTCTCGGGGTTCACCGCGCCGTGGCCCTCATCGGCCTGGACCAGGTATTCGACCTCGACACCGCGGGCGCGCAGTGCGTCCACCAGGTTGTCGGACTCGGCCTGCACGACCCGGACGTCGTTGGCGCCCTGGATCACCATCAGCGGGGTGCGGATCTGATCCACCTTGGTGATCGGGGAGCGCGCCATCATGTCCGCCAGCTGTTCGGGGTCGTCGGGATCGCCGACGTAGCGGTGCCAGTTGTTGGCCAGGTGCGGCCGCGCCACCGGCGGCAGGGTCCGCATGAAGTTCGCCAGATCACTGATGCCGACGTAGTCGACGGCGGCGGCGAACACGTCCGGGGTGAACGTGACGCCGACCAGCGCCGCGTAACCGCCGTAGGAGCCGCCGAGGATGGCGACCCGGTCTCGGTCGGCGTAGCCCTGCTCGACCGCCCAGTTCACCCCGTCGATCAGGTCGTCGTGCATCCTGCCCGCGAACTCGCCGATCGCGGCCTTGAGGAACGACTTGCCGTAGCCGAGCGACCCCCGGAAGTTGACCTGCAGCACCGCATATCCGCGGTTGGCCAGCAGCTGCACGCCGGGGTGATAGTCCCAGCTGTCGCGGTACCACGGTCCGCCGTGCACCATCAGGACTAGCGGCAGCCCCTTCGGCGGCACCCCGAGCGGCAGGGTCAGATACGAGTGCAGGGTCAGGCCGTCCCGTGACGTGATCGCCACCGGCTGCATCGGGGCCAACTGGTCGGGATCGAGATGCGGGAACGGCCGGTACAGCAGCCGGCTCACGCCGGTCTCATGGTCGTAGAGGTAGGTCACGTGGGGATCCTGGTCGTGGGTGAAGCTGACGACCCACCGCCGGCCGGCCTCGTCGGAGGTGATCCGGCCGATGTCACCGTCGGAGAGCTTCTCCAGCTTCGAGAGAACGTCGGCGAATCGGGGATTGAGCGCGTGAATGACCTGTCGCTCGCGGGCGTAGCGTACGCCGAGCAGTTCGCCGGTCCGACGGTCCTGGATCAGCGGCTGCGACATGAACGGGTTGACCACGCCGCGGTGATCGAGATCGAACTGGGGGTGACTGTCGACCTCGGCTTCCTGGCCGGTGGCCAGATCGATCCGGACCAGGCGGGAACGGTCGCTGCCGCGGTAGGACCCCATCCAAACCCCCGTGCCGTCGGGGGTCAGCACGAGCGGATGGATGCCGACGGGATGGTCGGATCCGTCGAAGGTCGTGATGGACCGCAATGTCGCTGACTCGCTGTCCCAGCGCGACAGATCGAGATTGCCGTCCGGCGTCAGCGATGTCGCGAACAGACGCCCGTTGTCGCTGCGCAGCCAGTTCGACGCGGTTCCCGGGTTCTCGGCGAGCAAGGTCAGATCGCCGGTGGCGATATCGAGTTCATAGACGTCGAACAACTGCGCGTTGCGCTGGTTCGTGATGACCGCGACCTTGCCGTTCTTGACGTCCCCGATCGGCGAGGCGATGACGCCGGGAAAAGGGGTGAGGTCGACGGTGGCACCGGCCGGAGCGTCCAGGTCGATGCGGTGGATGTGCCAGTTCTCGTCGCCGTCGGTGTCCTGCAGGTAGATGATCCAGCGCGGATCGTCGGTCCAGTCGAAGTGATGCACGCTGCGGCGGTCATCGCTGGTGACACAGCGCGCTTCGCCGTCGGAGTCGATGTCCTGGACCCACACGTTGAGCCGGTTCCGCCAGGGCGCGAGAAATGCGATGCGCGATCCGTCGGGGGAGATCGCCGCGCCGGCGCGGGTGGGCGGGTTGAAGAAGTCCTCCACCGAGATGTACGCGGGCTGTGTCATGAAAACCTTTCTGAGTAGGCAGGCAGCGTCATTCCCGCGGCCGGGTCAAGCCCTCGGACGGAGTGACGTGCCTATGCGATTGTGGTGCTTCGGATTTCGATCAGGTGTCGACGGGACCACCGAAACGGCCGTTGGTGGCGTCCCTGACGGCACGGTCGATCAGGTCCAGGGCCTCTTCCTGGCTGACCGTCTCGTCTTCGAGGATGACCCTGCGGCCCACGTCCTCGTCGATGACACGGAACGCCCCGGTCACCGCGGCGGCGCACAGGCGGACCGTGAGGTGTTGCTGCGGCAGCTGAAGCCGTTCGGCGACAACAGGAATGAAGTCGCGCTCCATCTGGTCGTGCACCATCAGATACGAAGTCCGCAGCGCGGGCTCGTCCACCGAGACGGCGGTGATGCGCAGCGCGCGCCGCACGTCGGCGATCTCCTCGTCGTCCAGCGGGTTGGCCGCGGTGTAGGCCGCCATGTGGTCGGCCAAGGACAGCTCGGCCGGCCACTGGTGTGCCAGCGTGAGGAAACGCTGCGCCGACAACGCCAGCACGGGCTCCACACAGGCCTCCTTACTGCGGAAGTACCGCCACACCGTGCGAGTGGAAAGCCCTGCCGCCGAAGCGATGTCGTCACCGCTTGTCGCAGAGACGCCTTGCTCCCAGAACAGGTCGCACGCGTGCCGGGACACCTCCAGGCGCGCCAGCGCCTGCTTGTCGTGGGTGTCGATGACCGCTACCTCCTTGTCACTTAGTGACAGCACCCACTGTGTCACTAAGTGACAACGCCGTCAAGGGCAGGTGCGCCGGAGGTGACCGCACCTAAAGGGCAGCGCTAACCTTCCGGACATGACTGATGCCACGCTGACCGATTCCGTTGCGAGCGCGGGGGCCGCCGTCGAAAAGGCGGTTGCGGTGTTCATGCTGCATCCCGAGACCTTCGGCGGGAGCGTCGCAGCCGGCTACCAGAACCCGCTGGCGGGCTACATCGCCGGGCGCGGCGGAGTGCTGGGCGAGGCCACCGGCAGGACGGTGGCCGCGGTGTTCGCCGTCTTCGAACCGACCGGTGTGGCCGCGCTGTGGGACGAGGGTGTCGCGGTGCGCGGCGCAGCCGGCGCGGCGCAGACCTACTGGGAGCAGACCGCCGAGTTCGGGCGCAAGTACCTGTCCGGCGCCTCCGGGCTGGACCGCATCGCGGCGCTGGGGGAGAAGCTCATCGCGGCGACGCCGATCGCGGCCCTACCGCTGTTTGCCGGCTGGCGTGAGATGCCGTTGGCCGAGGACGCCCCCGCCCGGGCGCTGCAGGTGATGTTCGTGCTGCGGGAACTGCGGGCCGGGGTGCACTTCAACGTCCTGTCGCTGTCGGGGATTACACCGATCGAGGCGCACATGCTCAACAAGGGCCCGCAGTACGCGGCGATGTTCGGCTGGCCCGAACCGTTCGCCGACGGTGCGGACAAGAAGGATCGGTACGACGAGATCGAAGAGGCGACCAACCGGCGGATGGCCGACCTCTTCACCGAGGCGCTGGACGCCGAGGAGGCCGCCGAGTTCGCCCGGCTCGCCACCGAGGCGTTGGCGACCTTGAAGGCCAACGTGCCGGCCTGACCTAGCCTGCCGCGGTCGCCACGGCGGCGCGCACAGTCGGCCGTAGCGTGTGGCACAGAACGAAAGCGCCCTCCAACGCGGTGAGCGTGATCATCGCCGGCCGCCGGCTCTCCTCTTCGCCGACACCGACCAGGCCGAACCGTGCCGCGAGACCTGTCGCGCATCGAGTGCCGGAAGCATACCGTTTCGGTAGGTAGAACGAGCTATCCAGGAGGGGCGAATGCGCACCGTCGACGTGCCGGCTGGATCGATCGCCTACGGAGACACCGGAGGGGACGGACCGGTCCTGGTGTTCGGACACGGGCTGCTCATGGACGGGCGGCAGTGGCGCAAGGTCATCCCGCTGCTGCCGGGCTACCGGTGCATCACGCCGACCCTGCCACTGGGTGCGCACACGATGCCGATGGTTGACGACGCCGACCTCACACAGACCGGCGTCGCGGGCATCCTCGCCGACTTCCTCGATGCGCTCGACCTCGACGATGTGACCCTTGTCCTCAACGACTGGGGCGGAGGACAATTCGTGATCAGCGAAGGTCGCGACGAGCGCGTCGGGCGACTGGTGCTCGCTTCCTGCGAAGCCTTCGACAACTTCCCGCCCGCGCCGGCCCGCCCCGCCGCACTGCTGTGCCGACTGCCCGGCGGTGGCTGGGTACTGAGCAGGCTGCTCGGCACCCGTTTCTTCCGACACAGCCGCCGGGCGTACGGAGCGATGGCCAAGAACGGGATCCCGGACAGTCTGTTCGACGAGTGGTTCGGTCCCGCCGCGCGCAACGCCGCAATACGTCGCGACCTGGTCAAGTTCGCCACGGGCGCGCCCCCGCGTCGCCGCCTACTCGAAATGTCACAAAAATTGGCGGGTTTCGGTCGGCCGGTGCTCGTCGTGTGGGCGCGCGAGGACCGGATGATGCCGCTCGCGCATGCCGATCGGCTGGTCGAGCTCTATCCCGACGCGCGCAAGGTGATCGTTGACGACTCCTGGACGTTGATACCCGAGGACCAACCGGCGATCATGGCGCAGCTGCTGCGGGACTTCGTGGGCTGACCCATCGCGAGCAGACACAAACTCGCATCATTTCGGCGTCTCCCGTGCGAGTTTGTGTCTGCTCGCGATACTCACGGCGGCGGCGCACACGGCTAAGACGGATTCGAAAAGCCCGGTGGCCGAGGCGCGTTGAGCTGGTAGCGGACGCCGAGCATCCGAATCACGAAGCACACCGCCGCCGCCCCGAGCGCGGCGGCCAGTCCATAGACATCCAGGCCGATGGCCGCCACGGTGATCGCGGCGGCCACCAGCGCCGGAATCGCGTACAGCTCGCTCCGCAGCACCGTCGGGACCTGCCCGACCAGGGAGTCACGAATGGTGCCGCCGCCGACCGCGGTGATCACGCCGAGCAGCACCGCGGGGCCGGCCCCGAGGCCGAACTCCACCGCCTTGCTCGCGCCGATCACGGCGAACACGCTCAACCCGACGGCGTCGAGGACCGTGATCGACATGCCGAGCCGGTCCAGCCAGTGATTGAGCACGAACGCGATGAGCGCACCGCAGACCGCGAGGGTGAAGTACGGCCAGTACAGGAACGTCGCCGGCGGCACCGCGCCGATCAGCACATCGCGGATCACCCCGCCGCCTAACGCGGTCATCATGCCGAGGGTCACCACGCCGACCACGTCGAGATGGGTCACCCGCAAGGCCGTCAGCGCCCCGTTCAGCCCGAACACGAACGTGCCGGTCAGGTCGAGCGCAAACAACAGCGGCGGTTGGGTGTTCACCCGTCCTGCCTATCACGCGCGGCCCGTACGCTGAGCAACGATGCGGGAGGGAGGCGATGCGATGAGCTCCGCGGAGGAGGAACCGGACTACCGCTTCACGCTGGCCAACGAGCGCACCTTCCTGGCGTGGATCCGCACGGCTCTGGCGTTGATCGCCGGCGGCATCGCCGTGGTCCAGTTCGTGCCGTCGTTCGGGATCCCCGGCGTACGGCACGGTCTCAGCGTGGTGCTGACCGCCGGCGGCGGGGTGCTGGCCATATTGGCGGTGCGCCGCTGGCAGCGCGTGCAGGCGGCCATGCGCCGCGATGAGGAGCTGCCGCCGACCCATATCCCGGTGCTGCTCGGCGGCGCGATCTTCATCGTGACGCTGGCGGTCCTCGCGGTGCTGGTGATCTGGCCGCCAACCGGACAGTGAGATGCCCCGCCGCGAACCCTCCAAGCCGGGCCTGCCCGCCGAGCGCACGTTGCTGTCTTGGGAGAGAAGCTCATTCGGGTTTCTCGTGGGCGGAGCCCTGGTGCTGCTGCGTCAGCACGGACCGCTCGGGCCCGGACGGATCCTGCTCGCCTTCACCGCGGCGCTGCTCGCGCTGCTGGTGCTGGCGCTCGGCTACCGCCGGTCGCGCAAGATCAGGGACAGCCCGGTCGTCGCCGGCCGGGTGGTCACCGGGGCGCCGCAGGCGGAGGTGCTGCTGATCGGCAGCGCCACGGTGGTATTCGCCGCCGCTGTCCTCGGCGCATTGTTGTTCGCGATCAACTGACCAGACCGAGTTTCTCCGCCTGCTCGAACGCGTCGTCGACGAGGACCACCGTGCGGCCGGGTCGGTCGATCATCGAGGCGGCAATCGAGGAGCGGTATCCGGAGGCGCAGTGCACCCAGACCTCGCCGTCGGGTACATCCTGGAGGCGCTTGCTCAGCTCATGCAGCGGGATGTTGACCGCGCCGGGGATGTGCCCCTCGGCGAACTCGCCGCTCTGTCGGACGTCGAGGACGGCCGGTCGCTGCCCGCGGTTGGCCTCGCCCAGCGCGGCGAAGTCGGCGACGCGGTAGGACCGCAATGGCGTGCCCGCGGCCAGCGCGCCGATGTCGCCGACCGCGGAGCCCGTGAGGTTGTCCACCCCGATTCGGGCGAGTTCCCTTCGTGCATCGGCGATCTGGTCGACCTCATCGCCGATGAGCGTCAGCGGTGACCCCCACGAATACAGCCACCCCAGATAGGTGACGAAGGAGTCCGACAACTCGAAGCCGAGCGTGCCGCCGAGATGCCCGGCGGCGAACGCGGTGCGGTTGCGCAGGTCCACCACCCATTCGCGGGCTTCGATACGGCGCCGCAGTTCGTCGGGATCGACCGGTTCGGGCAGCGACAGGTCGACGGGCTGCGGGCCGGCGGTGTTGATGACGCCCATGTGCGCGTAATACGCGGGGTAGGCGCCCAACCCGGCGATCAGTTCGTCGACATAGCTCTGCTCGTCCTGGGTGAGCGCCGGATTGGTCTGGCGTTGATCGGCGATCGTGGAGGAATCCCCGCTGGCAGGGGTGGCCGAGCAGAAGCTGCCGAAACCGTGGGTGGGGTACACCTGGGTGGTGTCGGGCAGTTCGGCGGCGAGCCGACGCACCGAATGGAACTGTGCGTGGCTGAGTTCCTGGGTGTGCTCGGCGCCGAGCAGGTCTGTGCGCCCGGTCGTGCCGTGCAGCATCGACCCGCCGGTGAACACCCCGACCACCGAATCACCGGAATCACGCGCCACGTAACTGACGTGGTGATGGGTGTGGCCGGGGGTGTGCATCACCTGCAGCCGGACCGGGCCGGCGTCCACCACGTCGCCGTCGCTCACCGCGCGGCGCCGGTATCCCACGTCGTCGCCGGCGGGCACCACGTACT
The DNA here is from genome assembly GCF_052245755.1 of Mycobacterium sp. 4D054. NCBI lineage: Bacteria > Bacillati > Actinomycetota > Actinomycetes > Mycobacteriales > Mycobacteriaceae > Mycobacterium > Mycobacterium sp. 4D054. The sequence goes on from NZ_JBQQCF010000021.1 coordinate 91,905, forward strand.
CGGCGCCGGTGACGCGGGACAGCTCCAGGCCGCCGGTCACATAGTCATTGTGGATGTGCGTCTCGAGGACATGGGTGATCCGCACCGCGCGCTCGCGGGCCAGATCGAGCACCCGGTCGATGTCGCGTTGCGGGTCGACCACGACGGCGGTGCCGTCGGCGCTGATCAGGTAACTCCGGTCACCCAGGCCCGAGGTCTCGATGATCGCGACGTCCACGGTTGAGTCCATGTCGAATCGACGTTCCTAACGGTTGTTGGCGGATTCCAGTGCTTCGATCGCGGCCCGCAGCTTGGCGGCGGCCTCGTCGGCCACCTCGCGTAGCCCCGGCTGATCCGAGACCTGGACCATGATCTGCGGGTCCATCGCGTCGACGATCACCGTGTCGCCGCCGGCCGAGGTGTCGGCGCGGACAGCGACGTTGCAGGGCAGCAGCAACCCGATCTGGCGATCGGCGTTGACCGCTCGATGCGCCAGCGGCGGATTGCACGCCCCGAGGATCAGGTAGTCCTCCATGTCCTCGCCCAGCTTCGCCTTCAGGGTGGCTTTCATGTCGATCTCGGTGAGCACACCGAAACCCTGGTCCGCCAACGCTTTCCGGGTGCGTTCCACCGCATCCTCAAACGTTGTGTGCAGCGTGGTCGACAATGCGTAACCCATGATTTTTCCGATCTGTTGGTTTTCAGGCCAGAGCCAGGAACAGCTTCTCCAGCTCGGCCTCGGACATCGGCTTCTGGCCGTCGGCGGCTTCTCCGGTCAGGCATTCCCGCAACCCGGTGGCGACAATCTTGAAGCCGGCCTTGTCCAGCGCTCTAGACACCGCCGCCAGCTGCGTGACGACGTCCTTGCAGTCCCGGCCCTGTTCGATCATCGAGATCACCCCGGCAAGCTGACCCTGCGCCCTGCGCAGCCTGTTGAGCACCGCGGCGATCGCGTCTTCGTCACCAACCATGGCGCATCTCCTTTCATCGGACGTTACAGCGATGGTACCCGCGGGGGTATTCCCCGCGTCACGCCGGCGCGCCCCGCGAGGCCCCGACGCCGGTGATCCGACGCAGCGGGCAATGCCCGTACCGGCTGCAGGCGAGCGTCATGAGCGCGGCGGCCGCGGTCGATGCCGCCGCGGCGATCCCGACGCCGATGTGGATCTCCTGGGCCAGGATCACCGACGACATCGCCAGCACGAACCAGCCAAACGCCTTGCGCAGCGAATCGGGGTTGACCATCGCGGCCAGCCGCGCGCCGATCAGTGCGCCTACCACGGCCGCGGCCGTCACGGCCAGCGCCACCGTCCAGTCGATCTGCACGCTGGACAGGTATCCCCCCAGACCCGCGAACGACTTCATCGCGATCACGATCAACGAGGTTCCGACCGCGACCGGCATCGGCAGTCCGCCGAGCAGCGCAAGTGCGGGCACCACGAGGAAGCCGCCGCCGGCGCCGACGAGGCCCGTGACCAGGCCGACCACCAGGCCCTCGGCGATGATCGTGGGAACGGGCAGTCGATGGGTGCCCTCGGCAATCTGAACGTTCTTCCGCCCGCGCAGCATGGCGACAGCGGTGGCGATCATCATCAACGCGAAGCCGATGAGCAGCACGGTGCCCGGGATGAAGCGGGCCAGCAGGCCACCACCATAGGCGCCGGCCATACCCGCGGCCCCGAAGATCAGCCCGGTCCGCCATTGCACACGCCCGGCCCGGGCGTGTGAGACGGCGCCGATGGCACTGGTGACACCGACGACCAGCAGTGAGGTGGCGATGGCCTGTTTGGCGTCCATGCCGGCCACGTAGGCCAGCAGCGGGACGGTCAGGATCGAGCCGCCGCCCCCGAGCAGTCCCAGCGCGACACCGACGAACACGGCCAGGCCGATGGCGAGCGCGATCATCGCTCGACCAGCTGGCTGACGATGGTCTGGGCGTCGCACGAGGCGCCTCGGTTGTACGGCAACTTCGACAGCAGCATGCCCATCGCGCAGGTGTTGGACACGCCCGCGAACGTCAGTCCGCCGCCGACCGCGCCGGCCACCCACTTCAGCTTCGGGGCGGCGATGCTGCCCAGGATGGTCGACAGCACGATCGAGCCGGCCACGAACCGGACCTGACGCTCCAGATCCCAACGCGCAGCGCCGCGGTTCACCGCGAATCCCTCAGCCTCCCAGGCGGTGATTCCGCCGTCGAGGATGTGCATGTTCGACAGGCCGGCGTTGCGCAGAGTCTCCTCGGCCTGGGCGGCGCGCTGGCCGGACCGGCAGACCAGGACCACGTCCTCGTCGAGGTGCTTGATGATCCCATCGCGGTGCTCACGCAGCAGGTCCAGCGGCACGTTGTAGGCCCCGGCGATATGGGCGGTCTCGAACTCGCCCGGGGTGCGCACGTCGAGCACCCGCGGCGGGGCGGCCGACCCGAGCATCCGGTTCAGGTCGTGGGAATCGATGGTGGCGAGTGCGGTCATTCTTTGAGTCCTTTCCTCTGAGCGGCTCGGATCTGCCGATACCACGGGGGGTATGCTGACCGCCATGGTACACATACCCCCAGGGGTACGTACCAGATGCAATTCTTATACCCCATGGGGTACTTGACATACCCATGGGGGTATCGGCAGTCTGGAATGCAGAAGGTCGGACCCAGCTACCGAATGAAAGGACCACCGTCATGAAGTTCATCCAGTACTACCTGGACTGCCTGTCCCACGCGTCCTATCTGATCGCCGACGAAACCACCGGGCGCGCAGTCGTTGTCGACCCGCAGCGGGACGTGGCCGAGTACCTGTCCGACGCCGAGGAGTTCGGCTACACGATCGAACTCGTGATCGAGACGCACTTCCACGCCGACTTCCTGTCCGGCCACCTGGAGCTGGCCAAGGCGACCGGCGCCAAGATCGTGTACTCCTCGGTCGCCGAGACCGAGTTCGACTCGATGGGCGTGGCCGACGGAGAGCGCTACTCGCTGGGCGAGGTGACGCTGGAGTTCCGGCACACTCCCGGCCACACGCCGGAGTCGATGAGCATCGTGGTGTACGAGCACGCCGACGACGAGGTGCCCCACGGGGTGCTGACCGGCGATGCGCTGTTCATCGGTGATGTCGGCCGTCCCGACCTGCTGGCCTCGATCGGGTTCAGCCGCGAGGAGCTGGCCGAGAAGCTCTACGACTCGCTGCACCACAAGCTGATGACGCTGCCCGACGCCACCCGGGTCTACCCGGCCCACGGCGCGGGCTCGGCCTGCGGCAAGAACCTGTCGACCGATCTGTGGTCGACGATGGGCGAGCAGAAAGAGACCAACTACGCGCTGCGCGCGCCCGACAAGGACACGTTCATGGCGCTGGTCACCGAAGGTCAGCCGCCGGCGCCGAGCTACTTCGTCTACGACGCGATCCTCAACCGTAAGGACCGGGAATTGCTGGACGAGACCAAGATGCCGGCAGCCATGACCTACGAGCAGGTGCGTGACGCGATGGCCGGCGGCGCGGTCCTGGTCGACGGGCGCGGACCCGAGGAGTTCGCGATGGGCCACCTGCGCGGCGCGATCAACATCGGGCTGGAGGGCCGCTACGCCGAGTTCGCCGGATCGGTCGTCCCCACCGACGTCGACATCGTGCTGTTCACCGAACCGGGCCAGGAGCTGGAAGCCAAAACCCGCCTCGCCCGCATCGGATTCGACCGGGTCATCGGCTATCTGGATCGCCCGTTCGAGGTGATGTCCGCCCATCAGGACGACGTCCAGAGGGCGTCGCGGCTGACGGCCAAGGCCTTCGATCAGCGCGCCGCGGAACTGGCCGACCTGCAGGTCGTCGATGTCCGCAACCCGGGTGAGGTGGCCGCGGGGACCATCCCGGACGCGCTCACCATCCCGGTGGGCCAGCTGCCGGCCAGGCTGAGCGAACTGGATCCGGCCAAACCGACCGTCGTGTACTGCGCCGGCGGATACAGGTCCTCGGTGGCCGCAAGCCTGTTGCGGCGCAATGGTTTCACCGACGTCAGCGACATCCTGGGCGGATTCGGCGCCTGGGAAGAGTCCCGGCAGAACGCCTGAGCATGCCGTAGTCCGCGGCGACCGCGCCGAGGTTCACACCATGCAACATGTGCGGTATCCCAACGTGTTCAGCCTCGGCGACGCCGGATCGTCCCCGAACTCCAGGGCCGGTGCCGCGATCCGCCGACAGGCGCCGGTGGTGGTCGAGAACATCGCCTCCCTGCTGAAGGACCGTCCACTGACTATGACCTCAACCTCACGCCGTCGTTCCCGCTGATCAACCCGACCAAGCCGCACCGGGGCTACTGGTACCTGAAGAAATACGGCCTGCCGTTCATGTACTGGAACCTGATGCTCAAGGGCCTGGCCTGACGGTTCGATCCCCACTGCCACACACGGACACTCGAGAAAGGAAACGTCAATGGCGACCACAAGCCTGACCTACGACGACTTCGAGTCCACCATCACCGGCAACGCGATTGTGCTGGTTGACTTCTGGGCCTCATGGTGCGGCCCGTGCCGCGCGTTCGCCCCGGTGTACGAGCGGTCATCCCAAGCGCATCCCGAGGTCGTGTACGCCAAGGTCGACACCCAGCACGAACGCGACCTGGCCGCCACGCTGGAGATCACGTCGATCCCGACCGTGATGGCCTTCCGGGACGGCGTACTCGTCTACCGGCAGGCCGGCGCCATGCACCCCGCGGCGCTGGAGGACCTGATCGACCGCGTCAAGGCGCTCGACATGGATGATGTCCGCGCCAAAATCGCCGCCCGCAAGGCCGCCGCCCAGGTGTAGCGGTGGAGGTCCTGTTGCCTCATGTCAAGATGCGCGCGAAGGCTGATTCGTTGCCTCACGTGAACGTGCGCGCTTGGTGACTGGGGCCTTAGTGGCGGGACCAGCTTTGCTGGTGGTGATCGTCAAGAGCTGGGCGG
>NZ_JBQQCF010000022.1:0-96052 GCF_052245755.1 Mycobacterium sp. 4D054
TCGGCGCGACGGCCGGCAAGCGCGCCCGGCAGGAATCCCGCGCTGCCGACGACCAGCAGTCCGAGACCGCTGGGGCGATGGTGCACGACGGCTGACCACGCTTCGCCGCACCGGTAGGCCGACGCGCGGGCCGGCGGCTTCACCGGTGCGGTGATGCTGCCGGGGAACCGGTCCGGCGGGCAGTGGTTGCCCTGGATGAGGGTGAGCTCAAAGTTGCCCGCGGTGACGGTCTCACCGGGGGTGACGACCTCGACCCGGTCCAGTCCGTGCCCGCGGCCGAGGTGCGCCGCCGATGTCCCGCCGATCAACCGGGCACCGGTCAGTTCGGCGACGAGTGCGGAATCCATCGCATGGTCGTAGTGGGTGTGCACCGGGGTGACAGCCTCCAGGCGACGCACGCCGAGCCGTGACAGCGCGTCGTCGATGCGGCGGCGCGACGGGCGCAGCGGCCGGGTGGCGACGGTGAGCAGTCCCGGCCGGGAGAAGAAGCCGTCGGTCAGCACCGCCGACCGGCCGTCGTCGATGAGCAGGGTGGTCACCCCAGCCCACGTCACGGTCACCGAGGCCGACGGTGCCGCTGCCGGCAGATCGAAATACGCGGAGTAGGCCTGCAGGTCAGGCCGCCCGGCCTTCAGGCGCATGACGCCACCCTAAGCGGTGCGGGCCGCCCTGATGCTGCGCAGCCCGGCGATCGCGGCACCCAGGCAGGCCGCGGCCACTGTGCCTGCGAACCACGGGAACACCGCGGCCAGATCCCAGCGTGTGGCGGCCCAGCCCGCGATCAGGGTGGGCACCGCCATCGCGGTATAGGCCAGCAGATAGAACGCCGACATCGTCTCGCCACGCCGGTCAGCGGGGACGACGTCCGACAGGTGCCGCAACGAGCCGCCGAAGCCGAGTCCGAAGGTCGCGCCGAGCAGCGCCGCCGCGACGAACACCAGCTGCCACTGATGGGTCAGCAGCACCGGGATCGTGAGCAGCAGCGCAGCGGCCATGCCGGTGTCACCGGTGATCGCGGCGTACCTGGCCGGGATGCGGGTGGCGGCCAACTGCGCCAGTGCGGCGGCGAAGGCCGTGGTGCCGACGACGGCGCCGCCGAACACCAGGTTGTCGATGTGGGTCTGGCGCGCGGCAAGCGACGGGTACAGCGACAGCAGCACCCCGAGCACCGACCAGGAAGCCATCGCGCCGAGTGCGGAGAACCAGAAGTCGCCCCGGATCTGCTGCGGTACCGCGGGTTTGGCGATCCGGATGGGGCCGCGGGTGCGGGTGGTGTGGGTCTCGCGCAGGGCCAGCAGGCCGACGCCGACGGCCAGGCAGATCACCGCGACCACCGCGTACGGCGTTCTCAGTGGATGAGGGGCGTATTGCGCGAGCAGCGCGGACCCGAGGATCGCCACGGTCATGCCGATGTTGAAGCTGACGCCGCTGAGCTGCCCGGCGCGCACACCGTGGTCGGGCCGCAGGTCCAGCAGCGCCGCAGCGCCGGCGACGACGATGGAACCCACCGCCGCGCCGTGGATGGTGCGGGCCAGCAGCAGCATCCCCATGCTGTCGGCGACCAGGAACACCCCGAGCCCCACCATCAGCGCGAGCAGCGCGGCGACGAGTACCGGTTTGCGGCCCACCACGTCGGAGATCCGACCCGAGACCAGTACCGCCGCCAGCGCGGCGACGGCGTACACCGCGAACACGACCGTGGTGGCCAGCGGCGAGAGGTGCCAGTGGGTCTCGTAAATGCCGTACAGCGGCGCCGGCAGCCCGGACACCCCGAGCGCCACCCCGCTGAGCACGAGCAGCAGCGGGTAGGCCCACCGCTGTGGGGGAGTCGCCGGAGGGTCGAACGCGACGATCCTCATCACCTCCGACGGCTGATTGACGTGTGCCGAACCCGACGAGGTTACGTCGGAGTCCGCCAGACACAAACCCGGCGGGGTGGGGGATATTCCCGGGGCCCTCAGGTGAACGGGGCCAGTGTCACACCGTCGCCTGTCAGCCGTTCACGCACCGCCGTGGCGATGCGCACCGCGCCGGGCGAGTCGCCGTGGACGCACACCGACTCGACGGTGATCGGGATCGTCGAACCGTCGACCGCGGTCACCCGTCCGGCGGTGACCATGGAGATCACCCGGTCGGCGATCTCGTCGAGGTCGTGCAGCACCGCATTGCGCTCGCGGCGCGAGACCAGCTGTCCGTCGGGCCGGTAGGCCCGGTCGGCGAACGCCTCGGGCACGGTGCGCAGCCCGAGTTCGTCGGCGGCGGTGAAGAACACCGAGCCGGCCAGGCCGAGCACCGGCAGCGCCGGGTCGACGGCATGCACGGCTTGCGCGACGGCCTGTGCCTGCGCGCGGTGGGTGACGATCGAGTTGTACAGCGCCCCGTGCGGTTTGACGTAGGACACGGTGGAGCCGGCGGCGGCGGCCAGCGCCGACAGCGCCCCGATCTGGTACATCACGTCGGCGACCAGGTCCTCGGTACTGACGTCGATGAAGCGCCTGCCGAAACCGGCCAGGTCGCGGTAGCTGACCTGGGCGCCGATCCTCACCCCACGGGCCGCGGCGGCGCGGCACACCTTGAGCAGCGTGGCGGGGTCGCCGGCATGGAATCCGCACGCCACGTTGGCCGATGTGACGATCTCGAGCATCGCGTCGTCGTCACCGAGGGTCCAGACCCCGAAGCCCTCACCGAGGTCGGCGTTGAGGTCGACGGAGACCGGTGCCATGACGTCGAGCCTAGTGTCCGCGTGACGGTCGCCACGACGATGTGCACTCGTTATTGAAAACGGTTATCGTTGCGATGTGTTTGGTACGTCCCGGAATATGCGTGCGCTCGCCGCGTCCCTCGTCGCCTGTCTTCCCTTCGCCCTGTCCGCGTGCGGCGGTGGGGACACGTCGTCGCCTGAGGCGCAGGGCCCGGAGTGCCCGACCGAACCGGTGAACGTCGTCGTCAGCGTCGACCAATGGGGCGACATCGTCTCCCAGCTCGGCGGCGCGTGCGCTTCGGTGACCACGGTGCTGGCCGGCTCGTCGGTCGACCCGCACGACTACGAACCGGCCCCGTCGGATGCGGTCGCGTTCGAGGGCGCGCAACTGGTGGTCGTCAACGGCGGCCACTACGACGAGTGGGCGACCAAACTCGCCGCGACCTCGGCCGCCGATGCGCCGGTCGTCAATGCGGTCGAGCTCAGTGGCGGGCACGGTGAGGAGGCGGGCCACGACCACGGGCACGATCACGATCACGAGGGCAACCCGCACGTCTGGTACAACCCCGACGCGGTGACCGAGGTCGCCGACGCAGTGACCGCCGAGCTGACGACGCTGTCGTCGGCGGCGACGGACTACTTCGCCGAGCGCCGGGCCGAATTCGATGCGTCGATGACTCCGTACCGCGACGCGATCGCCGCAATCAGGGCCGGCGCCGCCGGAAAGACCTACGTGACCACCGAGAGCGTGTTCGACGACATGGCGACCGCGCTGGGGCTGGTCGACCGAACCCCGCGCGGCTACCGGGCCGCAGCCGCCAACGAGAGCGAGCCGTCGCCGGCTGATCTCGACGCATTCCTGCAGTTGCTCGCCGACCGGGGCGCCGACGTGCTGATCTACAACGTCCAGACCGAGGGATCGGTACCCGAACAGATCCGCTCTGCGGCCGAGGGCGCCGGGATCGCCGTGGTCGAGGTCACCGAAACACTTCCCGACGACGCCGATTCGTTTCAGGATTGGCAGGTGGCGCAACTGAATTCTCTGGCCGGGGCGCTCGGTGTCGGAACCTGAGCCGGCCGCCGTCCCGGCGCTGACCTTCGACGACGTCAGCGTCGAACGGGGTGGGCGCACGGTGTGGAGCGAGTCGACGTTCCGCGTCGATGCGGGCCGGTTCGTGGCCGTCATCGGGCCCAACGGGTCGGGCAAGACCACGCTGCTGCAGGTGATCCTCGGTTTGCTCGCCCCCTCATCGGGCGAAGTCCGGGTGTACGGCCGTCGCCCGGGTGCGGTCAACGACGAGATCGGTTACGTCCCACAGAATTACGATGCCAATGCCAACGAGGCGATCCGTGCCCGCGATGCGGTGCTGCTCGGCCTTACCGGCCGGCGGTGGGGTTTCGGGCGCACCGGCGCCGCCGATCGCGCGCGCGTCGACGAGGCGCTGGGCTGGGTCGACGGCCTCGAGATCGCCGATCGCCGCCTCTCGGACCTGTCCGGTGGGCAGCGGCAGCGGATCGCGCTGGCCGGTGCATTGGTGGCCCGGCCGCGGATGCTGATCCTCGATGAGCCGCTGGCCTCCCTCGACCTGCGCAACCAGCACGAGATCGTCGCGGTGCTGGGCCGGCTCAAGCGCGAGCTCGGCGTGACCGTCTTGGTGGTGGCACACGACCTCAACCCGCTGCTGACGGTCCTCGACAGCGCGATCTACCTGCTCGACGGGCACGCCCACCACGCGCCGCTGGACCGCGTCGTCGATTCCGCACTGCTCACCCACATGTACGGGACCAGCATCCAGGTCGCCCACACCCTGCAGGGTGAGCTCTACATGCGGAGCGGGCAGTGACCCACACCGTCGTAGCGCTGGGGTATCAGGACAACTGGCTGCACATCCTGGGTTCGTCCTTCATGCGCAACGCGTGGCTGGGCGGCACCATCGTCGCTCTCGCGGCCGGCTTGATGGGGTACTTCATCGTGGTGCGTCACATCGCGTTCGCCGCGCACGCACTGGCCCACATCGGTCTGCCGGGCGCCACGGGTGCCGTGCTCATCGGCCTGCCCGCTGCGGTGGGGCTGGGGGTGTTCTGCGTCGGCGGTGCGCTGATGATCGGCGCGCTGGGGAAACGAGCCGCCGAACGGGAGGTCGCCACCGGCACCGTGCTGGCGTTCGCCACCGGTCTGGGGTTGTTCTTCAACTCGCTGGCCACCCGCAATTCCTCCACGCTGACCAACGTGCTGTTCGGCAACCTGCTGGCGATCAGCACCGAACAGCTGCTGTCATTCCTCACGCTCCTGGTGCTGACCGCCCTGGGTATCTCGTTCATCTTCCGGCCGCTGCTGTTCAGCTCGGTCAACGGCAAAGTCGCTGAAGCCAAGGGCATTCCGGTGCGCGCCTTGTCTATCGCGTTCATGGTGCTGCTCGGACTGACGGTGACGATGGCAGTGCAGGCGGTGGGCACGCTGCTGCTGTTCGCGTTGGTGGTGACCCCGGCCGCGACGGCGCTGATGCTCACGGCGCGCCCGGTCGCCGCGATGGCGGCGTCGGCGGTGATCGGCCTGGTCTCGGTGTGGGTCGGCCTGACGTTCTCGGCGATGTTCAACCTGCCGCCCAGCTTCGTGATCGTGTCGATCGCGTGCGCGGTGTGGCTGGCGGTGTGGGCCGGTTGCCGGGCGCCGCGACCGAGTCGTAGGTCGGCGACGGGCGCCATCCACTAACGTCGGGGAGCATGACCAGGAGTCCGACGCCCCGACGGCGCGCGACCCTGGCCTCGCTGGCCGCCGAACTCAAGGTGTCGCGCACCACCGTCTCCAATGCGTACAACAGACCCGACCAGCTCTCGGCCGAGTTGCGCGAGCGTGTGCTTTCCACCGCCAAACGGCTGGGCTATCCGGGACCCGACCCGGTGGCACGCTCGCTGCGCACCCGCAAGGCAGGCGCGGTGGGTCTGGTGATCACCGAACCGCTCAACTATTCCTTCAGCGACCCCGCCGCGCTCGACTTCGTCGCCGGGCTGGCTGAGTCGTGCGAGGCGGTGGGCCAGGGCCTGCTGCTGGTCGCGGTGGGCCCCAACCGCAGTGTGGCCGAGGGCTCGGCCGCGGTGCTTGCCGCCGGCGTGGACGGGTTCGCGGTGTACTCCGCATCCGACGACGACCCGTATCTGCCCGCGGTGCTCGAGCGCCATCTACCGGTCGTGGTGGTCGACCAGCCGCGGGACGTGCCCGGGGCCTCGCACGTGGGCATCGACGACCGTGCCGCGATGCGGCGGCTCGCCGAACACGTCATCGAGCTCGGGCACCGCGAGATCGGCTTGCTGACCATGCGGCTCGGTCGCGACTGGCCCCGGGGCGGACCCGGCCCGGTGCTGGCCGACCCGGAACGACTGCGCAGCCCGCACTTCCACGTTCAGGGTGAGCGCATCCGCGGATTATGTGACGCGATGTCGGCGGCGGGCCTGGATCCGGAATCGTTGACCGTCGTGGAGAGTTACGAGCACCTGCCCACCTCCGGTGGATCGGCTGCGGACGTCGCGCTCGCCGCCAACCCGCGGATCACCGCGCTGATGTGCACCGCCGACGTGCTGGCGTTGTCCGCGATAGACCATCTGCGCGCGCGGGGCGTCTATGTGCCGGGGCAGATGACGGTGACGGGGTTCGACGGCGTGCCCGAGGCGCGACGCCGGGGCCTGACCACCGTGCTGCAGCCGAGCATCGAAAAAGGAAGGCGGGCAGGCGAACTGCTGCACGAGCCGCCGCGGTCGGGATTGCCGGTCATCGAGGTGCTCGAAACGCAGGTCGTGCGCGGGCGCACGTCGGGGCCGCCCGCCTGATCACCCCCGCTCAGGTGAGGCGCGGGTGTGACCGCCGCTGGTTCACGAGGTGCTGCAGCACGAGGGTGACGTCATCGGGGGAGTCCACCCGGTAGCGGGCGGCGGTGTCACCCGGGCCCACCTTGACACCGACGTCGGCATCCCGCAGCCGGGTGAACGCCTTCTCGTCGGTCACGTCGTCACCGAGGAACACCACGGCCGTCGCGTCGTGTTCGGCGCGCAGGATGTCGATCGCCTCTCCCTTGTCGGTCGAGATGACGGCGAACTCGAGCACCGCCTTGCCCGTGGTCACGTGCGCGTTCCACTGCGGCGCTGACTCCCATGCTTGCGCCAGGGCGGCGTCGGCGTCGGCGGGGGCCGCGTTGCGGACGTGCAGAGCGACACTGGCCGGTTTGGTCTCGACGTGCACACCTGTTCTGCCCGAGGCGATCTCACGCAGTCTGTCGGTGATGGCGTTCAGGAGCTCGCGGTCAATGTCGTGGGCGAAGCCGGAGGCGAACTGCGCGCCGTGGCTGCCCACCAGATGCACCGACGCGGGCATCGACGACAACGCGCGCAGCGTGTCGAGGTCCCGTCCCGAGATCAACGCCGTTGCCGTCGAGGGCAATTCGGACAGTGCGACGAGGGCCTCGGCGGCCGGCGGCAGCGGCCGCGCGTCGGCCGGGTTGTTCACGATCGGCGCGAGCGTGCCGTCGAAATCCGAGGTGACCAGGAGACGCGGGGTGTCCGCCACAGAGGAGAGTGCGCGAACAAGCTCGGGCGGGAGGTCCACCCCTCAGATCTTAGGCTGCTCACCGTCGCCGATGAGTAACCGCACAGCCAGGTCCAACCGCTTGGCGACGTCGGTGGCCGACGCGCGCCGGGTCAGCCAGGCCAGCAGATTGGACAGCCACACGTCGGATATCACCCGGGCGATGTGGTACTGGTCCTCGGTGGGCTCACCGTCGCTCATCGCCCGGGCGAACATCGAGTCCATCAGCTTGCCGACGTGGTCGACCTCGCCGGCAGCGGACGCGTCGGCGAACACGAATGCGCGCGTCATGGCCTCGGTCAGCAGCGGGTTGCGCTGCATGGCGCGGTTGAGCTTGCCGACCATGATGTTGAGCCGCTGATAGGCGGAGGCTCCGGTGGGAAACGCCGACCGGTCGGTCTTGGCATCGATGCGCTCGAACTCGCGGCCCAGCGCCGATACCAGCAGATGCACCTTCGACGGGAAGTAGCGGTACAACGTGCCCACCGCGACGTCGGCGCGTTCGGCTACCGCGCGCATCTGGACGGCTTCGTAGCCGCCCTTCGACGCGATCGCCAGGGTGGCGTCCAGGATGCGCTTACGCCGTTCACGCTGCGCTTCGGAGCCGAGTTCGGATTCGGCGAGCACCGCGACGTTCGTCACCTGGCGGGGTCGGGACTCAGAGCCTGCGCCCGACGTGACGCGCGCAGACGTCTGCGCTTTGTCAGCTGTGAACTCCGACGTCCCCGACATGCGGCGAATGGCTCCTTCGTGATGCGTCCCCGGTGAGAACGATACGCATCCCGGTCCCGTTTCTCTTCTCCGTGCCACAGGCGCGCGCGTGGGCCCTGCAGCGAAGGCGGTCGACTTGACGGTCGAACGCTGTCACTATTAGAACACGTTCTAGTGAGAAGCATCGTCTTCTCGCCCAATCGCTAGGAGACACCGTGTCGGCTTCAACGTCCGCTCCCACCACCGACGACCAGTCCGCCGCACGGGAACTGGTCCGGACCTGGGCCGCAGCGTCACGCGCCATCGAGGCCGCGCGTGATGTAGAGCAGGGCAACAGCGACGCGTGGCGTTCACCATACGGCGGTCTGGCCGAACTAGGGATCTTCGGCGTCGCACTCCCCGAGGAACACGGCGGGGCCGACGGCACGGTGTCGGATCTGGCCGCGATGCTCGACGAGGCGGCCGCGGCGCTGGTGCCGGGACCGGTGGTCACCACCGCGCTGGCCACGTTGGTGCTCTCGGGTTCGCACGCCGGCCTGCTGGAGGCGCTGGCCGGCGGTGAGCGCACGGCGGGCCTCACGCTGACCGCCGACCTGGACTTCGCCGACGGCCTGGTGTCGGGCACCGCGCCGTATGTGCTCGGCGCGGAGCCGGCGGGAGTGCTGCTGCTACCCGCCGGTGACACCTGGCTGCTGGTCGACGGCACCTCCGAGGGGGTGACGGTCGAATCGCTCGACGCCACCGACTTCTCCCGTCCGCTGGCCCGCGTCGTCCTCGACGGTGCGGCGGCCGAGGCACTGGAAGTGCCCGCGCAGCGGGTCGTCGACCTGGTCGCGACGCTGCTGGCCGCCGAGGCGGCCGGTCTGGCTCGTTGGCTGCTGAACACCGCCACCGAATACGCGAAGGTGCGGGAGCAGTTCGGCAAGCCGATCGGGAGTTTCCAGGCGATCAAGCACATGTGCGCCGAGATGCTGTTGCGGTCCGAGCAGGTCTCCGTCGCCGCCGCCGACGCCGCCCGCGCGGCCGGCGAACCGGACGCCGATCAGCTGTCAATCGCTGCGGCGCTGGCGGCGTCGGTCGCGATCGACGCCGCCAAGGCCAACGCCAAGGACTGCATCCAGGTGCTCGGCGGCATCGGCATCACATGGGAACACGATGCGCATTTGTACCTGCGGCGGGCCTACGGCATCGCGCAGTTCCTGGGCGGACGGTCGCGCTGGCTGCGGCGGGTGGCGGCCCTGACGCAGCAGGGTGTGCGCCGGGAACTGCACATCGACTTGGAGTCGGTCGCAGATCTGCGTCCCGAAATCGCCTCCGCGGTGGCCGAAATCGCCGCCGCGCCGGAGAACGAGCGTCAGGTCGCGTTCGCCGAGACCGGGCTGCTGGCGCCGCACTGGCCGCGTCCCCACGGCCGCGCCGCCGGACCCGCCGAGCAGTTGCTGATCGACCAGGAGCTGGCCGCGGCAGGGGTGACGCGTCCCGATCTGGTGATCGGCTGGTGGGCGGTGCCGACCATCTTGGAGCACGGCAGCCCGGAACAGGTCGAGCAGTTCGTTCCGCCGACCCTGCGCGGCGAGCTGGCCTGGTGCCAGCTGTTCAGCGAGCCCGGCGCCGGTTCGGACCTGGCGGCACTGCGCACCAAAGCCGTTCGCGCCGAAGGAGGTTGGAAGCTCACCGGGCAGAAGGTGTGGACCTCGGCGGCGCAGAAGGCGCATTGGGGTGTGTGCCTGGCAAGGACGGACGCCGACGCACCGAAGCACAAGGGCATCACGTACTTCCTCGTCGACATGAAGAGCCCGGGCATCGTGATCCGCCCGCTGCGCGAGATCACCGGCGACGAGCTGTTCAACGAGGTGTTCTTCGACGACGTGTTCGTTCCCGACGAGATGGTGGTCGGTCAAGTCAACGACGGATGGCGGCTGGCCCGCACGACGCTGGCCAACGAGCGCGTCGCGATGGCGCAGGGCACCGCCCTGGGCAACCCGATGGAGGAACTGCTGCGCGTGGTGGCCGAGCTCGAAGTCGATGGGGCGCAACAGGACCAGCTCGGTCAGCTGATCGTCACTGCGCAGGTCGGCTCGCTGCTGGACCAGCGGATCGCTCAGCTCGCGGTCGAGGGTCAGGACCCGGGCGCACAGGCCAGCGCGCGCAAGCTCATCGGCGTGCGGTACCGCCAGACGCTGGCCGAGTTCCGGATGGATCTGTCTGAGGGCGCCGGCGCGGTGGTCAACCCGCAGGTGCACGACTTCCTCAACACCCGCTGCCTGACGATCGCCGGCGGCACTGAGCAGATCCTGCTGACCATGGCGGGAGAGAGGCTGCTCGGCCTGCCCCGCTGACCCGTGTTACTCGAACGTCGTCTGCGCGCATGCGCTGGGCGTCGTGAGGTTCACCCCGCCGTAGACCACCTGGATCTGCGAGCACACGATGAACTGCGAGCCCTTGGCCGGCTGCCCGGTGGTCCACTCGGTCGGCACCGAGTCACCGTCGGTGGTGAAGCGCTCGATCGGCCCGCCGCCGAAGTAGGTCACCGACACCTCGACATCGCGCAGCGATTTCAGCATGCGTGACAGTACGTTCTCGTGGTTGGCCCCCTTGAGTTCACGCGGGGTGCCCGCCGGCGCGCTGTACCAGGCTTCCTGCCAGACGTTCTGCGAGTCGCTGCGCAGTGTGATGGTCTGACGCGCCCAGGCGTCACCGGGGAAACCGGTCGGCCCGTTGGGGGTGAGCAGATTCGCCGTGGTCCGGTAGAAGCACCTGTTCTGCGCCGCCTCGCAGTTCGCGGTGACGTGCATTTCGATCTGTGTGGCCGGGTCGACGTGAATCGAGGACATCGAGGTGTTGGACGCGGCCGTCGCCGTCGGAGGGTGGGCGAAAGCCAACGCCGCCAGCGCGACCGCACTTGCCGCTGCGAGCCGGTTCATCGTGATGAAGGTAATCCCCCTGCTACTCGTCATAGGTGACTTCGACCGAATCCGAGCGCGGATGCGCCTGGCAGGCCAGGATCAGGCCCTCGTCGAGGTCCTGCTGTTCCAGGACGTCATTGACCTCCATCTCGGTGTCGCCGGACTTCTTCACCACCGCGCAGGCGCCGCAGTGCCCTTCGCGGCAGGAGAACGGCGCGTCGAGGCCCTTGTCCAGCAGCACGTCGAGCAGTTTTGCCCGGCGCGGCCAGGACACCTCGTGGGTTTGTCCGTCCAGCGTCACGACCGCCGTCGCGGGCCCCTCGTCGCTGTCGTCGGGTTCGAGTTTCACCGCCGCGAACGGGTCGGATTCCAGCGACTTGAACACCTCGATGTGGATGCGCTCGGCGGGCAGGCCCGCCGTCGTCAGGGCCTCCTCGGCGGCGGCCATGAATGGACCGGGGCCGCAGATGAACGCCTCGCGGGAGGTGTAGGGGGCGAACAGCTCAGCCAGGGCGGACACGCTCGGAAGACCCTGGACCGACTCCAGCCAGTGGATCGCGGTCAGCCGGTCCGGGTACTTGCCCGCCAGATCACGCAGTGCCTCGGCGAAGATCACGGACTGCTCGTCGCGATTGGCATAGACCAGCGTGACCTTGCCGCTGCCCTCGGACAGGGCCGATTTCAGGATCGCCAGCATCGGGGTGATGCCGCTACCGGCCGCGAGGAGCAGAAAGTCGGTGTCCAAATTCTTCGGCACGAAAGTGCCCGACGGGGCCAGCACATGGATCTTCATTCCGGCATGGGCGTTGTCGCACAACCAGTTCGACGCGTACCCGTTGGCGGTGCGTTTGACCGTGACGGTCAACGGGTCGCCGGTGAACGGGGAGCTGCACAGCGAGTAGCAGCGGGCCACCGACCCGGTGCGGTCACTGGGCACCCGCAGGGTGAGGAACTGCCCCGGCGAATACCGGAGTTTCTCCGGCGCAACGGGAGCGTCGGCGGGGGATTTGAACACCAGCGAGCGCGCGTCCGGCGTCTCGTCGATGACGTCGGCGATCTCCAGCTCGAGCACATGCGCGCCCAGCGGTTCGTCGGCGGCTACGTCCGTCACAAGATGAGCCCTCTCTTCGCGCCGCGATCGGTCATAACTAGAACAGGTTACAGAAATGCATGTGCGCAGGTCCAGCCGCTGCAGGACACCGCTACTCGACACAAATCGTAACGTGTTCTAATCTCTTGTAGGTTACTTCGCACGCCTCGGGAGGCACACCAGTGACGTCCATTGAACAGCGCGACGCGCAGTCGGTTCTCGCCGGTATCGACGACCTGCTGCCGCGGATCGCCAAGCGTTCCCAAGCCGCTGAAGAGTTGCGCCGACTGCCCGACGAGACCGTGACCGAGCTCGATGAGGTCGGTTTTTTCAAGCTGCTCCAGCCCAAGCAGTGGGGCGGCCTGCAGTGCGATCCCACGATCTTCTACGAGGCCGTCCGACGTATCGCGAGCGCGTGCGGATCCACCGGCTGGGTGTCGTCGATCATCGGCGTGCACAACTGGCATCTGGCGTTGTTCGACCAGCAGGCCCAGGAAGACGTGTGGGGCAGTGATCCGACGGTGCGTGTGTCGTCGTCGTACGCGCCGATGGGTGCGGGCACCGTCGTCGACGGCGGCTACCTGGTCAGCGGGGCCTGGCAGTGGTCATCGGGTTGTGACCATGCCGCCTGGGCATTTCTCGGCGGACCGGTGATCAAGGACGGCAAGCCGGTCGACTTCGGCAGCTTCCTGATCCCGCGCACCGACTACCGCATCGACGACGTCTGGAACGTTGTCGGCCTGAAGGCCACCGGTAGCAACACCGTGGTGGTCAAGGACGTCTTCGTCCCGCGCCACCGGTTCCTGTCGTACAAGGCGATGAACGACGGCACCGCGGGCGGCTACCGGACGAACACGGCGCCGGTATATAAGATGCCTTGGGGCACAATGCATCCCACCACTATCAGCGCCCCGATCATGGGAATGGCCTACGGTGCCTACGAAGCCCACGTCGAGCACCAGGGCAAGCGTGTCCGCGCGGCGTTCGCCGGGGAGAAGTCCAAGGACGATCCGTTCGCGAAGATCCGCATCGCCGAGGCCGCCAGCGACATCGACGCCGGCTGGCGTCAGCTGATCGGCAACGTCCGCGACGAGTATCGGCTACTCCAGGCCGGCGAGGAGATCCCGTTCTCGTTGCGTGCGGCGGCCCGGCGCGACCAGGTCCGTGCCACCGCACGTGCGATCGCGTCGATCGACCTGCTGTTCGAGGCCTCCGGTGCCACCGCGCTGCAGCTCGATCAGCCCGTGCAGCGGTTCTGGCGTGACGCCCACGCCGGCCGGGTGCACGCGGCCAACGAGCCCGAGCGCGCGTACCTGATCTTCGGCAACGACGCGTTCGGCCTGCCGCCGCAGGACACGATGGTGTGATGACGTCCTTCGCCGCGGAAGCTGCTCAGCAGCAGGAGATCACGTTCGAGTCGACCTCGCGCTACGCACAGGTCCGTGAGGACATGCGCTTGCATTACCACGAGGCCGGCGCCGTGCACCGCGAGACGGCAGGCACGGTCGTGCTGCTGCACGGCGGGGGTCCGGGTGCGTCGAGCTGGTCGAACTTCTCGAAGAACATCCCGGTGCTCGCCCAGCACTTCCACGTGCTGGCCGTCGACCAGCCCGGCTACGGGCACTCCGACAAGCACACCGAGCACGAGCAGTACAACCGTTACAGCGCGACCGCGCTGCTGAACCTGTTCGACCATCTCGGTATCGAACGTGCTGCGCTGGTGGGTAATTCGCTCGGCGGTGGCACCGCTGTGCGGTTCGCGCTGGACAACCCCAAGCGGGCCGGCCGGCTGGTGCTGATGGGTCCCGGGGGCCTGAGTGTCAACCTGTTCGCGCCGGACCCGACCGAAGGCGTGAAGCTGCTCGGCAAGTTCGCCGCCGAACCGACGCGGGAGAACATCGAGAAGTTCCTGCGCATCATGGTCTGGGACCAGAGCCTGATCACCCCCGAACTGGTCGAGGAGCGGTTCCGGATCGCGAGCACGCCGGAATCGCTGGCCGCGACCAAGGCGATGGGAAAGTCGTTCGCCGGGGCTGATTTCGAGTTGGGCATGATGTGGCGCGACGTGTACAAGCTGCGTCAACGGGTGCTGCTGATCTGGGGTCGCGAGGACCGGGTCAACCCGCTCGACGGCGCTCTGGTGGCGCTCAAGCAGATTCCGCGGGTGCAACTGCACGTGTTCGGCCAGTGCGGCCACTGGGCGCAACTGGAGAAGTTCGACGAGTTCAACAAGCTGACCATCGACTTTCTCAACGGCGGAGCCAAGGAGGCAAAGTCATGAGCATCCGTTCCCTGGGCTACCTGCGCATTGAGTCCACCGATGTCGCTGCTTGGCGCGAGTACGGCCTCAAGGTGCTCGGCATGGTGGAGGGTTCCGGGAGCACCGAGGGTGCCCTGTACCTGCGCATGGACGAGTTTCCGGCGCGTCTGGTGATCGTGCCCGGTGAGCACGACCGGCTGCTGGTCTCCGGCTGGGAAACGGCGAACGCCGCGCAGCTGCAGGACATCCGGAAGAGGCTGGAGATCGAGGGCACTCCGTACAAGGAGGCCACGGCCGCCGAGCTGGCCGAGCGGCGAGTCGACGAGATGATCACCTTCGACGACCCGTCGGGCAACACCCTGGAGGTGTTCCACGGGGTCGCGCTGGAGCACCGTCGGGTGGTCAGCCCGTACGGCCACAAATTCGTCACCGAAGAGCAGGGACTCGGCCATGTCGTGCTGACCACCCGGGACGACGCCGAGACGCTGCGCTTCTACCGCGACGTGTTGGGCTTCTACTTGCGCGACTCGATGAAACTCCCGCCGCAACTGGTGGGCCGGCCCGCAGACGGAGCGCCTGCGTGGCTGCGCTTCCTCGGGGTGAATCCACGTCACCACAGCCTGGCGTTCATGCCGGGTGAAACGCCCAGTGGCATCGTGCATCTGATGGTCGAGGTGGAGAACTCCGACGACGTCGGCCTGTGCCTGGACCGCGCCCTGCGGCGCAAGGTGAAGATGTCGGCCACCCTGGGGCGTCACGTCAACGACAAGATGCTGTCCTTCTACATGAAGACCCCCGGCGGGTTCGACATCGAATTCGGTTGTGAAGGGCTCGAAGTCGACGACAGCAACTGGGTCGCTCGGGAGAGCACCGCCGTCTCGCTGTGGGGCCACGACTTCAGCGTGGGTTTCAAGGACTAGTGTCGAGCGCTGATGCGGGAGATCAAGCACCGGTGTCCGAGCCTGCGATCGACCCCCGCACCTTCCGTAATGTGCTCGGGCAGTTCTGCACGGGTATCACGGTGATCACGACGGTGCACGAGGACCAGCCCGTTGGTTTCGCCTGCCAGTCGTTCGCGGCGCTGTCGCTGGATCCGCCGCTGGTGCTGTTCTGCCCGACCAAACTCTCGCGTTCGTGGGCGGCGATCGAGGCCAGCGGCCGGTTCTGCGTCAACGTCCTGCACGAGGACCAGCAGCACGTGTCGGCCCGTTTCGGGTCCCGGGAGCCGGACAAGTTCGCCGGCATGGACTGGACGCCGTCCGAGCTCGGCTCGCCGGTCATCACCGGCAACCTTGCCCACATCGACTGCACAGTGCACTCGGTGCACGACGGCGGTGACCACTTCGTGGTGTTCGGCGCCGTGCACTCACTGTCGGACATCCCGACCAAGAAGCCGCGGCCGCTGCTCTTCTACCAGGGGCAGTACACCGGTATCGAGCCCGAGAAGAACACCCCGGCCGACTGGCGCAACGACCTTGAAGCGTTCCTGACCGCCACCACCGACGACACCTGGCTCTAGGCCGACCGCTGCGCCGCGTGGATGAATCACACGCATGTGATTCATCCACACTGGGGATAACACTTGTGGATAACTCCCCGGTCGACGTCAGCCCCGGCCGAGCAGCACATCGTGTTGCTCACGCACCCGGTCCCGGATCGCGTCGACGACCGCGGCGACTTCGGGACGACGCAGTGTCTCGGCCCTGGTGACCAGCCAATAGGCGAGCCTGATCGACACGTGGTCGGGCAGCACGCGCACCAGGTCGGGGTGCCGGTCGGCCATGAAGCACGGCAGTAGACCCAGACCGGCTGACGCCCGGGTGGCCTCGACGTGCACGAACACGTTGGTCGACGTGACCGACTCCCTCATGGTCGACGGGGCGAAGCTCGTCGCGAGGTCCAGGTCGTCGACCTGCAGCATCGAATCGATGAAATAGATGAGTGGGAAGTGCTGCAGGTGGTCCACGTCGGTCGGCCCGCCGTGCTCGGTCAGGTAGTCGCGAGAGCCGTACAGGCCCAGGCAGTAGTCGCCGAGCCGCAGTGCCTCGGCTCGGTGGACCTTGGGCTCGCCGACCACCACCTCGATGTCCATTCCCGACCGTTGCTGGGTCGCGCGGCGGGTGGTGGCCACGATCTCGACGGCGACTTTCGGGTGGCTGCGCTGCACCGTGGCGGCGGCCGGCGCCGCGATGTAGGCAGAGAACCCGTCGGTGGCCGAGATCCGCACCACCCCTTCCAGTGCCCGCCGTCCGGTCGCGTCTGTGGCCAGCGACCGCACCGCGTTCTCGACGGCCTCAGCCGCAGCGAGTGCTTCCCGGCCCAGGTCGGTGAGCTCCCAGCCGCCGCCGACCCGCGCCAGCACCCGCCCGCCCATGGCACGCTCCAGAGCGGCGATCCGGCGGCTGATCGTGGTGTGGTTGAGTCCGAGTTCGTCGGCCGCCGTCGTATACCGGCCGGTCCGGCCGACCGCCAGCAGGACCAGCAGGTCGTCGGCACTGGGGCGACGGGCGGGCGACGGCATCTCTGCATTTTCGCAGATGCATGGTGCGGTTTTGGCCATTGCTGGGCGGGGTAGCTGCATGAATACTCACTGTCGTCTGTGGTGGCCATCACAAGGGAGGGGTGTGCGATGAGCACGCAACAAAACGGGACGCCGGACCAGACGGGTTCGATCACGACGGGGCTCAAACGGGTGGTCGTCGCCTCCATGGCCGGCACGGTCGTCGAGTGGTACGAGTTCTTCCTGTACGCCACCGCGGCGACGCTGGTGTTCAACAAGGTGTTCTTCGCCGAGGGCACGAGCGAGGCGGCCGGGCTCATCGCCGCGCTGTTGACCTACGCCGTCGGATTCGTCGCGCGACCGCTGGGCGGCATCGTGTTCGGGCACTTCGGCGACAAGTACGGCCGCAAGAAGCTGTTGCAGTTCGCGATCCTGCTCGTCGGCGCCGTGACTTTCCTGATGGGCTGTCTGCCCACCTACGCTCAGATCGGGGTGTGGGCGCCGATCCTGCTGGTCGTTCTGCGATTCCTGCAGGGCTTCGCGGTCGGCGGAGAATGGGGTGGAGCGGTCCTGCTCGTCGCCGAACACAGCCCGAACAAGGAACGCGCGTTCTGGTCCAGTTGGCCGCAGGCGGCCGTGCCGGTCGGCAACATGCTGGCGACCGTCGTGTTGCTGGTGCTGACCGGGGTGCTGTCCGAGGAGGCGTTCCTGTCCTGGGGCTGGCGTGTGGCGTTCTGGCTGTCGGCGGTGGTGGTGCTGATCGGGTACTACATCCGGACCAAGGTCACCGACGCGCCCATCTTCGTCGCCGCGCAGGAAGAGGTCGAGCGGGTCAAGTCCGTGTCCTACGGCGTGGTCGAGGTGCTCAAGCGTTACCCCCGCGGCGTTTTCACCGCGATGGGACTGCGCTTTGCGGAGAACATCATGTACTACCTCGTGGTGACGTTCTCCATCGTCTACCTGAAGACCCACGTGGGCACTGACACCAGCGACATCCTCTGGTACCTGCTGGCGGCGCACGCGGTGCACTTCATCGTGGTTCCTCAGGTGGGTCGACTGGCCGACCGGTACGGGCGGCGGCCGGTGTACATCGTTGGCGCGACTCTGGCGGCCACGTGGGGCTTTTTCGCGTTCCCGATGATGAACACCGGCGACTATCTGATGATCATGGGAGCGGTCATCCTCGGCCTGATCATCCACGCCCTGATGTACGCTCCCCAGCCGGCGATCATGGCCGAGATGTTCCCGACCAGGATGCGGTATTCGGGTGTGTCCCTTGGTTATCAGGTGACATCCATCGTCGCCGGTTCGCTGGCACCGGCGATCGCCACCTGGCTGCTCGACAGGTTCGGCACCTGGGTGCCCATCGCCATCTACCTGGCCGGCGCCGCGGTGATCACGCTCGTCGCGGCGTGGTTCACCCGGGAGACCAATGGCATCGATCTGCACTCGCTCGACGAAGCCGACCGCGAACAGCTGGCCAAGGCGGGGCTGGTATGAGTGAGCGCAGTGGCCGCACCGCGCTGGTCACCGGCGGCGCGGGCGGCATCGGCGCCGCATGCGCGCGGGCGCTGGCCGATCAGGGCGTCACGGTCACCGTGGCCGACATCGACGACGCCGGCGCCAAGGCCGTCGCAGAGGAGATCGGCGGAACCGCCTGGGCGCTAGACCTTCTCGACGTCGACGCGCTGGCGAACCTGGCGTTGGACGTCGACATCCTGGTCAACAACGCCGGCATACAGAACATCAATCCGATCACCGAGTTCCCTCCCGACAAATTTCGCGCGATGTTGACGTTGATGGTCGAGGCGCCGTTCCTCTTGATCCGGGCCGCGCTTCCGCACATGTACCGCAACGAGTTCGGGCGTGTCATCAACATCTCGTCGATCCACGGGCTGCGTGCATCGCCGTTCAAGGTCGCCTACGTGACCGCCAAGCACGCGCTGGAAGGTCTGTCGAAGGTGACGGCGCTGGAGGGCGGTCCGCACGGCGTCACGAGCAACTGCATCAACCCCGGCTATGTGCGCACCCCACTGGTGACCAAGCAGATCGCCGACCAGGCCAGGACCCACAACATCGGTGAAGAACAGGTGGTATCTGACATCCTGCTCAAGGAGAGCGCAGTGAAGCGTCTCGTCGAGCCGGAGGAGGTTGGTGCGTTGGTCGCATGGCTGGCATCGCCCGTGGCGGGCATGGTAACCGGAGCGTCGTACACGATGGACGGCGGATGGAGCGCGCGGTGACGGTGACGACCGATGCGGCGCAGTGGGAACCCACCGACGAGGACATCGCCCGGGCGCAGGTCACGGCGTTCACGCGATTCGTCGAGCAGCGCACCGGACGGACCTTCGCCGACTACCACGCGCTGTGGCAGTGGTCGGTCGACGACATCGAGGCATTCTGGGGTGCGCTGTGGGACTACTTCGACCTCGGTGAGCACCACGGTGTGCTCGAAGGCTCGGAGATGCCCGGCGCCAGATGGTTTCCGGGCACCTCGCTGAATTACGTCGACCAGGTCGTGCGCAACGCGCGTACCGATCGGCCGGCAATCATCCACGTCAGTGAGGACGGGCCCGACCGCGAGGTGTCGTGGGCCGAACTGCTGGGACGCACCACGGCATTCGCCGAGCGATTGCGGGCCGTCGGGGTCGGGGCCGGGGACCGTGTGGTGGGCTACCTGCCCAATATCCCCGAGGCGGTGATCGCGTTCCTCGCGACGGCCAGCGTCGGCGCGGTGTGGAGTGCTTGCGGTCAGGACTACTCCGCCAAGGCCGCGTTGGACCGGCTGGGCCAGCTGGAGCCGAAGGTGCTGGTCGCGGCAGACGGCTACGTGTTCGGCGGGAAGTACCGCGACAAGCGCGACGACGTGCAGGCCGTGGCCGCCGGTCTCCCGACATTGGAGGCGACGTTCTCCGCCGCAGATCTCGCCGAACGCAGCGACGGTGCGCTCGACCCGGTCGGTGTGCCGTTCGAGCATCCGCTGTGGATCCTGTTCTCCTCCGGCACCACCGGTCTGCCGAAGGGCATCATGCACGGCCACGGCGGGGTGGTGCTCGAACATCTCAAAGCCGTGGCGCTGCAGTCGGACATCGGGCGCGACGACACCTTCTTCTGGTACACGAGCCCGAGCTGGATGATGTGGAACTTCCAGGTCGCGGGGCTGCTGGTGGGTGCGACCATCGTCTGTTACGAGGGCAGTCCGAACGTGCCGCAACCAGATTCATTGTGGGACATCGCCGCCCGAGTTCGAGCCACCGTGCTCGGCACCAGCCCCGGTTACGTTCTCGGCTGCATCAAGGCCGATGTCCAACCAGGTCGCACGCACGATCTTTCGGCACTGCGATGCGTGGGGATCACCGGTTCCTCGCTTCCGCCGTCGTCGTCGCTGTGGCTGCGCGATCACGTGGACGCGCAGGTCGCCTCGATCAGTGGCGGCACCGACGTGGTGTCGGCGTTCATCGGCGGCGTCCGCACCGTGCCGGTGTGGCCGGGCGAGCTGTCGGCCCCGTATCTCGGTGTCGCGCTTGACGCATGGGACGAATCGGGACACCCGGTGCGAGGTGAGGTCGGAGAGCTCGTCGTGACCAAGCCGATGCCGTCGATGCCGGTCGCGTTCTGGAACGACCCCGACGGAAGCCGCTACCGCGCAGCCTATTTCGACACCTTCCCGGGCGTGTGGCGGCACGGTGACTGGATCACCCTCACCGAGCACGGCAGCGTGATCGTGCACGGCCGTTCCGATTCCACCCTCAACCGCAATGGCATCCGGATGGGCAGCGCCGACATCTACCAGGCCGTCGAGAGCCTTCCTCAGGTGGCCGAAGCACTGGTGATCGGTGCCGAGCAAGCCGACGGCGGGTACTGGATGCCGCTGTTCGTCGTGCTCGCCGAGGGCGTCGAACTCACGGACTCCCTGCGTGAACGCATCAACGGCATCATTCGCACCGAGGTGTCGCCGCGTCACGTTCCCGACGAGATCATCGTCGCGCCGGCGATTCCGCACACTCGCACCGGAAAGAAGCTCGAGGTCCCGATCAAGAAGCTGTTCCAGGGCGGGGACCCGGCGAAGGTCGTCGAGCGCAGCGCGGTCGATGACCCCGCGTTGCTCGACTGGTATGTCAGGCGGCGTCGAAGGTGATGAGGTCGATGGTGAGTTTGCCTTCGAGGAGGCTGAGGCGGCGGCGGACCGGTGGGCCGGGTAGTTGGGGTGCGCTGGTGCGGTAGATCGCTGCGGTGGGGGTGGTGAATTCGGCGGTGTGTTCACCGTCGGTATCGGTGGTGTTGACCTGCCAGCCGGGGGCTTCTTTGGCGTAATTGCAGGCCTCGCACATCCCGAGGCCGTTGCGTGCGCTGGTCGGCCCGCCGGCTCGATCGGGTATGGCGTGGTCGTGGTGGCGGATCACGGCGTTGCAGTACGGGGTCCGGCAGGTGCGGTCGCGGCGCTCGAGCAGCTGCGCCAGTCCTTTCGGGAAGATCCGGGCCCTGGATTCCATCGCCACCAACTGCCCACTGTCGGGATGGCGGTAGAGCCGGCGCAGGGTGGCTTTGGGTTGGGCATCAGCAACCGCATCGGCGGTCAGGGCCCGGCAGAACCCGGCCGGGACCGGGCCGTACCCGTCCAGCCAGCCCAGCTCGTCGTCATCGCCGGCCAGGGTGGTGTCGGCCATCACCAGATTCAGTGCGATCGGCACCGGCCCGGCAGCGGGATGTCCGGTGACGCGTTCATAGATCGTCTCGGCCATCACCTGCCCGCGCGGGCGCCCGTCACCGCTGGTGTCGGCGGCGCGTTTGCACGCCGCGTACAGCCCGACCCCTTGGGCCAGCGGCAGCCGCACCGTGACGTAGACCATGGTGTTGGGGGCGGGCCGGCAGGACACCGCACAATCGGCGGCGCTGCTGTTGATCCGTGCCACCACCGCGGCGGCGTCCAGGCGGGCGGTGATCTTTTTGGCCTCGGCCTCCACGCGCTTGTTGCCCCACCCCGTCAACCGCGACGGATCGGCACACAGTTCTTCATCGAGTTGGCGGCGATGCTGCACCGACAGGCAGGCGGATTCCCGCACGATCAGGGTGGCCCGCCATTCCGAGAGCGCCCCGCACGCCAGCGCGGCCAACGTGTAGGGCATCTCCTCGACCAGGGCCTGGGCGAACCCGAGATGGCGGCCCCCGCACACCGGGGCATCACGGCGGGCCAGCGCGATCTCGGAGGCCAACCCTTTACCGCGCCGATCGGCGCGGATCCCGGCGGCGTCCTCGGCGGCGCGGCGTTTGGCCGCCCACAACGCGGTCGCGCGGGCCTGGGCGGCGGCCGCGGCCGATTTCAGTGCTTCACACCGCTCGACCACCGCCCGCAACTCGGCCTGCGACGCCCCCTCATCAACATCGAAATCGATATCGAACACACTTTCGAACATAAACCCGACGCTACCCCGCGCCTCTGACAACCCCGCCCCACCAACCGAAATCCGCTGATCTATCGCAAGGTCAGCGGCGCTGCCATCTCATATTGATCGCGAACGTGTGGTGTTGGGTCGGCCTCGTATCGCGCGCGGCCTGCGCTCGACCACGGCGGTGGTGCGTCCTGCCTGGAGAGCACCCAGGCCGCCTGCCGCGCCGCACCGAGCGCCACATACTCGGCAGGCGCCGGTACATCCACCGCCGCACCCAGCACTGCCGGTGCGATCTGCCGGACCGCCTCTGATCGGGCCGCGCCTCCCACGAGGATGATGCGCTGCGCATCGACTCCCTGTTCACGGATCTTGTCCATGCAGAAGGCAATCGAGCAGAGCAATCCTTCGACGGCGGCACGGGCGATGTTGGCGGAGCTGAAGTTACGCGTCGTGACGCCGTGGAGGGCGCCGGTGGCGTCAGGCAGATTAGGGGAGCGTTCGCCCTCGAAGTAGGGCACCAGAACCAAGCCTTCGGCGCCGGCAGGCGCCGACAGTGCGAGCCGGTCGAACTCGTCGAACTCCACCCGCAGCATGTTCGCGACCGCGGCCAGTACCGGCGCGCCGTTGAGGGTGCACACCAACGGCAGCTGGCGTCCGGTCGCGTCGGCGAAGCCGGCGACTATCCCCTCGGGATCCCGCGCACCGACGGAACCCACCGCGCTCACCACGCCCGATGTCCCGAGGGACACCACACAGTCGCCCGTAGACGCCCCCAAACCCAGTGCGGCAGCGGCGTTGTCGCCTGCTCCCGGTCCCAGGGTGAAGCCCCGCGGCGACGTGCCCGCCGGTGCGGAAGGTCCCAACACCTGGGGCACCATCGGCCGCCGTCCCCGCAGCGCAAGCTCGAGCAGGTCGTGGTGATATGTGTCGGTCCGAGCCGAGAAGTACCCTGTCCCGCTGGCATCGCTGCGGTCGGTGTGCAGGTCGGCGATCTCCGATGAGCCGCGCAGCCGCCACGTCAGCCAGTCATGGGGTAGGCACACCGCCGCGGTGGCCTCGGCATGGCGCGGTTCGTGATCGGCCAGCCACCGCAGCTTGGCCGCGGTGATGGCAGCCACCGGAACGACGCCGACCCGCTCGGCCCATGCCGCGGCACCACCCAGCTCGTCGATGAGTTGCGCCG
Source organism: Mycobacterium sp. 4D054 (assembly GCF_052245755.1). Classification (NCBI taxonomy): domain Bacteria; kingdom Bacillati; phylum Actinomycetota; class Actinomycetes; order Mycobacteriales; family Mycobacteriaceae; genus Mycobacterium; species Mycobacterium sp. 4D054. The sequence goes on from NZ_JBQQCF010000022.1 coordinate 23,318, forward strand.
CAGCGCCCGCGGATCGGGTGTCATTCCACAGCAACGCGTCTCGGACCACCCGGCCGGCGTCGTCCAGGCAGATCATGCCGTGCTGCTGTGCCCCCACAGAGACTGCGTCCACGTCGTCGAGTCCGCCCGCAGCGGTGATCGCGTCTTGCAGTGCGCCCCACCACAACTCGGGATCGACCTCGGTGCCGCCGGGGTGCGGCGTCGTCGCCCAGCGCACCGGCCGGCCTGTGGCGGCGTCGCAGACGACCACCTTGCACGATTGCGTCGATGAGTCGACTCCGGCGACGAGCGTCATGTCAGCACCGTCCCGGGTCGGCGAGTGCAGGGGCGAAAGCCAGCCCGGCCACCCTGATGACCAAGGTGTCCGCACCCAGCGTGGCGGGGACGACGCGCACCAGATCCCGCGGCGCCGCCATGGAACGGCGCGGGTCCGTCGAGATCGGCGAACAGTCCTGCCAGCCGCCTCTGGACCACCTAGGTCTCCAGGCATCCCACGCTGCCGCAGTGACATTGCCTGCTGCCGTCGACTCCAAGCCGTCACGGATGCGGCCGATCGCCTGGTCGGCGGTTCGCACGGTTTCCGAAGGGCTCGGCACCTGGGCGTTCGGTATCCGCACCGCCTCACGGACGACGCCGCCCATGGACACCACACCCATCGTGATGGCGTCCACTTCGCGGGCCACTGACAGCGCAAGTAGTGAATCAGTCGGCCGCACAACAGGACTGGGGCGACCGACCTGAGACGGCGGCGGTGCCGGCGACTCTTCGACCAGATCGCGAGCGATCAGCTCTTCGACGAGGTCCTTGGTGATGGAGCGCGACAGTCGGGTGTGACGGGTCAATTCGGCTCGGCTGACGCAGCGCCGACGATCCACCAGCGTGAGCACCCTGGACAGGTTGCGGCGGCGGACGTCGTCGGTGTTGGTGCCCGCCGTCGCGGTCCGCGGGCTTCGCTCGTCTCTGACCCCGCGATACCCCTTCGTATCAAGCCTTGGCACTGGCGCAGACCACCTCTTATGTTCGCACGGGAAACAAAAACCAGCTCCTGTTGTTGGGAGCCTCCCGATGACTGTATTGCAGTCCAGCGTCCCGCGTTCGAAGCGCCGCCCCCAGCGTGCGGAAAAGATCTCCTTCGGGACTTGGCAAGCGCATCGGCGCCCGCAGCCGCGCCGAAGTGGGTGCCCGACCCGACCCGCACGACGATCAGGTGACCCCCCACCGCTTATCTTCCGCACGTCCTCTACCACGACCGGTGCTGTCGAAACCGGCGTCGTCGCCGTCCTCGCCTCGGCCGCCGCCTGTGGGGTCCTCGAAGGGTAATCGGCGATCGACGGTTCCAACGACTGGTGGCCACTGACGCCCGTCCAGTGCGACGACGACGACACCCTCATCTAGGGCCCCGCCCGCTGTGTCGATGCCGACGCTGCTCGATCCCGCGTCGACGAGGAGATCCCCCAGCTGCGCCGCCACCTTGAATGACGTCAGGCTTGCTGTGTCAGGGTCTGTGTGAGCCTTCGGCCGGGCGCCTCGATCTTGATTCGTGCCAAGCGTGTAGCGCTCTGGTAGACACGGACGCCATGCGGACACCTGGGATGTGGAATCAGATTCCGTCGGTGCTCGTAGCGCCGACCACATCGTGCAGGACACCGCAGAGAGTGTCCGCCCAGGCTCGATCATCTTGCTGCATGTTATGGCTGAAGGCCGCGCTGCGTCACGCGCTGCCGTGCCGGACATCATTGACCGGTTGCAGTCCGACGGCTACCGATTTATCACCGTCAGTGAACTGCTCGCGCTTAAGCCGCCGGGCCAGATGTACTCCTCGGTGTAGACCGGGCCGGGTCGCCGCCATCATCATCAGCGGGCGGGCCGGTACACCTTCGACCGGATGCTGCCGGACCGCCCCCGTGCGATCCTCGCGGTCGGGTCTGGGCGGCGCGCTGGTCGTGGCAGCGCGGAAACACCTGATGGACAGCGATTTCTATGTAGCGACGCTGTTGGGCATGGAACGCATCGAAGGTGCCAGGTTCTATGAATCCGACGGGCGGCACTCGACGGCGCGGCACGCGTCGAGGTCATCGGCGATACATCCGTCAGAGAGGTTCGGTACGGCCGCGAGCTCGACTGACTCCGCGGGTCGCCACCCCCGATACCGCCACGACCGCCGCCAGCCCGATGAAGCCCCACGGCACCCCGGCCGCCGCGGCGATGGCCGCCACCATGAGAGGGCCCGCCGCGTCGCCGCATTCACGGCCGACCTCGGCGGCCCCCATGGTCTGGCCCAGCCGCTCCTGCGGTGTCGACCGCGCCAGCATGGTGAACGCCAGCGGAGTGATCAGCCCGCACCCGGCGCCGATGACCACCGCGGCGCACAGAAGGCCCGCCATACCGGGGATCAATGCGGTCGCCAAACCCACCGCGGTGACCGCAATCCCGGTGGTGATGCCCCCGGTGACGGTGATGCGCCCGGCGTCCAGAGCCCGTCCGGCGGCGGGCTGCACCATCGCGGTGGTAAGGGCCAGCACCGAGACGACAGCCCCGGTGACGACCGGTGACAGCCCGGCCGCAGTGCCCAACACCGGCAGGAACCCGACCCCGACCGATAACGCCGCAGTGGCGGCTGCCAGCGCGAGTGTCGGTGTCACGAACGATGATTCGGAGAAGCGGCGCACCGTGTCGAGTAGGGTCTGCCGGGGCCGCGGCAGCGGCGTCACCACCGGCACCGCGACGGCGGCCCACACCGCGACGCCAGCCGCCAATACGGCCATCACGGCGAACAACGAGCGCATACCGCCCAGCGCGACGATGACACCGCCGAGCAGCGGCCCCAGGGTGTAGCCGACGGATTTGTACGAGCCGTAGGTGCCGAACGCGCCGCCGTGTCCGCCGGGCGGGGCGAGCATCGCCACGAGCGCCGACGCGGCGGGGGAGAACGCCGCCGCGCCGATACCCTGGCCGAACCGTCCCGCCCACAGCCATGCGGTGTCGTCGGCCACCGCGTAGGCCGCCGAGGCCGTCGCGAACATCACCAGACCGGCGATCAGCACCTTGCGCGCCCCGATCCGATCGGCCAGCGAGCCGAACACCGGTTTGAGCACCACTTCGGCACCGTCGTAGATCGCCAGGAGCGCACCGAGCGTCAGCAGCGAAGCCGCTGTACCCGTCGTGGTGGTGCCGAGGGTGCCCGCGACGGCGTGCGCGCCGAACGCGGTCGTGAAACCGGCGGCCAGCAGCGGCGCCCGCGCAGTTGCGGGCCTCAGGCCAGCCATGCCCCGATGCGGCGCAGCGCCTCGTCGAGGTCCGAGGACGGACCGGCGAACGACAGTCGCACGAAGGCTCCGCCGCGCACGGTGTCGAAGTCGACTCCCGGCGCGATCGCAACCCCGGTGTCGTCCAACAACTTCGAACAGAACGACAACGAGTCGGTGGTCAGATCAGACACGTCGGCGTACACGTAGAAAGCGCCGTCGGCAGGGGCCAGCCGGTCGATGCCGATCTTGGGTAGACCGTCCAGCAACAGCGCGCGGTTGGCGGCGTAGCCGTGCAGCAGCGATTCGGCTTCGACGACGGCTTCGGGAGTGAACGCCGACACGGCGGCGATCTGCGGCAGTGCGGGTGGGCAGATGGTGAAGTTGCCGGTCAGGCGGTCCACCGCACGTTTGAGCTCGTCCGGTACGAGCAGCCAACCGAGGCGCCACCCCGTCATCGCGAAGTACTTCGAGAAACTGTTCACCACAACGGATTCCCGGGAGGTCTGCCATGCGCAGCTGGTCTGCGCCGCACCCGGATAGACCAGCCCGTGGTACACCTCATCGCTGATCAGGCGCACCCCCGAAGACTCGCACCACGACGCGATCGCCGCGAGTTCCTCGGGCGCGATCACCGTGCCGGTCGGGTTGGCCGGGCTGGCCACGATGACGCCGGCCACCGGAGGAGCGAGGTCCTGCAGCATCTGCAGCGTCGGCTGGAACCGCGTCTCTGGCCCACAGGGCAGCTCGACGACCTCGCAGCCCAGCGCCGACAGGATGTTGCGGTAACACGGGTAGCCGGGGCTGGCGATGGCAACCCGGTCCCCTGCGTCGAAGCAGGCCAGAAACGCCAGCAGGAACCCGCCCGACGACCCGGTCGTCACCACGACGTCGCCGGGATCGACCGCGAGTCCGTGCCGCGTCGAGTACGAATCGGCGATGGCGGCGCGCAGCTCAGGAATGCCCAGCGCGACGGTGTAGCCGAGATCGTTGCGGTGCAACGCCGCGACGGCCGCGTCGCGGACCGCCGACGGAGCCCCGGCGCTGGGCTGGCCGGCCGACAGATTCACCAGGTCACCATGGGTGCGCTGGCGTTCGGCTGCGGCCAGCCACACGTCCATCACATAGAACGGCGGGATACCCGATCGCAGCGAAGGAGTCACCTCGCCAGGCTAGAACACCTCGGCTTCGAGCCGGTGGAGCTGCTCCCTCGGCGGTCCCAGCAGCGCGGCACTGCCGTGCGCCCGTTTGAAATACAGCTGGATGTCGCTCTCCCAGGTGATCGCGATGCCGCCGTGCATCTGGACGGCCTCGGCCGCGACCTTGCAGAACGCCTCGCTCGCCGCCAGCCGCGCCAACGTCGCCGCGGCCGGGGTCGGCTCGGACACCGCTTCGTCGACCACGGCCTTGGCCGACTGCACGGCCACGAAGAGGTCGGCCATCCGATGCTTGAGCGCCTGAAAACTGCCGATCGGCCTGCCGAACTGCACGCGGTCCTTGGTGTACTGCACGGTGAGCTCAAGACAGCGGGTCGCGGCGCCGACCTGTTCGGCGGCCAACAGGATCGCCGCCGTGTCGGCCAGCCCGGGATCGGCACCCAGCGGTGCCGTGTCGCCGGCCTCGACGGAGGCCAGCGGCCGCGTGATGTCCATGGCCACCGCGGGCGTGGCGGTGAACGACGTCCAACGGGTCAGCGTCTGGCCGTCGGCTGCGATCACGACATCGGCGACGTTACCGTTGACCACATACCCGGGGTCGAAGACGACCGTCCCGATCGCCGACCCCTCGGCAAGCCCCTCCAGGAGATCGGCGTCCGGCTCGTCGACCGAGAGCAGCGCCAGTTCCGCGAGCGTGGTGCCGAGCAGCGGCGTCGGCACCAGACCCTTCCCCAGCTCTTCGAGAACTGCTGCGGCATCGCCCAATTCGCCTCCGGCGCCGCCGAGCTCCTCGGGAACCACCAGCGCGGCGGCTCCGACTTGTTCGCAGAGCATCCTCCACAGCGACTCGTCGTAGCCTCGCTCGGACGCGGCGGCGTTGCGGACCGCCTCCGGCGAGGCATGCTTGCCGACGAGCGCGGCGACGGTGTCGCGCAGCAGGTCACGTTCTTCGCTCATTTGGTCAGTGCCTCCAAGACTCGCTGCCGGTGCCATGTCGGGTCGCCCCACGCCGGACGCAGTGCCTGAACCCGCAGCAGCAGCAGCGACAGATCGTGCTCCTGGGTGAAACCGATTGCCCCGTGGGTCTGCAACGACGACCGCGCCGACAGCAGGGCGGCGTCCGCGGCCGCCACCTTGGCAGCGCTGACGTCGCGCGCGGTGTCTGCCGATCCGTCGGCGAGTGACAGTGCCGCGCCGTACACCAGCGGCCGGGCCAGCTCGACGGCGATCAGTACGTCGGCCAGCTTGTGCTTGATGGCCTGATAGGTGCCGATCACCGTGCCGAACTGGCTGCGTTGCTTGGCGTACGCCACCGACGCGTCCAGCATCGCCTGTGCCGCCCCCACCAACAGAGCCGAGGTCGCGAGCGCGCCGAGCTCGAATGCGCGGGACACGTCGGCGGCTTTCGCATCACCGGACGCGCTGACATCGAACAGCTTCCGGCTCGGGTCCACCGACGCGTGTTCGGCGCCCACCGACGCGTCGCTGACCGAGCCGTCCTCGGCCAGCAGAACGAGCCCCGCGCTGTCGGCGTTCACGGCCCGGGGGACCAGAGGCGGCGCGGCGACGGTGGCGATCAGCTCGCCGGCGGCCAACGCGGAGCTGCGCTCGGCCCAGTCCTCATGGCCGGCGAGGAGCGCCGGAGCCACCGCGATCGACTCGGCGACTGGCCCCGGCACGTTCCACCGGCCGAGACGCTCCAGTGCCACCACGAGGTCCACCGGATGGGCATCGATGCCGTCGAATCTCTCGGGCACCATCAGCGCGGTCACACCCAGCTCGCCGAGTTGGGTCCATACCTTGCGACCGGGTGTGGTATCGCCGTCACCCCAGGCCCGCGCCGCGGCGGGCACATCGGCAGCGCCCAGCGCGGCGTCGATGCTCGCGGCGAAATCGCGCTGCTGTTCGTCGATCTCAAAATTCACGTTCGTCTACTTTCGGGGCAGGCCTAGGAGCCGCTCGGCGATGATGTTGCGCTGGATCTCGTTGGTGCCGGCGTAGATCGGTCCGCCGAGTGCGAAGAGCAGACCCTCGGTCACCGGATCCACGAGCTCACCGTCCGCCCCGCGCAGGTCCAGCGCGGTCTGGTGCAGCGCGACGTCGAGCTCGGACCAGAACACCTTGGTGATCGACGACTCTGCGCCCAGCTCACCGCCGTTGCTGACCCGGGTGACGGTGCCGAACGTGTGCAGGCGGTAGGCCTGCGCCTTGATCCACGCATCGGCCACCCGATCGGTGAACGCCGGGTCGGGGTTGTCTTTCCACTGTGCGACAAGGCGTTCCGCAGGGGCCAGGAAGCGGGCCGGACTGCGCAGCGACATGCCGCGCTCGTTGCTCGACGTGCTCATCGCGGCACGCCAGCCGTCGTGCACCCCGCCGATCACATCCCGGTCGGGAACGAAGACCTCGTCGAGGAAAATCTCTCCGAACCCGGTGTCGCCGCCCAGCTGTGCGATCGGGCGGACCGTGACCCCGTCGGCCTTCAGGTCGAACATGAAATAGGTCAAACCCTTGTGACGCTGGGCCTGCGGGTCGGAACGGAACAGGCCGAAGGCCCGCTCACCGAACACTGCGCGTGAACTCCAGATCTTCTGCCCGTTGAGCAGCCAGCCGCCGTCGGTCCTGGTCGCCGTCGAACGCAGCGAGGCCAGGTCGCTGCCGGATTCAGGCTCCGACCACGCCTGCGCCCAGATCTCCTCGCCGCTGGCCATTTTCGGCAGGATGCGGTCCAGCTGTTCCTCGGTGCCGTGTGCGAACAACGTGGGCGCCAACATCGAGGTGCCGTTGGCGCTGGCCCGGCCCGGCGCACCGGCGCGGAAGTACTCCTCCTCGTACACGATCCACTGCAGCAGCGATGCATCCCGTCCGCCGTACTTGGCCGGCCAGGTGATCACCGACAGGCCGGCGTCGAAAAGCGCCTTGTCCCAGCGGCGGTGCTGCTCGAACCCCTGGGCGGTGTCGTACGACTTGGTGGGGAACGCATCCCGGTTCGCGGCCAGGAACTCGCGCACCTCGGCCTGGAATTCCAGCGTGGCGTCGTCGAAGGTCAGGTCCAACTCAGGCCCTCTCACTGTGTTCGCGCAGCAGTGGCTTGACCACCTTGCCGCCCGGGTTGCGTGGAAGCGCGTCGAGGAATTCGACGCTTCGCGGGGTCTTGAAGTTCGCGAGATGCTCCCGCGTGTAGGCGATGACGGTCTTCTCATCCAGGGTGACGCCGGGCCTGAGGACCACGAACGCCTTTCCGACCTCGCCGAGGCGCTCGTCGGGTACCCCGATCACCGCAGCCTCGGCGACCCCGTCCAGGCGCGCGAGCACCTGCTCGATCTCGGCGGGGTAGACGTTGAAGCCGCCGCAGATGTACATGTCCTTGAGCCGGTCGGTGATCTTCAGGTTGCCTGCGTCGTCGAGCTCTCCGACGTCGCCGGTGTGCAGCCACCCCTCGGCGTCGATCGCCGCCGCGGTCGCTTCCGGGTCGTCGAGGTAACCCAGCATCACGTTGGGTCCGCGCAGCAAGACCTCGCCCTGATCCCCGATGCGCAGTTCGAAATCCGCGATCGGGCGCCCCGAGGTCGTCGCGACGGTCACCGCGTCGTCGTCGGCGCGGCACATCGTCCCGAAACCCGCCGCCTCGGTCAGCCCGTACGCGGTGAGCACAATGTCGATGTCGAGTTCGTTCTGCATCCGCTCGATCAACACGACGGGGATGGTCGCGGCCCCCGTCACCGCGAATCTCAGTGAGCTGAGGTCGTATTCGGCACGCTTGGGGTGGTCGAGCAGCGTCTGGTAGATCGTCGGCGGACCGGGCAGCACGGTGATGCCGTGCTGCCCCACGGCACGCATCGTGTTCTCGGGGTCGAATGTCAGCTCCGGGAACAGGGTGGCGCCGGTCTGGAGGCAGGCCAGGATGCCGGCCTTGTAACCGAAGTTGTGGAAGAACGGGTTGATGCACAGGTAGCGGTCGGAGCTGGACACCTCACCGCACGCCGCCCACGCCGCCGACGCGTCGAGCGACTGCCGGTGTGCGCAGCGCACACCCTTGCTGCGGCCGGTGGTGCCCGACGTGAACAGGATGTCGGAGACGTCGTCGTCGGCGACCGCCGCGACGCGCTCGTCGACCGCATCCATGTCGGTCCCCCGACCCATGAACTCGTGCCAGGACCCGTCGTCCTTCTCGATCGGGATCCGCACCACGTGGCGCAGCGCGGGCACCGCGTCACGGTCTACCGAACCGGCCTTGTCCGCGCCGAGGAACTCCCCGGAGGCGAACAGCAACGGCGCACCGGTGCGCGACAGGATGTCTTCGGCCTCTGTGGCGGTGTAGCGGGTGTTGAGCGGGACCAGGACGCCGCCGGCGTGGTGAATGGCCAGGCACGCGACCACCCAGTGCCAGGTGTTCGGCGACCAGATCGCCACCCGGTCGCCCGGTTTGATGCCCAGATCGATCATCGCCGCGGCGGCCCGGCGGACCTCGGCGCGCAGTTCGGAGAATGTGAGCGTCCTGGCCTGAGGGCCGCCCGCCACCACCGCGTCGTGGTCGGGAAGCTCGCGCGCGATCCGATCGAGAGCCGCGGGAGTGGTCCGCCGCCGGTCCCTTTCCCGGTCGCTGCGCTCCTGCCCACCGGCGGTCGTCATCGATGCTCCTCTAGGGATCGGCTACCCAAGCAAGTGCTTGGTAGGCTACCCTACAGGGGTGATAGAGGTCCAGGAGTTCAGGGCTGAGGTCCGCGACTGGCTCGCCGAGAATCTGGTCGGTGACTACGCCGCGCTGAAGGGTCTGGGAGGCCCCGGCCGCGAGCATGAGGCCTTCGAGGAGCGGCTGGCGTGGAACCGTCATCTGGCCGCCGCGGGGCTGACCTGTCTGGGGTGGCCTGAAGAGCACGGCGGCCGTGGTCTGTCGGTGGCGCACCGCGTCGCGTTCTACGAGGAGTACGCCAAGGCCAACGCCCCCGACAAGGTCAACCACCTCGGCGAGGAGTTGCTCGGCCCGACACTGATCGCGTACGGCACCCCCGAACAACAGAAGCGATTCCTGCCGAACATTCTCGACGTCACCGAACTGTGGTCGCAGGGTTACTCCGAGCCGGGCGCCGGCAGCGACCTGGCCAACGTGTCCACCACCGCGGCACTCGACGGCGATCAGTGGGTCATCAATGGACAGAAGGTCTGGACGTCGCTCGCGCACTGGGCTCAGTGGTGCTTCGTGGTGGCCCGCACCGAGAAGGGCTCCAAGCGGCACGCCGGCCTGTCCTATCTGCTGGTTCCGCTGGACCAGCCCGGGGTTGAGATCCGCCCGATCATCCAGCTCACCGGCGACTCCGAGTTCAACGAGGTGTTCTTCGACGACGCCCGCACCGACGCCGACCTCGTGGTGGGCGAGCCCGGCGACGGGTGGAGGGTGGCCATGGGGACACTGACGTTCGAGCGCGGTGTGTCCACACTCGGTCAGCAGATCCGTTATGCGCGTGAGCATTCCAACCTCGTCGAGTTGGCCAAGCGCACCGGCGCGGCTGACGACCCACTGATCCGGGAGCGGCTGACCCGGTCGTGGGCGGGTCTGAAGGCGATGCGCTCGTACGCGCTGGCGACCATGGATGTCGAAGGGGCGGCATCGGCCGCCGGAAAAGACTCAGTGTCGAAACTGTTGTGGGCGAACTGGCATCGCGAGCTCGGCGAGATCGCGATGGACGTCCAGGGGATGGCCGGGCTGACCCTGCCCGACGGCGAGTTCAGCGAATGGCAGCGGCTGTACCTGTTCTCCCGCTCGGACACCATCTACGGCGGATCCAACGAGATTCAGCGCAACATCATCGCCGAGCGGGTGCTCGGACTGCCCAGGGAGGCCAAAGGTTCATGACCGATCTTTCTGTCGCGCCCCCCGAGATCGAGGGCCACGGCCTGCTCAAGGGCAAGGTCGTGTTGGTGACCGCCGCGGCGGGCACCGGCATCGGGTCGACGACGGCGCGGCGCGCACTGCTCGAAGGCGCCGACGTCGTCGTGTCCGACTATCACGAACGCCGGCTGGGGCAGACGCGTGACGAACTCGCCGCGCTCGGGCTGGGCAAGGTCGACTCGGTGGTCTGCGACGTCACCTCCACCGAAGCCGTCGACGCGCTGATCAGCTCCACGGTGGAAAAGGCCGGCCGGCTCGACGTTCTGGTCAACAACGCCGGTCTGGGTGGCCAGACCCCGGTCATCGACATGACCGACGATGAATGGGACCGTGTGCTCAACGTGACGCTGACGTCGGTGATGCGTGCGACGCGCGCCGCGTTGCGCTACTTCCGCGACGCACCGCACGGCGGCGTGATCGTCAACAATGCCAGCGTGCTGGGTTGGCGCGCACAGCATTCCCAGTCCCACTACGCCGCGGCAAAGGCCGGTGTGATGGCCCTGACTCGTTGCAGTGCAATCGAGGCAGTCGAGTACGGGGTGCGCATCAACGCGGTGTCGCCCAGCATCGCCCGGCACAGGTTCCTGGAGAAGACCAGCAGTTCCGAGCTGCTGGACCGGCTCGCCGAGGGTGAGGCGTTCGGCCGCGCCGCCGAGCCGTGGGAGGTCGCGGCCACCATCGCGTTCCTGGCCAGCGACTACTCGAGTTACCTGACCGGCGAGGTGATCTCGGTGTCGAGCCAGCGCGCATGAGCGGTGAACAGGCCCCGCAGGCCAATACCCGGCGCGACGAGCTGCTCGCGCTCGCCGCGACGATGTTCGCCGAGCGCGGCCTGCGTGCCACCACCGTGCGTGACATTGCCGACTCGGCCGGGATCCTGTCGGGCAGCCTCTACCACCACTTCTCGTCCAAGGAGGAGATGGTCGACGAGGTGCTGCGCGGCTTCCTGGACTGGCTGTTCGCGCGCTACCAGCAGATCATCGAAACCGAGTCCAACCCGTTGGAGCGCCTCAAAGGTCTGTTCATGGCGTCATTCGAGGCCATCGCGACCCGGCATGCCGAGGTGGTGATCTATCAAGACGAGGCGAAACGGTTGTCCTCCCACGAGCGGTTCAGCTATGTCGAGGAACGCAACAAAGAGCAGCGCAAAATGTGGGTGGACGTGCTCACCCAGGGCATCGCGGAAGGCTATTTCCGCCCCGATGTCGACGTCGACCTGGTGTATCGGTTCATCCGCGACACCACCTGGGTGTCGGTCCGCTGGTACCAGCCCGGTGGACCGTTGACCGCGCAAGAGGTGGGCCAGCAGTACCTTTCGATCGTTCTCGGCGGGATAACCGCCGGGCCAACAAGCAAGGAGAGCAGCAATGGCTGAGGCGTATGTCATCGACGCTGTACGCACCGCGATCGGCAAGCGCAACGGGTCGCTGGCCGGCATGCATCCGGTCGATCTCGGTGCGGCGGGATGGCGCGGCCTGTTCGCGCGCAACGACGTCGACCCGGCCGCCGTTGACGACGTCGTCGCCGGCTGCGTCGACGCAATCGGCCCGCAGGCCGGCAACATCGCGCGGCTGTCCTGGCTCGCCGCCGGCTACCCGGAAGAAGTGCCCGGTGTGACCGTCGACCGCCAATGTGGTTCCAGCCAGCAGGCGATCTCGTTCGGTGCACAGGCGATCCTGTCGGGCACCGCTGATCTGATCGTCGCCGGCGGAATGCAGAACATGAGCCAGATCCCGATCAGCTCCGCGATGATCGTCGGCGAGCAGTTCGGATTCACTTCTCCGACAAACGAATCCAAGAGCTGGCTGCACCGTTACGGGGACCAGGAGATCTCGCAGTTCCGCGGCGCCGAGATGATCGCCGAGAAGTGGGACATCTCCCGTGAGGACATGGAGCAGTTCGCACTGACCAGCCACCAGCGCGCGCAGGCCGCGATCCGGGCGGGCCACTTCGAGAACGAGATCATCCCGGTCGACGTGGAAGGCGGCAGCTTCGCGATCGACGAGGGCCCGCGTGACACCTCGCTGGAGAAGATGGCGGGCCTGAAGACCCTCGTCGACGGGGGACGGCTGACCGCGGCGATGGCGAGCCAGATCTCCGACGGCGCCAGCGCCGTGCTGCTCGCCTCTGAGAAGGCGGTCAAGGAGCACGGCCTCAAACCCCGCGCGCGCATCCACCACATCAGCGCCCGCGGCGCCGATCCCGTGTTCATGCTCACCGGCCCTATCCCGGCCACCCGCTACGCGCTCGACAAGACCGGGCTGTCGATCGACGACATCGACACCGTCGAGATCAACGAGGCGTTCGCGCCGGTCGTACAGGCCTGGCTCAAGGAGACCAAGGCCGACCCGGATAAGGTCAACCCGAACGGTGGCGCGATCGCTCTCGGCCATCCGCTCGGCGCCACGGGCGCAAAGCTTTTCGCCACGATGCTGAACACGCTGGAGCGCACCGGCGGGCGCTACGGCCTGCAGACGATGTGTGAGGGCGGCGGCACCGCGAACGTCACGATCATCGAACGACTCTGAAGATCAGGTAACCGTGGCGCCACGCCGGTAAAGGCGTGCTCGTTCGTGTGTGGCCCGTCTCGCGCTGTCTTGTGAGATGGATCACCGCGCCGGAGCCAAGGTAACGATTTGATCACAGCTGAGAAGGTGCTGTGAGCTGCTGATGGGCGGAAACGCCGCCGTCAGCGCGCCGCAGCGGGAATGGGATTCCGTATCTGGGCGGCCATCGGAGGCTTGCGCGTCAAACCTTTGCCGGAATACGGTCGGAGCACCGATGACGTAACTGATGACGCACGAAAACTCTGTTCGGTGGTGATCTCAAAAGTGAACATACCTGTGCCGCCTGGCGCAGACCTTGCGCCGCGCACGTGGACAACCGCTGCGAAAAGCGCTGTGGTACGCAGCAATTCATGGGCCCGCTTTCTTCGGCGACCGTCTGATCGGGACGCGATCGCGATGCACGGTCTTGTTGCCGACACCGGCGTGCTCGATGTGAACTCGACGTACACCTATCTGCTGATGGCCACGGACTTTGCCGACACCACGATAGTGGCGGACCGGGACGGCGATCTCTGCGGTTTGATCACCGCCTACTTCCCCCCAGCCCGGCCCGACGTCCTATTCGTCTGGCAGGTCGCCGTCGCCGCTTCCGCGCGCGGTACCGGACTGGCCGGCGTCATGCTGGACACCTTGGTCGACAGGGTGCGGCGTGACCGCCACGGTCATCCGGTCACCGTCGAGGCCACCGTGTCACCGGACAACGCGGCCTCGCGGGCCTTCTTCGGCGCATTCGCCAGGCGGCACGGCGTCCGTATCGTCGAACAACCCCACTTCACCTCTGCTCAACTCGATTCCGGCGGAAACCACGAGGACGAGCCACTTCTGCGAATCGGTCCGCTCGCGACACCCCTGGTCGACTGACCACCACCGAAAGGACACATGTCAACTCCAGCCACCATCGTCCGTCCCGAAGAACCCGATCTCCCAGCGGTGTACAGCTCCGTCGAATCGGAGGTTCGCAGCTACTGCCGCGGCTGGCCGGCCACCATGGCTACCGCCCAGGGATCGTGGGTGACCGACACCTCTGGTTGCCGCTATCTTGATTTCTTCGCCGGCGCAGGGGCTTTGAACTACGGACACAACAATCCGATCCTCAAGGAGCCGCTGCTCGATTACCTGTCCAGCGACATGATCGTGCACTCGCTGGACATGGCGACCGAAGCCAAGACCCGCTTCCTCGAGACGTTCGAGCGGCTGATCCTGCGGCCGCGCGGACTCGACTACAAAGTGCAGTTCCCGGGACCGACCGGGGCGAACACGGTCGAGGCAGCGCTCAAACTCGCCCGCAAGGTGACCGGCCGCGAGTCGATCATCAGTTTCACCAACGCATTTCACGGAATGACGCTCGGGGCTTTGTCGGTCACCGGCAACTCGATGAAGCGCGCCGGTGCCGGAATCCCACTGGTCCATGCGACGCCGATGCCGTACGACAACTACTTCGGCGGGGTCACGGAGGATTTCCATTGGTTCGAGCGTGTGCTCGACGACTCCGGCAGCGGCCTGAATCGACCGGCTGCCGTCATCGTCGAAACCGTACAGGGCGAAGGCGGTCTCAACGTGGCGCGGGTGGAGTGGCTGCGCGGGCTGGCCGAGTTGTGTCAGCGTCGTGAGATCCTGCTCATCGTCGACGATGTCCAGATGGGGTGCGGGCGGACAGGTCCGTTCTTCAGCTTCGAAGAGGCCGGTATCGTCCCCGATATCGTCACGCTGTCGAAGTCGATCAGCGGTTATGGACTGCCGATGGCGCTGACCCTGTTCCGCCGCGAACTCGACGTATGGGCTCCCGGTGAGCACAACGGGACCTTCCGGGGCCACAACCCGGCTTTCGTCACCGCCGCCAAAGCGCTCGAAACCTATTGGGAGACCGAAACATTCGTCGAGGACACACTGGCCAAAGGTCAGCGGGTTCGAGAGCGGCTCGACGGTATCGCCGCGAGCCACCCGGGCATCAGTGCCCGTGGGCGCGGGTTGGCCCAGGGGCTGAAGTTCGAGGATGCGGCGCTGGCGGGTGCGGCGTGCGCCGCCGCGTTCGAGCGGGGCCTGCTGATGGAGACCAGCGGTCCGTCCGACGAGGTGATCAAGCTACTACCCCCGCTGACGACATCCGAAGAGGAGCTGGACACAGGCATCGACATCCTCGCCGAGTCGATCGCGGTGACCGTCGCCTGAACGACCGCCGAACCATCTACAGAAAGGAGCGTGCAGACCGTTGATCGTCCGCACCACTGACGAGATTACCGGGACGAATCGCGATGTGGCAGCCAAGCATTGGCGGTCCAAGCGGATCATCCTGGCCGACGACGGCGTCGGGTTCTCTTTTCACGAGACCACCATCGACGCGAACTCGGTGAGCGAGTTCCACTATCAGCACCATGTGGAGGCCGTCTGGGTCGTGGAGGGCACAGGCACGCTCACCGATCATGAGACCGGCGAGGTGTATCCCTTGCGGCCCGGCACCATGTATCTGCTCAACGGTCATGAGCGGCACCGGGTCACCTGTGAGACCACGATGCGCATGCTATGTGTGTTCAACCCGCCCGTCACCGGCCAGGAGGTCCACGACGAGAACGGCGCCTACCCCCCGGCGGTGCGGGCGAGTTGAGTTCCGAGCATCCCTCGCAGAGCGCAGACCGGTACCCCACCCGGCTCGATGAGCAGATCGACCCGATCACGCGCGCGGAGCCGACGGTCTGGGGTACATCGGCCCACGGCCCGCTCGCCGAATCTGATCTGCAGTCCATGGCGCGCAACGGCTATCTGGTGCGGTCCGACACCGTGGAGGCGGCCTGGCTGCCGGCGTTGACCGCAGAACTCGACCGCGTTGCGGCGACATCGGACGGGCAGGACCCACGGATCATCCGCGAGCCCGGTGGCAGCGTCCGGTCGGTGTTCCAGCCGCACCTGTTCAGCGATCTGATCGGCGAGGTCGTCACCCTCGACACCGTGCTTCCCGTCGCCCGTCAGCTTCTGGGTAGCGACGTTTATCTGCATCAGGCGCGCATCAACATGATGCCCGGCTTCACCGGCACCGGCTTCTACTGGCACTCCGATTTCGAGACCTGGCACGCCGAGGACGGCATGCCCGAGATGCGTGCGGTCTCATGCTCGATCGCGCTGACGCAGAACTTTCCATACAACGGCTCGTTGATGGTGATGCCCGGGTCGCACCGGGTGTTCTACCCCTGCGTCGGTGCCACACCCCGCGACAATCACGCGTCGTCATTGGTCAAGCAGGAGATCGGCGTACCGAGCCGCGCCACCTTGACCGCAGCCGCCGATCGGCACGGCATCGAGCAGGTCACCGGGCCCGCGGGAACCGCGCTGTGGTTCGACTGCAACATCATGCACGGATCGGGTTCGAACATCACGCCGTACCCAAGGTCGAACATCTTTCTGGTGTTCAACTCTGTGCAGAACCGGCTGGTGGCGCCGTACCGGGCCGAAACCCCGCGTCCGGAGTATCTGGCGGCTCGCACGAGCCACCCATTCAGCACCCCTGCCCTCGCCGGCTGACGCCGAAATCGCATTCCACGCGCCGTTTTTCGCGAAATCCGCACGTGGAATGCGATTTCGGCGGGCTCAGTGGTCGTGCAGGATCACGCCGCGGATGTTGCGTCCGGAGCGCATGTCCTCGTAGCCCTCGTTGACCTCGGCCAGCTTGTACTCGTGGGTGACGGTCTCGTCCAGCAGCAACTTGCCCTCGCGGTACAGCGACAGCAGCCGCGGGATGTCGGCGCGCGGGTTGGCCTCGCCGTAGAGGCTGCCGAGCAGCCGCTTCTGGAACAGCGTGAACATCATCATGCCCAGCGTCGGCTGATTATCGGCCATCGTCGACAGCGCCGTCATCACCACGGCCCCGCCCTTGCGGATGATGTTGGCAGCCTCCTCGAGCATCGAGCCCTCCAGCAGACCGACGGTCAGGATCGCCGAGTCGGCCATCACCCCGCGGGTGAGCTCGGCGACCAACGCGGTCGCCTCTTCCATCGAGGTCACGAAGTGTGTGGCACCGAACCGGAATGCCAAGTCCCGCTTCGATTCCACCGGTTCGACGACGACGATCTTCTCGGCGCCGGCCAGCCGGGCGCCCTGGATCGCGCCGCTGCCGATGCCGCCCAACCCGATGACGACGACGGTGTCGCCGGGGGAGACGTCGGCGGTGTTGACCGCCGAACCCCAGCCGGTGGTGACGCCGCAGCCGAGCAGGCACGCCCGCGACAGCGGCAGGTCGTCGTCGATCTTGACGATGGACGCCTCCGGCACGGTCCCGTACTGGGAGAACGTGCCGACGAGCGCCATCACGCCGACGTCCTGTCCGCGGATGTGGCGGCGGTAGGTGCCGTCGAGCTGAGTGCCGGCCATGATCATCGCGCCGAGGTCGCATAGGTTCTGATGGCCGGTCGAGCAGAACCGGCACCGCCCACAGGCGGGCAGGAACGACGCCACGACGTGGTCGCCCGGCGCGAGACCGACGACGCCCGGACCGACCTCGCGGACGATACCCGCACCCTCGTGGCCGCCGATCAGGGGCAGCGGGGCGGGCAGATCGCCGGTGCGGATGTGTTCGTCGGAATGGCACAGACCGGTGGCCTCCCAGGACACCAGCACCTCACCGTCACCCGGCGGATCGAGGTCGATTTCCTCCACCGTCCAGTCTCCGCCGTACTCCCACAGAATCGCCGCGTTGGTCTTCATGCGGCCGAGTCTAGGAAGCTCGCATCGAGCGCACGGCGGAATCGCTGGACGCGTGTCAAATGTGTGATCACCACCGGCCCCGGACGCGGTCGCGGTAGTTCCGCCCGCCCGGGTCGTAGAACATCCGGTAGGCCGGTCCCGCCCACAGCCGGGTCAACCGGCTCAGCCGCTCGGGCCGGTGCGGACGCAGTCGGCCCGCCGGGCGCGGACCCTGCCGCCCGGCCCTGTGCCAGTCTTCGAGTGCCTCAGCCGAGGCGATGATCTCCGCGACAGCGGTGTGTGGTTCGGCCAGCCCGCCGTCCTGGCTACCGTCCTCGGCACGGTCGAGGTGCTCACGCAGCAACCGCAGCCGCAGATCCCGCGCGAACACGCCGTCGTCGTCCAGCACCGCGCACGACAGCTCGCTGTCATGGGTCCAGGACCGTCGGTTGAAGTTGTCGCTGCCGACGCTGGCCCACACGTCGTCCACCACGCATACCTTCGCATGTACGTAGACAGGTGTACTCCAATGGTTTTCGAGGTCGAACACATGCACACGCTCAGGGCTGACCCGGCTGCAGGCCTCGATCGCCTCGCGACGGCCGATCAGGTTGGGCGGCAGCGCCAGCCTGCCGTCGACATCGGGATGACGCGGGACCACGGCCACCAGATGCAGGTCAGGATTGTCGGCGAGGGCACCGGCGAACAACTGAGCCACCCGCTTCGACCACAGATACTGGTCCTCCAGATAGATCAGCCGGCGGGCGCGGCGTACCGCCTTGCTATATCCCCTGGCGATGCTCCGCTCGCCGTCAGGGGCGAAATCGTACTCGAAATGCGCGTCGGGATAGGTGCGCAGCACCTGTACCGTGTGCCGCCCGCAGGGCGGTGGGTCGGGCGGTTGTTCGGGTAGTTCACCGGGTTCGAGGTCGGCGCCGCGCAGCTTGTCGCGGATCCAGGCGACCGGCGACAGCATGTCCAGCTGGGCGGGGTCGGTCCAGCGCTCTCGGAACGCGGTATCCAGCGCGCCGACCACCGGGCCCTGCAGCCGCAGCTGCACGTCATGCCACGGCGGGTGGTCACCGTAGCTTTTCGCCATCCGGACCGCTTGAGGGTCCCCGCGATGAGATGCGTCGTCGCGCCGGGAATGGCACAGGTCGATTCCTCCGGCGAAGGCGACGTCACGGTCGGGGGCGTCCGGATGGCGCAGCACGACGAGCTTCTGGTGGTGGGAACCGCCGAAGCGGACCCGCTGGTCGAGCAGCACCTCTCCGCCGGCCTTCTCGATCGCCTCGCCCAGGTGCTGGTTCTCTTCCTCGCTGTAGGCGAATCTGTCGAGATGCGAACGCCACACGAGACCTTTGACCACGACGCCGCGCTCGGCGGCGTGGCAGAAGAGCTGGGCGACTGTCGGTCCGTCGTCACGCATCTTCTGGCCGGGGTCACCGCGCCAGTCGGTGAAGAACAGGTGGTCACCGGCGCGTAACGCCTCCACTTCGGTGACCAGCTGGTCGAAGTAGGTCGCGCCGTGGATCAGCGGCTCCGCGCGGCTGCCCGCACACCAGGCGGGCAGCCGGGAGTGAGGGTTGCCGCGCTCCTCTTCGGTGAGGAACCACTCCGCGAGATCCGACATGCGTTCTCAATACCCGAAGCATGCCCGGTGAAGACCTACCCGGTGATCATGCCCGTGGCAGAGCGAAGATGCTCGATGGCATCGGCGACGATCGCGGGCACCAGCTCCGCGCACGACGGCAGATCCTCGATGATCCCGGCCACCTGACCCGAGGCCAGCACACCGGCCTCGGTGTTGCCCTCGACCAGACCCGCCTTGAGCAGCATCGGGGTATTGGCGGCCATCACCACCTGCGACCAGGTCAGGTCCTTACCGTGCCGCATGGCCAGCCCGTCGGTGATCATCGACTTCCAGGTCATGCCGGACATCTTCTTGAACTTCTGAGCGTTGAGCACCGCCGCCGAGAGGCCCCGGACCGGCGAACCGCTTTCCAGCTTCTCGACCAGCCCGGTGCGCAGCACGCGGTGCGGCATACCGTCGACCTTGGTCGACACCACGGTGCCGTCCAGCGCGGCGTTCAGATAGCGCTGTTTGACCGCATCGGGCACCGTCGAGTCCGACGTCAGCAGGAACCGGGTGCCCATCGCGACCCCCGCGGCGCCGTAGGACAGCGCGGCGGCAAGACCCCTTCCGTCGAAGAAGCCGCCCGCGGCGATCACCGGCATCCCGGTGCCGGCGACGGCGTCGAGCACGGACGGCAGCAGCAGCGTGGTCGCGATCGGGCCGGTGTGCCCACCGCCCTCGCCGCCCTGCACGATCACCGCGTCGGCGCCCCAGCCGGCGACCTTCTTGGCGTGTTTGGCCAGGCCGACCGACGGAATGACCACCACTTGAGCGTCTTTCAGTTTCGCGATCAGTTCCGGCTTCGGCGCGAGAGCGAATGACGCGACCTTGACGCCTTCGCGGATCAGCAGGTCGACGCGCTGGTTCGCATCACCGGCGTCGGCGCGGATGTTGATCCCGAACGGCTTGTCGGTGGCAGCCTTGACCTTGGCCACCGCGGTGGTGAGCTCCTCGAGCGTCATGGTCGCCGAGGCCAGAATTCCCAGACCGCCGGCATTCGAGGTCGCCGAGACCAGCCGCGCGCCGGCCACCCATCCCATCCCGGTCTGCACCACCGGATGCTCGATGCCGACCAGTTCGGTCAGCGGCGTGCTGAGCCGACTCATACCTTGACTTCCCTGTCCCGCAGCGATTTCGGGTCGATCACCTCACGCAGCAGCTTCTGCTCCTCGGCTGACGGAAGCCGGGTGCTCTCGGCCTCGCCGAGGCCGTGCACCTCGAATGAGGTGTTCTCCGCGACCTGGTCCGGTTCGACACCGGGGTGCAGCGACACGGCGCGCATCTGGTGGTCCGGGCCGTTGAAGTCGAACACGCCGAGGTTGGTGACCACCCGGTAGACGTTGACGAACCGGTAGGCCGGATTGTCGGGATCGACTTTGTCCCAACCGATGCCGGACACGATGTCGACTTCAGTGCCGAACACGCGCTTGGAATGGTTGCCCACCCAGTAGCTTGTGGCGTGGTTGATCGTGTTCCCGGGTGCGCCCCGCACGCCGAACATCTGGCGGGTCGGATGCTGCAGCGGACCGAACGCGGACAGGTTCTGATTGCCGTAGCGGTCGATCTGGTTGGCGCCCATCACGACATGCCGGCGGCCCCACGCCAGCGTCTCGAAGACGCGGCCGAACGGCATCCAGCCCTCGATCGCCGCGGCGGCGCCGATGGCCGGGGTGTCGGCGATCAGGCGGGCCTCCCCGTCGGTCAGCACGATGTCGGGGGAGAACGTCAACCGGGCCAGCCGGGCGCCGATCGACACGATGGTGGTCATCGGGCTGACCATGATCTCGCCTGCGTCGCGGAACAATTCGGCGCACGCGACGGCACAGATCTCGGCGCGGGTGGTGGACATCACTTCGACGCCTCCAATGCTTCTTTGAACCTGCGCACCGCGGCCTGGTAGTCGGCCTCGCTGCCCGACAGGTAGGTCTTGACGAACTCGGCCCATGCCTCGTCGGAGCCGGCCGCCTCGGCGTAGTGGCGCTGGAACTTCTCGTCGCGCCGGTAGTCGGGCTCGGCCGTGGTGAAGTGGGCGCCGTTGGGCGCCTCCACCACCGTGTCGACCATCATCCGGTTGACCAGCAGCGCTTGCGGCGGAACAGATTTCACCAGTTCCTCGGTGGATACCACCTTGTCCACCGACAGCAGCCGTTGCTGTGCCGACATCAGGAACAGGTCGTCGAAGTACGGGTCGATGCCGGTATAGGCGGCATTGCCCCGCTCGTCGCCGAGATTGAGGTGCACCAGCGCCACGTCCAGGTTAAGCGCCGGCATCGCGATGAGCTCTTCGTGGCCGGAGCCCGTCGGGTAGGGCGATCGCACGGTCTTGAGTTCATCGCCCCAGAACGCGCGGACGTCGCTGCCGAGACCGGCCCGGATCGGCAGGAACGGCAGTCGCTGTGCGGCTGCCTGCAGGCCGCAGCGCAGCATGCCCTCGTCCATCTCGCGGGCCTCGATCGAGCCCGAGGTGCGCGCCCTGGCGAACCACGGATCGTAGAACGGCGGTGAGTCCAGCGACACGAAGCCGTAGTAGACCCGCTTGACCTTGCCGGCCGAGCACAGCAGCCCGAGGTCCGGGCCGCCGTAGGTCACCACGGTCAGGTCGGTGACATCGGTGCGCAGCAACGCGCGGACCAAGGCCATCGGCTTGCGCCGCGACCCCCACCCGCCGATGCCGATGGTCATCCCGCTCTCGATCGAGGACACCGCCTCGTCCAGAGTTTTTCTCTTGTCTGTCACTGTTTCCCCTTGTCCGTGCCCGCGAAGGCGTCGCGGTGCTCGTCGGACACGCCGGCGAGGTTGAGTTCGAACGTGAAGCCCTGTTCCATCCGGTATCTCGCGTTGACGGGCTGGACGTCGATGAAGTTCAGCGCCTCCTTGGCCGCGCGGATCACCCGGGTGTCTTTCGATGCGATGTCGCGCGCGACGCGCAGCGCGGCCTCGTCGAGTTCGGCCCGCGGCACCACCTCGTGCACCGACCCGAAGTGGTGCAGCGTGTCAGCGGTGACGGTGGCGGCCGTGAAGAACAGTCGCCGCATCAGGTGCTGGGGCACCAGTCGCGAGAGGTGGGTGGCCGCGCCGAGTGCGCCGCGCTCGACCTCGGGCAACCCGAACTTCGCGTCGTCGGAGGCGACGATGACGTCGGAGTTGCCGACCAGGCCGATGCCCCCGCCGACGCAGAAGCCGTTCACCGCTGCGACGACGGGCACCGCGCACTCGTAGACCGACCGAAACGCTTCGTAGCAACCGCGATTGGCATCGATCAGCGCGGTGAACCCTTCGGTGTTCTGCATCTCCTTGATGTCGACGCCGGCGTTGAAGCCGCGTCCTTCGGCCCGCAGGATCACCACATGGGTGCTCTGGTCGCGCCCGGCGGCGGTGACGGCGTCGGCCAGCTCGAACCAGCCGCGCGACGGAATCGCGTTGACGGGTGGGTAGTCGACCGTGACGGACACGATGCCCGGCTCCACGGTCTTTGTGGTGATCGGCATGCAAACTCCTGGGTCGCTACCTAAGCAAGCACTTGCTTGGTACGCTAGCACAGTGACTGACGCCGTCGACAGTGCCCGCAGCGGCATCGCGCTGGGCCTGGCCGGACGCATCGTGCTCGTCACCGGTGGGGTGCGCGGCGTGGGTGCCGGCATCAGCAAGGTCTTCGCCGACCAGGGCGCCACCGTGGTGACGTGCGCGCGCCGCCCGGTCGAGGGATCCCCGTATGAATTCCGGCCGTGCGACATCCGCGAGGATGAGTCGGTCAAGGATCTGGTCGACGGGATCGTGGCCGACCACGGCCGGCTCGACGTGGTGGTGAACAACGCCGGCGGGTCTCCCTACGTGCTGGCCGCGGAGGCGTCGGCCAAGTTCAGCGCCAAGATCTTGCAACTGAATCTTCTTGGCGCACTGTCAGTCTCGACTCACGCCAACGCGGTGATGCAGCGCCAGCCTGCCGGCGGCTCGATCGTCAACATTTCCAGCGTCAGCGGGCATCGGCCCACTCCCGGCACCGCGGCGTACGGCGCCGCGAAGGCCGGCATCGACAACCTCACCGCGACGCTGGCCGTGGAATGGGCGCCGAAGGTCAGGGTGAACTCTGTCGTGGTCGGCATGGTGGAGACCGAGCAGTCGGAGCTCTTCTACGGAGACGCCGAGTCGATCGCGGCGATATCGAAGAACGTGCCGCTGGGGCGGCTGGCCAAACCCGAGGACATCGGTTGGGCCACAGCGTTTCTGGCCTCCGAAGCGGCGTCCTACATCAGCGGTGCGTCGCTGGAGGTGCACGGTGGCGGGGAACCGCCGCACTACCTGTCGACCACCACTGCCGACATCAAGTAAGGAGAGAAACGAACAATGGGACTGCTCGACGGCCGCGTGGTGATCGTGACGGGTGCTGGTGGCGGAATCGGTAGGGCGCACGCGCTGGCGTTCGCCGCCGAGGGGGCGCGCGTCGTGGTCAATGACATCGGCGTCGGACTCGACGGGTCGCCGGCAGGTGGCGGCAGTGCCGCCCAGGAAGTCGTCGACGAGATCGTCGCCGCCGGTGGGGAAGCGGTCACCAGTGGCGCCAACGTGGCTGACTGGGCGCAGGCCGAGGGCCTGATCCAGACGGCGGTCGAGCGCTTCGGCGGTCTCGATGTGCTGGTGAACAACGCCGGCATCGTGCGCGACCGGATGTTCGCCAACACCAGCGAGGAAGAGTTCGACGCCGTCACCGCGGTGCACCTGAAGGGGCACTTCGCGACGATGAAGCACGCCGCCGCATACTGGCGGGCCAAGTCCAAGGCCGGAGAGACCGTGGACGCGCGCATCATCAACACCAGTTCCGGTGCGGGACTTCAGGGCAGCGTCGGTCAGGCCAACTACAGCGCGGCCAAGGCCGGTATCGCGGCGCTGACGCTGGTCGCCGCCGCCGAGATGGGCCGCTACGGCGTGAGCGTGAACGCGATCGCCCCGTCGGCGCGCACCCGGATGACCGAGACCGTGTTCGCCGACATGATGGCCACCCAGGACAAGGACTTCGATTCGATGGCGCCGGAGAACATCTCGCCGCTGGTGGTGTGGCTGGGCAGTGTCGAGTCACGCGATGTCACCGGCAGGGTGTTCGAGGTCGAGGGCGGCAAGATCCGCGTCGCCGAAGGCTGGGCGCACGGCCCCGAGATCGACAAGGGCGCCCGATGGGATCCTGCCGAGCTGGGGCCCGTGGTTTCCGACCTACTGGCCAAGGCGCGCACACCGGTGCCGGTCTACGGCGCCTGAGGGATCAGGCGGCCTCGGCGCCCACAGGATCCGCGGCGCCGCTGTCGATGTCATCGGTGTCGGGCGCAGGGGACTCGGACTCGGCCACGTCAGCCTCGCGGGCGCCGGACTCCTCCGCATCCACATCCACAGACGCCACCGTCGCGGTGTCGTTTCTTCGGCGCATCCGCGTGGGTGACGGTGTCCTCGGTAGCGGTGTTCTTGGTGGGGCGACTGCGGCGACGAATCTCACCGGTGCCAGTACGACCTCGACGACAGCCTGTACGAAGGAGTCGGAGATCACCGCCAGATCGCCGGTCGCGAACGCCTTCCTGATGTTGTGGACGGCAGTCTGCGGGGCGGTGATCAGTTCGCGTACGTTGACGAAGGTCTTGGTCAGAAACGACGGTTCGGGATCGACGGTGATGCCGTGTTGGTCAGCGGATGACTCAGCAGCAGACCGCCCGACAGGACTATTCGGGGTCGCAGATCAGGATCGGGATCTTACGGTCGGTATAGGACCGGTAGTTCGCGAAGTCCGGGTACATCGCGTCGAGCTTCGGCCAGTACTCGTCGCGCTCGGCGTCAGTCGCCTCACGGGCAATCAGTTTGAGCTTCTCGTTCTTGATCTGGAACGTCACCTGCGGATTCGCCTTGACGTTCAGATACCACATGGGATTCGTCGCCCGGCCGCCCTGCGAGGCGACCAGCACGACGCGATCACCCTCGCGCAGGAACAGCAACGGGCTTTCGCGCGGTTCGCCGGACTTGCGGCCGATCGTCGTCAGGATGCCGACCGGGGGAGGCGCGCTGAACCGGTTGGATCCGCCGCGCCACTTGTAGCCGATCCGGCCACCGGTGGCCTTGTACGCCCACGTGTTGAACTTCGACATCCACTTGATGCCGGTGCCGACCGCCTTCGAGTTGAGGTTCTCGACCTGCTTCGGGCTCAGGGGTTTGGGCGCGTCGACCATGACGGGATCCTATCGGGTCAGGAACGGGCGGATCGAGGCGTTGATGTGGTGGATCTGCGCCCGCCCGGACGGGTCGTCGGCCGGGATCAGAAACGTCTCGTCGACGCGGGCGCCAACGCGGCGTCCCGCCAGGGTGGGTTTCGTCGACAGTTCGAAACGGGCCCGAACGGTGTCACCGTCCACAGTGAACTCCGGTGTCGTCACGGCTCGGATCACCCGGTACTGCAGACCCCGATTGAGACTGCGGCGCAGGTGCTTTCCGGAGAAGCCGGTCTTGAGGCCGACCTCGACACGGGTGCAGTCCGGTGCGAACGGCACGTCGTGCGCCCGGTGGCTGGCAAGCGCGTTGATGTAGGCCTGCGCGGCGGCGATGCGGTCCGCGTCGGTGATCACCGGATGGGACCTAGATCCGCTCGATGATGGTGCCGGTGGACAGAGCGCCGCCGGCGCACATGGTGATCAGTGCGGTTCCCTTGCCGGTGCGCTCCAGCTCGTGCAGCGCGGTGGTGATCAGCCGGGCACCGGTGGAGCCCACCGGGTGTCCGAGCGCGATCGCGCCGCCGTTGACGTTCACCTTGTCCATGTCGGCTCCGTGCACCTGCGCCCAGGACAGCACCACCGACGCGAACGCCTCGTTGATCTCGACCAGGTCGATGTCACCGAGCTTCATCCCCGCCTTCTCCAGCACCTTGGCGGTTGACTGGACCGGACCGTCCAGGTGGTAGTAGGTCTCGGCGCCGACATTGGCCTGCGCGACAATCCGCGCACGCGGCTTCAGGCCATGCGCTTTGGCCACATCACTGTCCATCCACAGCACCGCGGCGGCGCCGTCGGAGATCTGCGAGGACGTACCCGCGGTGTGCACGCCGCCGTCGATCACGGGCTTGAGGGAGGACAGCGCCTCGGCGGTGGTGTCGCGCAGACCCTGGTCGCGGGTCACCGGGGCCCACTCGGCGGTCGGCTGCTTGTTCTCGTCCAGCACCGGCGCGGAGATGGGGGAGACCTCGCGGTCGAATCGGCCTTCGGCCCAGGCCTGCTTGGCCTTGGCCTGCGATGCCAGCCCCAGTGCGTCCACGTCGTCGCGGGTGATGCCGCGCCGCTTGGCGATTCGCTCGGCGGCCTCGAACTGGTTGGGCATGTCGATATCCCACGACGACGCGCGGATGATGCTTCGGTCCGGGCCGGCGTTGGCGCCCAGCCCGACGCGGCTCATCGCCTCGATGCCGCACGCGATACCGATGTCGATGGCGCCGCCGGCGATCAGGCCGGCGACGAGGTGGTTGGCCTGCTGGGCGCTGCCGCACTGGCAGTCGATGGTGGTGGCCCCGACGTGCTCGGGCAGTCCGGCGGTCAGCCAGCCGACGCGGGTGATGTTGTTGGACTGCTCGCCGTACTGGGTGACGCAGCCGCCGATGATCTGCTCCACGTCGCCGGCGTCGATGCCGGCCTTCTCGACGAGTGCCTTCTGAACCGCGCCGAGCAACTCGGTGGCGTGCAGGCCGGACAACCATCCGTTGCGCTTGCCGATGGGGCTGCGGGTGGCTTCAACGATGACAGGGTTACCCATTGCGTCAGGCTAGAACACGTTTCATTAGTCTGACAAGCAGCGATGCCGTCGTGCCTTTCATCTGCGGTGGAGGCATGTTTTACTGGCACTAGAACACGTTGCAATTGAGGAGTGCTCCCCTATGCCCGGCCCGAACTCATGTCCGATCAGCCCCGATTTCGACTTCCTCGACGCGACCCTGAACCTTGAGCGGTTGCCGGTTGAGGAACTCGCCGAACTGCGCAAGTCCGAGCCTATCCACTGGGTCGACGTGCCCGGCGGAACGGGTGGATTCGGTGACAAGGGCTACTGGCTCGTCACCAAGCACGCCGACGTCAAGGAGGTGTCCAAGCGCAACGACATCTTCGGCAGCTCCCCAGACGGGGCGATCCCGGTCTGGCCGAAGGACATGACCCGTGACGCGATCGACCTGCAGAAGGCCGTCTTGCTGAACATGGACGCCCCGCAGCACACTCGGCTCCGCAAGATCATCTCGCGTGGGTTCACCCCGCGCGCCGTCGGACGGCTCGAAGAAGAACTGCGCCAGCGCGCGCAGAAGATCGCCGAGACCGCGGCGGCCGAGGGTACCGGCGACTTCGTCGAGCAGGTGTCCTGTGAGCTGCCGCTGCAGGCCATCGCCGAACTGCTCGGCGTCCCGCAGGACGATCGCGACAAGCTCTTCCGCTGGTCCAACGAGATGACCGCCGGCGAGGATCCGGAGTACGCCGACGTCGATCCGGCGATGTCCTCGTTCGAGCTGATCACCTATGCGATGAAGATGGCGGAGGAGCGGGCCACCAACCCGACCGAAGACATCGTCACCAAGCTGATCGAGGCCGACATCGACGGTGAGAAGCTCTCCGACGACGAGTTCGGCTTCTTTGTGGTGATGCTCGCCGTGGCCGGCAACGAGACCACCCGCAACTCGATCACCCACGGCATGATCGCGTTCTCGCAGAACCCCGAGCAGTGGGAGCTGTACAAGAAGGAACGCCCCGAGACCGCCGCCGACGAGATCGTCCGCTGGGCCACCCCGGTGTCGGCCTTCCAGCGCACTGCCCTGCAAGACACCGAGCTCGGTGGCGTGCAGATCAAGAAGGGCGAGCGCGTCGTGATGTCGTACCGCTCGGCCAATTTCGACGACGAGGTCTTCGAGGACCCCGACAAGTTCGACATCCTGCGTAACCCCAATCCGCACGTCGGATTCGGTGGGACGGGTGCGCACTACTGCATCGGCGCGAACCTGGCCAAGATGACCATCAACCTCATCTTCAACGCCGTCGCCGACCACATGCCCGATCTGAAGCCCATCGGTGAGCCCGAGCGGCTGAAGTCCGGCTGGCTCAATGGAATCAAGCACTGGCAGGTGGATTACACCGGCGCCGGCGAGCCGGCAACCGGGCAGAAGTGCCCCGTGCAGCACTGACGCGTCGACAGGTTCATTAGGGCTCAAGGAGGAGTCGGTGGATTTCAGTCCGGACGAGGGGCAGCAGGCTGTCGCCGATGTGGTGACGTCGGTGCTCGAGCGTGACAACACCTGGGAGGCTTTGGTTTCCGGCGGAGTGACGGCGCTGGGCGTGCCGGAGCGACTCGGCGGTGACGGTGTGGGTCTCGCAGAGATCGCAACCGCGCTGACCGAGATCGGCCGGCACGGCACGGTCAGCCCGGCGCTCGTCACACTCGGGGCGACCGCGGTGCTGCTCGACCTGGCCTCGCAAGCCCAGCAGGACCGCTACCTGGCCGGAGTGGGCAAGGGCTCGGTGGTGACGCTGGCGCTCAACGAGCCCGGCGCACAGCTGCCGGACCGGCCCGCCGTCACACTCGCCGCGGGAAAGCTCAACGGCACCAAGGTTGCGGTTGGCTATGCCGCACAGGCGGATTGGGTGGTGGTGACCACCGACGGCGGCGTCGTGGTGGTTCCCGCGGATGCCGGCGGTCTGACAGCGACCAGGACACCGACCTCGAACGGCTCGGACGAGTACGTGCTGACGTTCACCGACGTCGCCGTCGCCGACGACGACGTGCTCGACCGGGCGACCGCCCACCGGGTCAACCAGCTGGCGCTGGCGGCAGTCGGCGCGTTCGCCGCCGGCCTGGTCGCCGGTGCGCTGCGACTGACCGCCGACTACGTCGCCACCCGCGAACAATTCGGCAGGCCGCTGTCGACGTTCCAGACCGTCGCCGCCCAGCTCTCGGAGGTCTACATCGCCTCGCGGACCATCTCTCTGCTGTCCACCTCGGTGATGTGGCGACTGAGCGAAGGTCTCGACGTCGAGGAGGACCTGGCGGTTCTGGGGTTCTGGCTGACCTCCCAGGCTCCGCCGGCGATGCGGCTCTGTCATCACCTGCACGGCGGTATGGGGATGGACATCACCTACCCGATGGACCGCTATTACTCGTCGATCAAAGACCTGACCCGGCTGCTGGGCGGTCCGTCACACCGTCTGGATCTGGTGGGAGCCGGCCTGGGCGACGGAAGCGACAGGACACAATAGATGTACATCGAACTGACGCCGGAACAGCGCAAGCTGCAAGCCGAACTGCGGGAATACTTTTCGACGCTCATCACCCCCGATGAGGCGGCCGCGATGGAGTCCGACCGGCACAACGAGGCCTACCGCGCGGTGATCAAGCGGATGGGCTCGGACGGCAAGCTCGGGGTCGGCTGGCCCAAGGAGTACGGCGGCCTCGGTTTCGGCCCGGTCGAGCAGCAGATCTTCGTCAACGAGGCCAACCGTGCCGATGTGCCGCTACCGATGGTGACACTGCAGACCGTGGGCCCCACGTTGCAGGTGCACGGCACCGAGGAACAGAAGAAGAAATTCCTTCCTGGAATCCTTTCCGGCGACATCCATTTCGCGATCGGCTACTCCGAGCCCGAGGCCGGCACCGACCTTGCATCGCTGCGGACGTCGGCGGTGCGGCACGGAGACGAGTGGATCGTCAACGGGCAGAAGATGTGGACCACCGGTGCCCACGACGCCGACTACATCTGGCTGGCGTGCCGCACCGACCCGGAAGCCGCCAAGCACAAGGGCATCTCGATCCTGATCGTCGACACCAAGGACCCGGGCTACTCGTGGACGCCCATCATCCTGTCCGACGGGGCACACCACACCAACGCGTCGTACTACAACGACGTGCGGGTGCCCGCCGACATGCTCGTCGGTGAGGAGAACGGCGGGTGGAAGCTGATCACCACCCAGCTCAACCACGAGCGGGTGGGGCTCGGCCCCGCCGGGCGGATCGCCGGGATCTACGACCAGGTGCACGCATGGGCGGCCAAACCCGGCTCGGACGGCACGACCCCGCTCGATCACGGCGACGTCAAGCGACTCCTCGGCCAGATCAAGGCGATCTGGCGAGTCAACGAGTTGCTCAACTGGCAGGTCGCAGCATCGGGGGAGACCATCGCGGTCGCGGATGCGGCCGCCACCAAGGTCTTCTCGACCGAACGCATCCAGGAGGTCGGCCGGCTGGCCGAAGAGATCGTCGGCACGTACGGCAATCCCGCGGATCCGGAGACCTCCCGGCTGCTGGACTGGCTGGACAAGATGACCAAGCGCAACCTGGTCATCACATTTGGCGGCGGTGTCAACGAGGTGATGCGCGAGATGATCGCCGCGTCGGGTCTGAGAGTGCCGAGGGTTCCGCGGTGAGTGACCTGCAGGCCGGTATCGAGGAGATCAAGGCGGCCGGTAAGAGCGAACCGCGCAACGGTCGAGATCCTGTGAACCAGCCGATGATTCATCACTGGGTGGATGCCATCGGTGACAAGAACCCGATCTACGTCGACGAGGAAGCCGCGAGGGCAGCAGGGCATCCCGGTATCGTGGCGCCGCCGGCGATGATCCAGGTGTGGACGATGGGCGGGCTCGGTCAGGGCCGCTCCGACGACGATCCGTTGTCGAAGATGATGCAGCTCTTCGACGATGCCGGCTTCGTCGGCGTGGTCGCGACGAATTGCGAGCAGACCTATCACCGGTACGTGCAGCCGGGCGAGGAACTGACCATCCACGCCGACATCACCGATGTGGTGGGCCCCAAGCAGACTGCCCTTGGCGAGGGCTACTTCATCAACCAGCTCATCACCTGGACGGTCGCCGGCGGCGAGCCCGTCGCCGAGATGAACTGGCGCATCATGAAATTCCGGCCTCGCGCCGGGGACAACCCGGCGGTGCCGGACGACCTGGACCCGGACAAACTGATGCGGCCCGCCTCGTCGAAGGACACTCAGTTCTTCTGGGACGGCGTCAACGCCCATGAGCTGCGCATCCAACGCCGCCCTGATGGCACGCTACAGCACCCTCCGGTTCCGGCGGTGTGGAAGGACTACAAGGAACCGACCGAGGAGTCCGATTACGTGGTGGCCGCCGGGACCGGCACCGTGTTCAGCTACGTGGTGCACCACGCACCCCAGGTGCCTGGCCGCAGGCTGCCGTTCGTGATAGCCCTGGTCGAACTCGACGAAGGCGTGCGCATGCTCGGCGAGCTGCGCGACATCGACCCCAGCGAAGTGCAGATCGGAATGCCCGTGCGCGCAACGTTCATCGACTTCCCTGACAGTGACATCAGCCCCGCCTGGACGCTGTACGCGTGGGAGCCGGCCCGATGACCTCACCTGCCCTAGAGGTCGGCGCCACGCTGCCCGAGCTGAAGATCCATGGTGACCCGACGTTCATCGTCTCCACGGCGATCGCCACCCGCGACTACCAGGACGTGCACCACGACCGGGACAAGGCGCAGGCCAAGGGATCCAAGGACATCTTCGTCAATATCCTGACCGACACCGGTCTGGTGCAGCGTTATCTGACCGACTGGGCCGGACCGTCCGCGCGGATCAAGTCGATCGGGCTGCGCCTCGGTGTGCCGTGGTACGCCTACGACACCATCACCTTCACCGGCGAGGTCACCGCCGTAGAGGACGGTGTCGCTACCGTGAAGGTGGTGGGTGCCAACAGCCTCGGCAATCACGTCATCGCCACGGCCACACTATCTATGGGGGCAGAATCATGACCGGCCTCTCCGGCAAGGCTGCGATCGCCGGTATCGGGGCGACCGATTTCTCCAAGAACTCGGGACGCAGCGAGCTACGTCTGGCCGCCGAGGCTGTGCTGGACGCGCTCGACGACGCCGGCTTGTCACCCGCCGACGTCGACGGTCTGGTGACTTTCACGATGGACTCGAACCTGGAGACCGCGGTCGCCCGTTCCACCGGGATCGGCGAGCTGACGTTCTTCAGTCAGATCGGGTACGGCGGTGGCGCCGCCGCAGCCACCGTGCAACAGGCGGCGCTGGCGGTCGCCACCGGCGTCGCCGAGGTGGTGGTCGCCTATCGGGCCTTCAACGAGCGCTCCGAGCACCGGTTCGGTCAGGTGATGACCGGCCTGACTGTCAACGCCGATTCGCGTGGTGTCGAGTACAGCTGGTCGTATCCGCACGGCCTCAGCACACCCGCAGCCTCGGTCGCCATGATCGCCCGGCGGTATATGCACGAATATGGCGCCACCAGTGCCGATTTCGGCGCCGTATCCGTCGCCGACCGCAAGCATGCGGCCAACAACCCGCAGGCGCACTTCTACGGCAAGCCCATCACCATCGAGGACCACCAGAACTCCCGGTGGATCGCTGAGCCGTTGCGGCTTCTGGACTGCTGCCAGGAGACCGACGGCGGTGTCGCCATCGTGGTGACCACCCCGGAGCGGGCCAAGGATCTCAAGCACCGGCCCGCGGTCATCGAGGCGGCCGCCCAGGCCGCGGGCGCCGATCAGTTCACCATGTATTCGTACTACCGCGAGGAGCTGGGGCTGCCAGAAATGGGCTTGGTCGGTCGCCAGCTGTGGGAGCAGAGTGGGTTGTCCCCCGAGGACATCCAGACGGCGATCCTCTACGACCACTTCACGCCGTACACCCTGATCCAGCTCGAGGAGCTGGGTTTTTGCGCCAAGGGTGAGGCCAAGGACTTCATCGCCGGCGGGGCCATCGAGATCGGCGGTCGGCTGCCGATCAACACCCACGGCGGGCAGCTCGGCGAGGCGTACATCCACGGCATGAACGGCATCGCCGAAGGTGTGCGCCAGCTGCGCGGGACGTCGGTGAACCAGGTGCCCGGGGTCGAACACGTATTGGTCACCGCCGGAACCGGGGTGCCCACCTCTGGGCTCATCCTCGGCTGACACCCACAGCAGCAGCTAACTCTTTCCTACCGTTGCATCGGACCTCGGCTCAACCCCGGGTGGTGGGCACGGCCACCGGTTGCCTCGTTCATTGCCGGTCAAACCCGTGCGTAGGACCACGTTGCGCGATCACCTAACAAAGCGGTGGACATAGCGCCACCTCGGACAACTTGATTGATTTGCCTGAGGATCGGCCGGTTGGCTCTTTGACTTCGTGACTACTACACAGGTTCGGCCGAATTTACGCTTGACGGAGATTTCAGCAAACACCCATAATTGTCCATGCCGTCAGCGCAGCGCCGAAGGATTTCCCCGAGGCGGGGTTGTTACGCGGGGTGGGGTCTTACAGGGGCAATGGTGGGGGGATGACATGTCCCGGTACGGCGGCACGTCGACAGCGGAGCGGGGGCATCCGATGGCTTATCTGGGGAACACGATCGATTGCATCGCCAAGCCGCAGGAAACGGACATCGGCGTCGGTGACCGCGGTCGGTCCGGGTGTGCCGCGATCCGGATTCTGATCATCGACGACTGCACTCTCCAGCGGGAGAATCTCGCGTCCGTGCTGCGCGAGGACGGCGCGAGCCCGACCATGGCATGGGATGCGCCCTCCCTGCGCGTGGCGACAGCCGACTCGGCCCCGCAGATCGTCCTGTTGAGTATGACGACGCGCGACAGCCTTGCGATGCTGGCCGCAATACGGCAGGCGGCGCCGTCGATCAAGGTGATCGCCGCCTGCGTCGCGGATGACGACGAGTCCGAGATCATCGCATGCGCCGAGGCCGGGGTCGCCGGATATCACCTTCGGTCACAGTCCCTCGGCGAACTGCTCACCGTGGTCGGCGATGTCGCGGCGGGGGAGTCGTCGTGCTCGCCGAGCATCACCGCCGTGCTGATGCGACGTCTGGCAGCCATCGCCTCCGAACGATCCGGTCCAGCGGAACCGGATCTGACCACCCGCGAGATGGAGATTCTGCGGATGCTCGACATGGGGCTCACCAACCGAGATATCGCGGATGAGCTGTATATCACTCTGCACACCGTCAAGAACCATGTTCACAGCGTGTTGAACAAGCTCGGTGTCCGGTCCCGCGGCGAGGCGGCGGCCCACTTTCGGACACGACCGCGACCGTCCTGCGTCAGCGGGAACTAGGCAAGGTCCAGAGCCGAAAATCGCTCCATCGGTCCATGTACGTTGCGCCACAGCCCGGTTGATAGTTGGTAGAGCAGGGCGGAGCACACGGGCCACCGCGATTCCGTGCCCAAGCTGACGGCAGCTCCTCCCGGCTCGACAGACCAGGAGGGGCGGCATGTCAGACAGAGACGAGGGATCGCTCGACAGCGGCCGGAGATCGACCCGCTCGCTGATCGCGGCGCTTGTCGCGGGTGGACTGGCATTCAGTGCCTCGCTGTATCCCGCTCCCGACGAGGTACCCATCTTCGGCATGCTCGAGCTTCCCGCCCTCGACCGAGCATTCGGCCTTCCGGTCCGCGTCGAATCCATATCCGTCAAGCACGCCGCCGAGCTCAGACAAACCGGCCTGGCCGACCTGCTGCAGGTAGCGCAGATCCTTGCGCAGATGCCCGTTACCGTGCCTGCGAACACGTTCGCGACGCTGGTGGAAACCTACGGGTTGCAGGACGTGCTAGAAGCTGTCGGGATCCAGGCGGATCCCACGGACGTGCTGGACCTTCGGGTCGCCATGTTCGGCGGATTCAGCGGTGGAGGCGGAGGGGGTGGAAACGGAATCGCGCTTTCGCCCAGGATGCTGGCGGAGTGGCTGCTCTATCTGAACGCCTTGCTGCACCGGTTGCCGGTCCAGGTGCTCGACGAACTGTCTCCGGTGTTGGGCCGGATGATGCCGAAGTTCGTCGATCTCGGGGTTTTTCACCGGCTCACTGTGTCACTCGAAGCCGTGGCCGCGATGACGCCGCCCGTGTCAGGGCCGGTCCCGACACCCGCTCGGTCGGTTGCCCCGGTGGCCTCCGACTTGCCGGGGCCGGCCACCCACACGGCGATGGCACCACCGCCTCCTCCACCACCTCCACCGCCTCCTCCACCCCCGCCGCCGCCACCTGCGCCTGCACCGGAGCCCGTTGAGACATACACGCCCCCAACGTATTCAGCGCCTCCGACGCCCACGGAAGCGCCTCCGAGCTACGTGCCGGATCCGGTGCCGACCTCGGCTCCGCCCTCGGGCGGGGGCGATCCGGGCGGGCCGTTCGGCGGCCCGGAACCGGGCGCCGGTTCCGATCCGGACGGGGACTCCGACGAGGTCGACGACGGAGATTCGTCCGGCCAAGAGGGGAATTCGGCCGGCGGTTCATCGTCTGGAAACGAGGGCTCGACGTCCGGCGGGTCGACAAACGGTGACGGCGAGGGCTCCACCACTGGCGGAGACGGTACGTCTACCGGGGGTGGTGACTCCCCCTCATCCGGAGAAGACAACGGTCCATCCGGCGATACGACGAGCGATTGAGGCATGGTGTCCTCCGAGCGTGGCAGACATGACAGGTCCATCGGCCAACGGTGACCGACGGCACGCTGCCCCCGGTAACGTCCTCATCATCGATGACTGCGCGCTCTACCGGGACGCGCTGGCGTCGGCGCTGGAGGCAAACGGGGTGCGTCCGGTCCGCACGGCTTGGGACTTGCCTTCTCTCATCGGGAGTCTCGGAGCGGTTTCGCCACTGGTGATCCTGCTCAATCTCGCCACGATCGGTGTGCAGACGTTCCTCCGGGCCGCCACCAGCCTGAGCCCGAGGGCGCCTGTGATCGCGGTCGGCGCGTCGGGCGACAATGAAGATGTGCTTGTCGCGTGCGCCGAGGCCGGAGTGGCGGCCTACCACATGCGAGCGGATTCGCTGACAGACCTCCTGATCCTGATCAACGCAGTCACGCGGGGCGAGATCGTCTGCCCCGCCGAGGTCTCCGCAGTACTTCTCCGGCGCGCGTCCTCAGTTGCGGGTCGACCGCGCCGGATCGTCAGAAATCCGGGTCTTACGTCGCGGGAGATCCAGATCCTTCGCCTGCTCAGGCTGGGCCGCTCGAACCAGGACATCGCCGACCACCTGTCGATCGCGGTCCATACCGTCAAAAGTCATGTGCACAGCCTGCTGACCAAGCTCGGGGTCAGTTCTCGCGCGGAAGCGGCTGCCCTGTCCCAGGATCTGGATCTGGATCGAGAACCATACGATGGTCCTGGATCCGGGCCTAGTCAAAATTGGTTCTGATGGCCCATATACGGCAGGGGTAGCCTGCGCCGATAGTTGTGGCGTGAACCATGAGTCGGATGTCAAGCGGGTTCCCGACAAGTTTGTGAGCCAAACCCACTGTCACCGTGTCTGTCTCGGTGCGCATCGGCTTCCAGGGTGGCACCGGATCGGGAGCCGACCGCTGACCGAGTCGCGAGAGTTTCGACCGCCGGAGCGGCGACATGGATGATTTCCGTTGCCTTGCCGCGAATTCGACCACTTCGCGGCTGCTCGACCTCGACGCGGGTGTCGCGGTCGGGGGAATCTTCCCGAGTGACCATCAGCGCGCCACCGCCAGGTACGACACCAGAGTGCTGGTCGTCGACGACTGCACCCTCTACCGTGAGTGCCTGGTCGGCGTCTTGAGCGGACGACACAGTGGCGTCACAACCGAGGTGGCCTGGGATCTGGCGTCGCTCCTCACAGAACTCGACGCGACGCCTCCCCAGGTCATCCTGTTGAACATGGCGACTCACGACAGCTCCACGTTGCTGCGGCAGATATTGAAAATCGAACCCGGGGCGCGAGTGGTCGTCATAGGGGTATCCGAGGACGATGAGTCCGTGATCGTCGAATGCGCGGAAGCAGGCGCGGTCGGATACCACATGCGCGATGAATCGCTCGACGACCTTCTCATGCTGATCCGCAGGGTTGCTGCCGGGGAATCATCCTGTCCAGCCAGCGTTTCCGGAATTTTGCTCCGGCGGCTTTCGGCCCTGGCCGCACAGCGCCGCCCACCGTCGAAGGAGGTCGTCTTGACGGCCCGCGAGATCGAGATCCTCCGCATGCTCGAGGCCGGGATGGCGAACCGTGAAATCGCGGAGAGTCTCTGCATCGCCGTGCACACGGTGAAGAACCATGTACACAGTGTGCTGAACAAGCTGGGTGTCACCTCGCGCGAGCAAGCGGCAGCGATCGCGCGCAACGTGTGCACCGTGCAGGGTCTACGACCGAACTAGTCCCCGGTTCAGCCCGGGGCACAGGCGGGAAATCGCTCCCATGGCCCATTTACCAAAGATGTCGCGGGCCAGATAGTTGAAATGTGTTTGCGGGGGATGTTCAACACCTTGTGTCGTCGGTATCAGGTTTTCAGGACGGTCTGTCCGTGAAACGAATGCCGGGATTTCGGGATCCCCCACCAATCGACCGTTCCGAAGGAGTTCGGTGATGTGCGGAATCATTGCGTGCCGGACGCACCGGCCGGCGGTCGAGTACCTGCGGGTGGGCCTGCGGCGGCTCGAGTATCGCGGATACGACTCGGTGGGCGTGGCACTGCAGACCACCGACGGTGAGGTCGTCCGCCTGCGGACGACCGGCCGGATGGACGATCTCGACGGACTGCTCGGAAAGTGGAACGGGCCCCAGTTCAACGGAGCGGGGATCGGGCACACGCGGTGGGCGACACACGGCTCGGTCACACCGGGCAACGCACACCCTCACGCCGACTGCACAGGGCAGATCAGCGTCGTGCACAACGGCATCATCGAGAATGCCGACCAACTCCGCGCCGAACTCACCGGTGCCGGCCATATCTTCGCCACCACGGTGGACAGCGAAGTGCTGTGCCACCTCATCGAGGACGAGAGGTTCGCCGAAGAAGATCTCGTGCAGGCCGTACAGAAAGCGCTCGCCAGGGCCGAGGGATCCTGGGCGCTTGCCGTTCTGGAAGAGCGCACCGGGCGTATCGCCTTCGCGGCCAACGGATCTCCGCTACTGGTGGCCCACACTGATCACGGGGACTTCGCTGCAAGCGACATCGCGGCAGTCGCCGACTGGGCCGACGAGTTCCGGGTCCTCGATGAGGGTGACATCGTCGAACTGGACACCGACCGATGGTGCCGCTCCGGAGTGTTCATATCGCCACCCGCCGCCAACCGGTGCCTGTGGCGCAGCAGCGATGTGGAGTTGCACGACTACGCCGATTACATGGCCAAGGAAATCGACGAACAACCGGGAGCGGCGGCACTCCTGATCGAGGGCCTGGCGCCGGACATCGCGACCGGGGCGCTCTGGGACCGAATGGGCCTTCCGCCGTTCGAACGCCTGCGTGTCGTCGGATGCGGCACTTCCCTCAACGCCGGCAACGTGATCGGCAATCTCGTACGTTCGGTCGGCGCTCTGCCGGTGGCCGCCACCATCGCCAGCGAGGCCGCGGCGGACGTCGCCGACGCCGACCAGCTGACCATGGCCATCAGCCAGTCCGGGGAGACCGCCGACGTGCTGCGCGCGATGGAGTCCCGCGCGCTGCGCGACTCACGCATCCTCGCGCTCACCAATAGCACCCACTCGACGCTGTCGCGGCTGGCGGATGCGGTCGTCGACTGTTCGGCGGGTCCGGAAATCGGGGTGGCCGCCACCAAGACCTTCGTGTGCCAGGTCATTTCGGGGGCGGCCGTGATGATCTCGGCGATGGTGGCCATGGACCGGCTGCCGGCCGATACGGCTGCCAGGATCGTCGACGATCTTCGGCGCGTGCCGGACCAGCTCGCTGCCGCCGCTGCCGGTGCCCGTCGCCTGATACCGCCGATCGTGGAAGACCTCGTGTCAGCCCCCGGGTTCATCTTCATCGCTCGGGGGTCGGGTGTGCCGTACGCCGCCGAGGGTGCGTTGAAGCTGAAGGAGCTCACCTACCGGTGGGCCGAGCACTGCCCGGCCGGCGAGCTCAAGCACGGTCCGCTGGCTCTGGTCGGACCCGGCACCCCCGTCGTCGTCGTGGACAACGGTGACGCGAAACTGGCCTGCAACATCGCCGAGGTGGCGGCCCGTGGCGGCCGCGTCATCACGATCGGCGGCGCCGGCAGCTCGGTGCCGGTCCTCGGCGAGCTCGGTGCACCCTGGGGCCCGATCGCGGCGACCATACCGCTGCAGGTGCTGGCCCGGACCCTCGCGGTGGCGTTGGGACGAGACGTCGACAAACCGCGGAACCTGGCCAAGTCGGTGACAGTCGAATGAGGCGCCACGGCACACCCCTGGCCGGCGTCGCCGGCGCGCGTGAGTCCGAGCCGGCCGACGTGGTCGCCGACTTCACCGCCACGGCCCGTCGCTGGCCGGACCGGGCTGCCGTCGTCCACAACGGCGTCACCACCGACTACCGCGACTTCGCCAAGGCGGTGCGGATCACCGCATCCCGTTGTGACGTCGGGCATCTGGGAGACGCCAAGAGCCCGTCAGGGTTGATTGGCGTACTTGTCTCGCACCATCCGTCCGCAGCCCAGCACCTGCTCGGGATCCTGCAGGCCGACGCGACCTACTGCCCGGTCGACGCCGCTTCCCCGGCAGGCCGCCGGAAGATCATCGCCACCGTACTGGGAGTGGATCGGCTGGTCGCCGCCGAGCAGAGCTCGTATGACGGGCCGCAGGTCGAACTGCTACCGGTGCCGCGGTGGCGTGGCACCGATGCCGCATACGTGCTGTGCACCTCCGGCTCCACCGGCACGCCCAAGCCGGTGGCCGTGTCTCGCAAGGCGCTGACGGTCACGGTGCGTGCGCTGAAGAATCTGTTCGCTCTCACGCCGGACGACCGTGTTCTCCAGTTCTCGTCCCTCGGATGGGACACCTGCCTCGAAGAGATGCTGCCCGCGCTGACCGCCGGGGCCGCAGTCGTCTTCGACGACCGCGCGCACACGGGATCGTTTCCGACGTTCTTGCGCATGCTCGCCGAGCAGGAGATCACCGTGCTCGACCTGCCCACGGCGTTCTGGCACGAGCTCGTGCTCTTTCTCAACGACGGGAATGCGGGATTGCCGGACTGTGTGCGGCTGGTGGTCATCGGTGGTGAGCGGGTCGACCCGACCCGGCTACGGCAATGGCGTGACCTCGACACCGGGCACATCGGGCTACTGAACACCTACGGGTGCACCGAGACCACGATGATCACCCATGCGGTGCAGCTGAGCGGTCGCGGCGCCGAACCGCGCCTCGCCGCAGGGGACGCCGAGGCGCCTATCGGCCGACCGCTACCACATGTGCGCGACCACGTCACCGATGACGGTGAGCTGCTGATCTCAGGACCCGGCCTGGCGACCGGATACCTCGGGGCAGCGGACCTGACGGCCGACGCGTTCCGCGTCGCCGATCACGGTGACGGACCGCAGCGATGGTTCCACACCGGCGATGTCGTCGTCCGCGGGGAGAACGGCCTGCTCTACTCGCGAGGCCGCGCCGATCAGCAGGTCAAGGTACGCGGCGTGCGCGTGCACCCCGCTGAGGTGGAGATGCAACTGACCTCTCACCCGGCGGTCAGCCGAGCGGTGGTGGTCGGAGAACGGTTACTGGGCGGAACGGCACTGACGGCTTACGTGGTGGCGACCCGCGAGGTCACCGGCGGGGATCTCAAGCGATACCTCGGTGAGCGTCTGCCTTCACAGTTCGTGCCGAGCCGGGTCCGGTTCGTGGAAGAGCTGGTGTACACGGCCAGCGGAAAGGTCGACCGCGCTGCGACGCAGCGTGCCGTAGTGGACAGCAACAACAAAGGAGCACGCCGATGAGCGCCGAACACATCGCCGGAATCTTCCGTCGGGTCTTGAACATCCCCGAGGTGGACGAACACTCGGACTTCTTCGAGCTCGGCGGCGATTCTCTGTTGGCGACCAGGGTGCTCAGTGCGATCGCGCGGGACTTCGGGATCGAGTTGACCTACGACGACATGGTCGACTATCCCACGCCGGAGGGGCTTTTCGATCTCACCGCGGCCGTGACGTCGTGAGTGCCGGAGGTATGCGCGTCGTCGTCATCGGCGCCGGGCTGGCCGGACTCACCGCCGCAGTCGAGTTGGCAGCCGACGGGGCGGAGGTCCTCGTGCTGGAAGCGCGCGACCGCGTGGGCGGCCGGATGCACGGGGTGTCGGTCGCAGACGGCGCCGTCGGCGACGGAGGTGCCGCCTACCTCGGGGTCCGGCACACCGAACTGCTCAGACTGATCGACCGGCACGGCCTGAAGCTCGCGTCCACGGCGATGGCGGGGGAGAGCACCTTCCTGATCGGTGACCAACGCTCCACCTCGCCGGGGCGGGTGCCCCCGCTGAACGCGATCGCGCTGGGTGATCTCTTCGACCGGCTCGAGGATCTCGTCGAGCGGGTACACCCCGATGCGCCCTGGCTGACACCCGGTGCGCAACAGCTGGACCGGATCTCAGCAGCGCGCTGGCTGGCCGATGAGGACATACGTGCGGACGCGCACACGTTCTTCCCGTTGTTCCTCGGGGAGATGATGGCCGCCGACCCGGCGGCGATCTCGGCGCTGCACATGGCCTTTTACCTCCGATCCGGCGGCGGTATCAGGTATCTCAACGCGTTCGAGGGTGGCGCCCAGCAGTGGCGGATCGACGGCGGCTCACATCTGCTGTGTGAGGCACTCGCAGCGCAGCTCGGCGACCGGGTGCACCTGCAGCAGCCGGTGCACGCGATCGAACAGGACGACGACGGTGTGCTGGTGCGCTGCGTGTCGGACTCCGACGGTGCGCGCTCGACCCATCGGGCCGACCGGGTGGTCGTGGCCCTCCCGCCGCTGCTCGCGCAGCGGATCGACTTCCGGCCGGGTCTGCCGGCGCCACGGGCGTCGGAGGTCACCGGTCGCGGTTGTGCGATCAAGGTGCAACTGGGGTTTCCCGCGCCGGTGTGGCGGGACCGCGGACTGTCCGGCTGGTCGGTGAGCACCGGCGGGCCGCTGCTTTCCACCGTCGACGATTCGCCACCGGACGAATCAGCCGGAGTTCTCACGGGTTTCGTCACCGGTGAGGCGGCAACGGCGTTCTCGCGACTGTCGTCTTCGGACAAGTTGACCGCGGCGCTGGCCCATACCCGCAGGCTTTTCCCTGACCTGCCGGCGCCCGCGCGGTGCACCGTCACCGACTGGCTGGCCGAGAAGTACAGCAGGGGCTGTTACGCCGCGCTCTTCGGCCCGGGCGACTGGCTGCGGCTGGGGCCGACGCTGACCCACCCCCACGGCCGTATCCACTGGGCGGGCACGGAGACCAGCCTGGAGTTCTTCGGGTTGATGGAAGGCGCGATCAGGTCGGGGCAACGTGTTGCGGCCGAGTTGACGGACATCGCCGCTGCGGCGACCGATTCAGGAAAGGCTCTGGTGCGATGACCACACTCGTCGAACCCGAGGACAGCGGATTCACCGCGGTGGCGGAGCAACCGTATTCCTATGTGCGAAGGCTGTTGGCCGAGCCGGACTGGCGCCGCTACCCGGGCTGGTCCACCGTCACCGACACCGAGTGGCAGGACCCGCAGTGGCAACGCGCACACTCGATCAAGAACATCGGGCAACTGCGGGCGGTTCTTGGCAATCTGCTCGACGAGCGGTTCTACGCCGACCTCGCGGCCGACCAGCAGCAGCGGTCCACGATGTCGATGCTGTTGCCTCCGCAGATGCTCAACACCATGACCCCCGAACGCAATCCGGCAGACCGGGGATTCACCGAGGCGTTCTACGCCGACCCGATACGGCGGTACATGCTCCCGGTCCTCAGCGACCGGCACTCGGAATGGTGCTCGCATCCGTACGCCGAGCGGGATTCCCTGCACGAGAGCGACATGTGGGTCGTCGAGGGTTTGACACATCGTTATCCCACCAAGGTGCTGGCCGAGCTGCTGTCGACCTGCCCGCAGTACTGCGGGCACTGCACGCGGATGGACCTGATCGGGAACTCCACAGCGACGGTCACCAAGACTCGGCTCACGCTGCAACCGGCTGACCGGCAAGATCGCATGCTGGACTACCTTCGATCCACCCCGACGGTGCGTGATGTGGTGGTGTCGGGCGGCGACGTCGGCAACGTGCCCTGGCCTCGCCTGGAATCTTTTGTGACGCAGCTACTTCAGATTGACACGATCCGCGACATCCGGCTGGCGACCAAGGCGCTGGCCGCGCTGCCACAACACTGGATGCAGCTCAAGGTGGTTGACGGAGTCCATCGCGTGGCACGCCTTGCCGCAGCCCGCGGGGTCAACCTGGCGATGCACACACACATCAACCACGTGCAGTCGGTGACTCCGCTCGTCGCGGCCGCCACCCGCGGACTGCTCGACGCGGGGCTGCGCGACGTCCGCAACCAGGGAGTGTTGATGCGCGGCGTCAACGCCACCACCTCGGACCTGCTGGATCTGTGTTTCGCGCTGCAGGGGGAGGCGAACATACTGCCCTATTACTTCTACATGTGCGACATGATCCCGAACGCCGAACACTGGCGGACCTCGCTCGCGCAGGCCCAGCGATTGCAGCTGGCGATCATGGGGTACCTACCTGGCTTCGCGACACCACGGGTGGTCTGCGACGTGCCCTACGTCGGGAAGCGGTGGGTGCACCAAGTGGTCCGGTACGACCGGAACCTCGGGATCTCCTACTGGAGCAAGAATTATCGCACTGGACTGGAGGCCAGCGACCCGGACGCACTCAGCCGGGTGTACCCGTACTTCGATCCGATCGACACTCTACCGGCGCTCGGGCAGGCGTGGTGGCGTAAGAACGGGGAACACCCCTGGGAAGCAGCGCTACTCGCGAAAGGCGAGCAGGACGACCCGATTCCGGACGGCCCGGTACACCTCGCGCCGGTGGCCACATCCGGAGACAGTTAGGGCAGGGCAGGCGGGACCGGAATGGGTACTGCGGACAGCAGAGTGCATCGCCGCGGGCGCAACCGCCGTGACATGACGCCCGTCGCGATCACCGATGAGGACCTGCCCGAGGTGGCGGACTTCCTGAGGGACAATCACGATGGCAACATTCGGTGGATGCAGGCGTGCGCGAGTGCGCAGTGGCAGGTGGACCGGCCCAATCACGGCTTCATGCTCAAGGACGGGCAGCGTGTCGTCGGTGCGGTGTTGGCGCTCTACTCCGAGCGGGTCCGGGAGGGCCGTGTCGAGAGGTTCTGCAATATCGGCACCTGGTGTGTGCTGGCCGAATACCGTTCCGCGAGCATGTCCCTGGTCAACGCGATCCTGGCACAGGACAGCTACCACTTCACCGTGCTGACGCCCAACCGCGGCTCGCAGGAGATCCTGGCATGGATGAAGTTCTCCTTCCTGGACACCGCCGCCGCACT
Organism: Mycobacterium sp. 4D054; assembly: GCF_052245755.1. Taxonomy (NCBI): domain Bacteria; kingdom Bacillati; phylum Actinomycetota; class Actinomycetes; order Mycobacteriales; family Mycobacteriaceae; genus Mycobacterium; species Mycobacterium sp. 4D054. The sequence goes on from NZ_JBQQCF010000022.1 coordinate 67,711, forward strand.
GATCCCTAACGTGCCGTGGCCGAGCGTGCCGCGGCGAACCAGAGTGATTACCGACCACCGCGATATCGAGAACACGCTTGTCGGTGCCGAGCTGCAGCTCTACCGCGACCATGCGCGAGCGCTCGCAGCACGACACGTGGTGCTGGTGCACGGCGACGAAACCGGTTACGTGATGTACCGGGAGTTCCGCCACGGGTCCGGCCTGGGTTACGCGATGATTCTGTACGTCAGTGATACCGCACTGTTTCATCGCGCGCTTGTGCCGCTGACCCGTCATCTGCTGATGCGTCGCGGACTGGTTGCGACGTTGATCGAGCGGCGCGTCATCGGCGGCGAGCCGGGGCTGCCGTTGATGTCGTTCCGACTTCGGGACAGACCCAAGATGTACCGCGGTGCCGGCCTGGAGCCGCACCAGATCGACTACCTCTACAGCGAGCTCGCGTGCGTGCCCTGGTGACAGGGCGTGAGTCAAGGTGACGGAAGGGCAAACAGTGATGACGCAGGCATTGGCGATCGCAATGGTATTCGTCGTCTCCGCGGCCGCGGGCATCCTGCTCGCCCTGCTGGCCGTCAACGTGGCGCTTCTGCTCCGACTTCGCTCGCGGATACCCCAGGACCCCCCGGTGGATCCTGCATCGGGGTAACCAAGGCGCCCCGTGTTGCTCCGACGAACACGGTGTATTTGCCGGCCGATGCGCTGAAGTCGGACCTGGAGCCGCCGGTCCGGTATGAGCCGACGCCCGGATGTAGTTCTGAGGCTCTGCCGCCAGGGTTCTCGCAGTGCTGCCAAGCGCGACTGGTGACAGTCGGCCGTGCCGCTCTCTGCCGCGGGAAAAGTTGTCGGACAACAGTTCAGGAGATCCGGTCGGCCCAGGAACTAGTTCGCGGATCCACTCGAAAGATCGATCCGACGGTCCATGTACTGCGGACGGGTGCGAACCGATAGTTGAAGGGTGCTTGAAGAGTTAGCTGTCGTGAGCGGCGCTGAATGGCTGCGTATGTCGGTCGACAACGGTCACCGCGACCGTCCGCAGATCGGAGCCGAGAGGGACACGCGGCCATGCGCACTGTAGTCACCGGCGCTGCGGGGTTCGTCGGCTCCACCCTGGTTGATCACCTTGTGTCCCAGGGGCATCAGGTCGTGGGCATTGACAATCTCAGGACAGGCAGTGTGGCCAACCTCGAGAACGCCATCCGTTGCGGCGAGGGTCACGACGGCCGCTTCAAGCTCATCAAACTCGACGTCCAGGCGCCGGAATTGATCGGTATCGTCGCCGGTGTCAACCCGGAAGTGATCTTCCACCTCGCTGCTCAGAGCGATCCGCAGGCCGCCGTCGGGGACCCGCAGTTCGACGCACGAAGCAATATTCTGGGCACGATCAACCTGTGTGAAGCGGTGCGGCGGACAGACGTTCGCAGAATCGTGTACGCAGGCACGTCGGACGCACACGGCGATCTCGGCTCGCCGCACACTGTGGCCAAGCTGGCTGGTGAGATGTACCTCCGCGCCTATGCGGCTAGGTATGGCATCAGTTCGATATGCCTTGCGTTCGGAGACATTTACGGGCCCAGGCAGAACTCCCATAGCCCGGTGCACGTCATCGGCACCCCGGGCGGTACGGCAATGACGTGGCCCCCGGTCAGTGCGCGAGACGATGGCCGGCAGGTCCGCGAGCTCATCTATGTCGACGACGCCGTACACGCGCTGATTCATGCCGGCTGCGCGACAGACATCGCCCCAGGGACATACGGCGTCGGCACCGTTGAGAAAACGATGTCCCTTCCGGGATGGACGCCGCGGGTCGATCTAGCTGAGGGAATCGCGCGGACGCTCGAATCGCTGCACAGCCCGTCAGACGAGATTGCGGGTTGAGATGGCACACCCAGAGGTCGTCAGTCGTGGCCGGACCCGCCGCGCGCTCGCGTCGGCGCTGCGCACTCGAGAATCACTGGTGCGCGAGCCTGTGGCGCAGATGGTCGAATCTGGTCAGCCAACCGCGCTCGACGGCCTGCCCGGTGCGGTGGTCGAGCGCCTTCGCTGGCAACGACAATATGCGGCGCGGCTGACAGTCAGCGACAGCATCGTCGTCATCGCAGCCGTGGTGCTCGCACAGTACGTACGGTTCGGCACCACACTGACCTCGCCGGCGTACGAAACCCTCTATGTGACAGTGTCATCAGTGCTCATCGCTTTGCTGTGGTTGACGGCGCTGGCTGTGTTCCATACGAGGTCCGCGACCATCATCGGTGCTGGGATCGAAGAATACCGGCGTGTGGCCGCGGCGTCGTTCACCACGTTCGGTGCGCTCGCGATCGCCGAACTACTAGTCAAATTAGAGATCTCGCGTGGATATCTCGCCGTCGCTCTACCCGCCGGGACGATCGGCCTGCTACTGAGCAGATGGCTCAGCCGCAGACACGTGGCCGCCCGGCGCGCCGAGGGCAGATATCAGACCGCGGTACTGGCGATCGGAGACCACTCTGCCGCGGCGCATCTGGCGGCCGAACTGACGACCGACCCGACGGACGGGTATCACGTCGTGGGCGTGTGCATCCCGGGTCTGGGTGCGCCCCAGGGCGAACACCTCACGGTGGCCGGCCGGCAGGTGCCGATCGTGGGTGGGGAGAACCATGCGCTGCAGGCGATCCGCACCTACGGTGCGGACACCGTCGCGCTCGCCGGTACCGGGCACCTCGGGGTGCACAGGTTGCGCAGACTCATCTGGGATCTCGAACCGATGGGCGTCGATCTGATGGTCTCCCCGGGTGTGGTCGATGTGGCGTTGTCGCGTCTGGTGATGCGTCCGATCTCGGGGCTGCCGCTGGTGCAGGTCGAGAAGCCGCAGTATCGCGGCGCGAAGCGATTCCAGAAGCGTGCCTTCGATTTCTGTTTCGCGTTGGTCGCCCTGACAGTGACGTCGCCCATCCTGATCCTCGCGGCGATCATCATCAAGATCACCAGTAAGGGCACTATCTTCTACTGCTCGGAGCGGATCGGCATCGACGGCAGACCGTTCTCGATGCTCAAGCTCCGCACGATGGTCCAGGACGCCGACCAGCAGTTCGAGAGCCTGATGGCCAAGAACGAGAGTGACGGACTGCTGTTCAAGATCCGGGATGATCCACGTATCACTCCGGTGGGCCGACTGTTACGGCGTTTCAGCATCGACGAGTTACCCCAGTTCTTCAACGTGCTGCGGCAGGAGATGAGCGTTGTCGGGCCCCGTCCCCCCTTGCGCCGGGAAGTCGAGGCCTACGACGGCGACGTGCTGCGCCGGCTTCTGGTCAAGCCTGGGATTACCGGACTGTGGCAGGTCAACGGTCGCTCGGACCTCTCGTGGGACAAGTCGGTCCGGCTCGATCTGTCTTACGTCGACAACTGGTCGATGGTCGGCGATGTCGTGATCATCGCCAAAACGTTGCGTGCGGTCCTGATGAGAAAAGGCGCCTACTGAGGGGACACAGTGCCTGTTGCACTGCTAGGGCGAAAGCCAAAGGTATTGAGGGATATAGGGATCGGGAAATGATGAGAACGATAGTCACCGGCGCTGCCGGCTTCATAGGATCGACGCTGGTCGACCGGCTACTGGTCGAGGGTCACCAGGTGGTCGGCATCGACAATCTCAGTACTGGCGTGGTCACCAATTTGGAGCACGCGAGCCGCCGCTACGGACCCAGCGGCCGTTTCGTCTTCACCAGAGTCGATGTGCGCGCGTCCGCGCTCAACGACATCGTCGCCGCGGCGCACCCCGACGTGGTCTTTCACCTCGCCGCGCAGGTTGACCTGCGGGCCTCAGTCGCTGATCCTCAGCACGACGCGAGCTGCAATGTGCTCGGAACCATCAACGTCTTGGAAGCCTGCCGGCTCGCCGGTGTGGGACGCATCGTCTACGCGGCATCGGGTGGCTCCCGGTACGGTGCACCGGTCAAGCTCCCGGTACCCGAGACCACGCCGCCGCATCCGTTGTCGCCCTATGCCGCAGCCAAGTACGCCGGTGAGGTGTACCTGAATGCGTACGCGGGCATGTACGGCATACTGCCGATCAGTCTCGGCCTCGCCAACGTCTACGGACCGCGCCAGAACCCGCACGGGGAAGCTGGGGTGATCGCGATCTTCAGCAGCAGGTTGCTGAGGGGATGTCCGGTGACGGTCTACGGGGATGGGTCCGCCAGCCGGGATTACGTCTACGTTGACGACGTCGTGGACGCGTTCGTGCGCGCCGGCCGTTCCCACACGGCGGCGCCCGGGATCTACAACATCGGTACCGGCCGACAGACCAGAACCAACGACGTGCACCGGTTGGTCGCCGAGGCAGTCGGTGGGACGCCACCGCCATGCTACGAACCCGCACGCACGGGAGAGGTGCAGGCGATCGCGCTGGACGTGACCAAGGCGCGGAGTCATCTCGGGTGGGCGCCGGCCGTCGACGTCGAACACGGGATCAAGAACACGATCCATTGGTTGCGCGGGGTGCTGGATCCCGAGCCGGTCGTCCTGGCTGACGCCTGATGAACTCCCAGATGGCGCGACACTTCGAACAGATCCGGCGGCGGTGGTGGGTAGTACTGCTGGTGGCCGCGTTCACTGTGCTCGCGACCGCGGTTCACTCGTCGGACACCGACGCCACCTACATGGGCAAGTCCCTCCTCGTGCAATCCTCGCCGGAGAGAACACCTGAGCAGGACGCCACCATGGCGGTGGGGTACGCGACGTTGTTCAACGAGCCCGTCACCATTGGCCGGTTGCGACAGCGCACGCAGGTTCCGGACAGTGTGTCCTTCGAAGCAAGGACCGTAGCGGCCAGCCCGATCCTGACGATCGAGGCAACCGCCGAGGATCCCGAGGTCGCGCAGACTGCGGCACAACAGATGGCAGCGGCGTTCCGCGACGACATCAACTCGGTTCGAAACGCCAGATTCGCCAGGGACATCAAGGATGTGGAGCGCCAAGTCCAGGCCCTCAAAGCACAGCGCGAGCCGGACGGCAGCATGAACCCGCTTGTGCCGGTCCTCCAGGAACGACTGGACGACATGCGTGCCGATGCCACCGATCAGCTCCGAGACCTGCAGCTACGAGCCGGCGTCACGAAGATGGAACCCAAGTTTGCGTTGCAGGTAGCCACCGGCGCGCTGGGCGGACTGTTCCTCGGAGCCGTGGCCGCACTCGGCCTGGCAGCCCTGTCGCCGCGCCTGATGAATGCGCGCGACCTCGCGCACAAGACCGGTGTCGATCCGTTGATCGAGGTGCCGCGCGCCGGGTCCATAAGAGGAAATCGGTTGCGGGAAGACCGGTTACGGATGCTGGCGAACTTCATGAGCCTTCAGGGTCTTCCGGCGTCAGCGGTCATCGCGATGACGGATTGCCGCGGAGCACATGGAGCAAAGGATCTCGCGGAGGATCTCGCTCGGCTTTCTGCTCAACAGGGGCGACGAACGGTACTGGTGTACGCAAACAACGACACTTCTCTGCCCGCAACCCATCCCGGCTTCAACGATGTGCTGGCCGATTGCAGTCTGGTCGACAGCGCGTTGACGGATTCCGCAGTGGAGTCCTTGAAGATCCTGCCGGCGGGCCCGATGGTGGCCGACCGGTACCCGCTGATGAGTCGCGAACGTATCGACGCGGTCCTGGACGAATTGCGGATGGGGGCAGACACGATCGTGGTTGTGGCACCGCCGATCACAGACTCCATCGAGTCTCACCCGCTCTTCGCCGCTGCGGATCTCACCATACTGGCGGTCGGCAAGCGGACCACGCGGTCGGGTGACGTGACCGCAGCCGCCGAGGCGCTGGCCAGGGACCACGCAATTCTGCTGGGTGCTGTACTGGTGGACGACCGGAGACGGAGAAACGCCGACTCACAGTTGGCGCTGTCGCAAGGGGCCGGTGAGGTCGCAGACCGTTCGTCACTGCTGGATCAGCAGCGATGAGCAGTCTGCACGAGGCACCGCCGACAGCGGCCGCATCCCACCGGCCCCCAGAGCGGCTGCTCGCCGTGGGCCTGATGACGGGCTGCGCAGCCGCTGTCTGCGCGGCAGTGGTGGTGATGCCATCCGACCCGGGCTTGACGCTGATCATCGTGACAGCGGCCGCCGGCCTCGGAGGATACGCGCTGAGGAGCCCCACGTTCGCGGTGACATTGATGACCGTCACGTTGTTCCTGAGGACGCCGCTGGCCTCGTTGGGCGACCTTCCGGTCGAACTGTGGTTGGTGGTGTTCGCGCTGCTGGCGTTGGCCACTGCATTGTGGCTGGAGCGCACCGCCGATCGGGTCCGCGGTCTCGGACCGGTCGAGTGTGTGATGGGCCTGTTCCTGCTGTGGAACGTCTACTCGATGGTATCCCCGCACAAGTATCCGGCGACCGACACCATGAACGGCGGCCCGCTGCCGGTCGCTCGGTTCATCGTGGTCGCCACGATGATCCCGTTCGCGCTGTATGTGGTGGGCCGCTTCACTTTTGACCGTCCTGCTGCTGTTCGCGGGTTGCTCTGGACAATTCTGACACTGGCGACCTACTCGGCCGCAGTGAGCATCATGCCCTTTACCGGGCTGGGTGGCTGGGTCTGGCCGCGTTACATAGTGACCGATCCGGCGTGGGAGGGCCGGGCGGTCGGAATCTTCAACCAGCCGGTTGTCAACGGGATGGTGCTGACGCTGGGTTTCGCGATCGCGATGTTCTTCCTCAGTCGGCGAGGAGATCCCGGTTGGCAGAGATGGGCGAGCGCACTCATTACCGCGTTGTGCGGTGTCGGGATCTATCTGACCTACACCCGCGCTGTCTGGCTCAGCGCACTGCTCGTGCTGTTCGTCGGGGCATTCTTGGCGCGGGGATTCCGCAGCGGATTCATCGTTGTCCTCGGTGTGGTGGCGACCGCGGCGTTGATGAACTGGTCGACATTCACCAGCAGCGACCGTGAGGCGGGAGGCGTGGCCTCGCAGAGCGAGATCCAGTCACGGCTCAACGATATCGAGACCGCGTTGTGGGCCAGAAGCCAGAAACCCCTGGTGGGCTGGGGGATCGGCCGGTTTCCGGAGGTCAACACCCACCACCACCAACAATGGTCGCAGGACGTGCCCTGGGTCGGGGGCTACGGCGAGGTAGCCCACTCGAACGAGATGGGATTGCTCGCCGAGCTCGGCGGGATCGGCCTCGCGCTCTGGCTGTCTGTGCTGACGCTCATCGCTTTCCGGCTCCGCAATGCCTATCGCAGGCTTTCGGACCGCGACCTGTGTGGGCGACCGCTTGCCGTAATCGCGATCATGGCGATGGTCATCCTGATCTGTACCGGACTGACTGTCGACCTTCGCTACTTCGACTTCCCCACAGCCACAACCTTCCTTGTCCTCGGCATCGCCGTCGGCTGGTCCGAACGGACCACGAACGCAACCATCGGCACACCCGGTAGCGCTGAGCGAGAGCTGCGGCATCATGGCTGAGCAGAAGGCACTGTGGGTGTCCACCAGCACGCAGACGCGAGGCGGTATCGCTTCCTACGTCCGGGCCATGCAGCGCACCCGCCTGTGGGACGACTGGAACATCAGGCACATCACCACCCACCGCGACGGAACCGTGACGGTGAAGATCGCGATATTCGTGCTCGGGATGCTGAAGTTCGTCGTCGAACTGATCCGGTTCCGCCCCAGCGTCATCCACTTGCACGCCAGCACCAGAGGCAGTTTCGCCCGTAAGGCGCTTCTGTTCTGGATCAATCGGATCACCGGAACTCCGGTCGTTTTCCACATGCATGGTTCAGGGTTCCCGCAGGACTACGACAACTCGCCGCCGTTGATCCAGATGCTGACCCGCGCGACCATATCCCGGGCGAGCGCTTTCGTCGCCCTCGGGCAGATGTGGGCCGACCGGATGCGGCTGATCGTCCCGGATGCCCGGATAGTAGCGATCCCCAACGGTGTTGAACTCTCCCCGGCTGTGGATCAGCCCTCAGGCGGACCGGTTGCCGTGCTCTTTCTGGGCCGGATCGGCGACCACAAAGGCGCCTTCACCCTGCTGGAGGCGTGGGCGAAACTGGTGTGCGAGCCCGGATTCGTCACCGCAAGCGGGACTACGGCCACCCTGACGCTGGCCGGGGACGGCGAAGTCGCCAGAGCCCGGCAGTGTGTCAGGCAATTGTGCCTGGAGGAAACGGTCACCGTACACGGCTGGCTTTCCGAGGATCAGGTGGGCGATCTGCTGGACCACGCACAAGTACTGGTGCTGCCCTCGCGCAACGAAGGACAGCCGATGGCCGTCCTCGAGGCGATGGCCCGCGGCCTGTGTGTCGTGGCAGGTGACGTCGGCGGCCTACCGGAGATGATCGGCGGCGGTGCCGGAATCCTGATCCCGCCCGATGACGCGGAGGCCCTTGCAGAAGCCCTGCGGCAGGTCGTCGGGGACCATGACGTCCGCGCCAACTATGGAGCAGCCGCACACGTGAGGATCCGCGACCAGTTCGACACCGAAACGATCGCGCGTCGACTCGACGCTTTGTACCGGGAGGTGTGCGGATGACCGGGCAACCGATCAGAGCTACCTTCATCGTCCCGCTGATGAAGGCCGGCGGCGCCGAGCGGCATCTGACCACGCTGCTGCCGAGGATGGATCCGGTGCGGTTCAGGCCGTCGGTCGTCTGCATCGGCGGAGAGGGGGACATGTTCGGCGACCTGTGTGCTGCCGGCATCCCGTCTACTGCGCTGGACCTCGCCAAATGGCAGATCTGGCAGGCGATCCGGGAACTGGTGGCCATCTTCCGGCAAGAGCAGACCGACGTCGTCGTGATGTCCGGCTATAACGCCGAGACGCTCGGCCGTATCGCGGCGCGGGTCGCAGGCGTCGGGCACACCATCGTGTGGGTGCACAACGCGACTGAGATCACACCTCGTGGCGTGGTCCACCGGCTGGTCGATCACGGGCTCAGTCACTGGACCAGTGCGTATTTCGGGGTCGCCAACGTCCAACGCCGGTTCCTGGTGGACGAGCGTGGATACGCCGCCGACAAGATCCGGATCATCCACAACGGTGTGGACCCGACGCTGTTCGAGGCCAGCACCGACCGCAGAGCGCTCGCCGAGTTCGGGATCGGGCACAGCGCTCCGGTGGTGGGAATCCTCGGGTCACTCCGGCCCGAGAAGGACCACGCCACATTCCTGCAGGCCGCCCGACTGGTGATCGACAAGGTGCCCGATGCCGAGTTCCTGCTCGTCGGCGAGGGCCAATGCCGTGCTGATCTGGAGATGCTCTGCGAGACCCTGGGGATCACCGCCCACGTGCACTTCGCGGGCGCGAGGTCCGACATCGACCGCTTCCTCCGTTCGGTTGACGTCTTCACGTTGACGTCCACCACCGAGTGCCTGCCGATGGCGCTCCTCGAGGCGATGGCCTGCGCTCGCCCCGCGGTGTGCACCGCGGTCGGTGGCGTCACCGAAGTGGTAGAGGACGGAACCACCGGGTTTCTCATACCGCCGAAAGATCCTGCGCGACTTGCAGACCGGCTCGTCGCGTTGCTCACCAACCCACTCGACGCGCGTCGGATGGGTCGCGCCGGCCGCCGGCGTGTCGAGGCCGAGTTCCGACTCGACCGCAGCGTGGACGCAGCCCAGAGCGCGATCGAGGAACTCGTCACCTCCCAGTACGCCCTAGTGGACGGAGCCAACGCATGAAGCGACACATCCTGATTCTGGTTGAGAACCTCTCTGTACCGTTCGACCGTCGTGTGTGGCAGGAGGCGCAGGCGCTGACCCACGCGGGCTTCCGGGTCACCGTGATCTGCCCGACCGGGGCCGGCCAGGACACCGAGCGGGAAGTGGTGATAGAGGACGTCCGGATCCTGCGTTATCCGTTACGACCTGCCACGGGCGGGCCGAAAGGCTATCTGCGTGAGTACACGTTCGCGCTCTGGCACACCCTGCGCCTGGCGGTGAAGGTCCGTCGCGAGGGGAGGGTCGACGTAGTGCACGCGTGTAATCCTCCGGACCTGCTGTTCCTGGTGGCACTGATGTTGCGGCCTGGCGGAACGCGGTTCGTTTTCGACCACCACGACCTGGTGCCCGAGCTGTTCCTGTCCAGGTTCGCAGGCGGAGGACAGCTTCTCTACCGGTTGACGCGAGCCGTCGAGCGGATGACGTTCGCCGCAGCTGATGCAGTGATCTCGACCAACGAGAGTTACCGCAGGGTCGCGATAGAGCGCGGCGGCATGTCTCCCGACCGCGTAACCGTCGTCCGGAGCGCACCCGATCTCGGTCGCTTTATGCCGCAGCAGCCGCACGGCGATCTGAGGCGTGGCAAGGGCTTTCTGCTTGCGTATCTCGGCGTGATGGGGCCGCAGGACGGAGTCGACTACGCATTACGCGCGGTGCGGCTGCTGCGTGACGAAGTCGGACGCGACGACTTCCACTGCATCTTCATGGGAGCCGGCGACGTGTTGCCCGACATGGTCGCGCTCGGTGAAGAGCTCGGCATCTCTGACATCGTGGAGTTTCCAGGGCGGGTTCCCGACGAGTTCGTCCAACGCTGCCTGTCGACCGCCGATGTGTGTCTGTCGCCGGACCCGTCGAATCCCCTCAACGACGTATCGACGATGAACAAGGTCGTCGAGTACATGGCGATGGGCCGGCCGATCGTGTCCTTCGACCTCACTGAGGCGCGGGTGTCCGCCGGTGAAGCTGCGATATATGTTCCGGGCAACGACGAACTCGCATTCGCGCGGGCCATCGACGCTCTGTTGCAGGATCCACAGCGGCGCCGTGGCATGGGTGAGCTCGGGCGCCGGCGTGTCGAACAGGAACTCTCGTGGGAAGTGTCCAGCCGCAACCTCATCCGGTTCTACCGCGAGTTGCTCGGTGTGGATCGGCAGAAGCCCGATGCTCTGGTGACCGGCGGTGAGGTCGCGTGAGCCACACCGGCAACCTGCTCGACGTGCTGTCGCACGACAAGCTGGTCCAGGTCCGCCCGGCCGACCAGGCCCTCGGGCGTGTTCCGGGCCTGGCTGCTCAGGCTGCCGTCTTCTGCGGACCGCTTCTGGTCTATGGGCTACTGCCGACCCAGAATCACAACTACGCCGACGACTCCCTGGCCTGGGCATACCAATTGACCCAGTCGGGCGGTCTCATCAACAGCCATCACCTGTACCTGAACCCGATGAGGTGGCTCTATCACCTGCTCGCCGGCGCGGGGCTGACCGTGAATCCGGTGTCGATGCTTGCGCTTTACTCGGCGGCGTGGGGCGCTGTCGGCCTGGCGATCCTGTACCGGCTGATGGTACGCGCCGGACTGGGCAGGACCGCATTGTGGGGAACACTCCTGTGCGCCGTCAGCGCGGGCTACTGGTCCTATTCGATCGCGGGTGACGTCTACGTTCCGGCCGCCGCGCTGATGACGATCGGTGTCTACTGCGTCTATTCCGGGCTCACTACTCTGACCACACGCAGCGCACGGTGGTATGCCGCCGGGGCGGTCCTGGCCTTCGCCGCCATGCTGGCCCACCATCAGGCCCACGTCGTGTTCGTACTCGGGATGGTTCCGGCCGTGCTGCTGATGCGCATCTCCACCGCGAAGCGACGGGCGATGATCGGCGTCGGGGTACCGACGGCTGTGTGCGTCCTGGCGCTAACGATGTACGCCGTTGCTTACCAGTCGGTCCCGCAGGAGGAACGGCACGGTTTCGTCCAGTTCGGCGTCGGCTACGTCGAGTCCTTCGAACCTCGCGAGGACCAGAAGCAGCTGGGGGCCGGCACCCTGGTGAACATCGCCGCCGGCGAGACCCGAGCCCTGGTGTCGACGAACGTGATGTTTCGCAGTCCAGAAGTGGCACAGGCGGTCCAGGACCGGTATCCACAACGAGCCACATACCCGCTGGCCTATCTCGTCCGCGACGTCCCGGCCCCGGTCGCGGTCCTGGCCGCGGTCGCGGCGGTCTTGGGAGTGCTGCTTGTCGTGATGCTGTCGGTGCGCGGCCTGTGGTTCGGGCTGAAGGAGAGGGGCCTGGTCCTTCTCATCGCGGTCGCGATGGTCCCGCAGGTGCTGTTCTTCGCCTGGTGGGAGGGCGTCTCCGATGAGTTCTCGGTGTGGACACTGCCGCTGCTGGCCATCCTCTCCGCCTGGGGCGCCGCCGGGACCAAGCACCCACTGCAGTGGCTGAAGGCCGCGGTGGCGTGCGTTTTCCTCAGCACATTGGTGGGATCGGTGCTGCTCTACTGGAATCCGCGCAACGACATCGATCTCGTCACCGACGGGTACGTGAACGCGCTGGGCCCCGGCGATCTGGTCGTCGGCTTCGACGACATCCAGTCCGATTTCAGGACGATGCTCGACGCCGACCGCCAGGGGTTCGAGTATCTCAATTTCTTCAATGTGCGCGGACCGCACGACACGGCAAGGTTCGAGGCCGCCCTGGACTCCGCCGCCGCCGCGGGCTTGCGCATCCACGTCTCGCCACGGCTCACCCATCCGCCGAAGAGCGCGCTGGTTTTCAAGGAGTCTGTGGATCCGGACTTCGACTCCCAGCGCGCCCTCATCTTGGACAAGCTGGAGGCCATGCGCTCCGTCGAATGGGTCGAGCCGTCGGCGTTCTCGGAACGGTATTTCGAAGGATCCGGCGGTGTCTAGCCTGGTCTGGTACGCCGGCCGCGCGGCAAGAATGTCCCCCCGCGAGGCGGTGTGGCGTACCCGCCGCCTGATCGACGCGCTCACGGGCCGCGACGGTCTGCGCGAGCACCCCGACGCAAAGATGCTCTCCGGTACGCCGGTCGACTGGGACGACCTGCGGGAGCAGTTCCGGCGCAGCGCGTCCCGGCCCGTGCTGCTCGACCGGGAGCGCGCCCGGCGCATGGCACAGACACACCCCGACGCCATGCAACGACTGCTCGCCGAAGCCGGCCGCCTGTTGGCAGGAGAGCGCACCTATCTCGGTTACGACACCGTGAACGTGGGGACGGCCGTCGACTGGAACTTCGACCCGAACAGCGGCTACCGCTGGCCCACCGCCCCCGGCCATCGGATTGACCACCGGGTGGCACCCAGCGACGCGAAATGGATCTGGGAACTCAACCGGCTCCAGCATCTACCCATTCTGTCGCAGGCCTGGCTGCTTACCGGTGTTCCGAACTTCGCCGAGACCGCCCTGGACCACCTGGATTCGTGGCTGGATCAGAACCCGGTCGGTACCGGGATCGCTTGGCGTGGTGCGTTCGAGTCAGGTATCAGGGCGACGTCGGTGGGGATCGCCCTGCAGGGACTGCGACACTCGCCGGCGATGACCACGCGGCGGTACCGGCGCGCGGTCCGAATGCTCGACGTCAGTGCCCGGTACTGCTGGCATGCCCGGTCCCGTTTCAGCTCGGCCAACAACCACCTCATCGGCGAGATGTCCGGCCTGGCTGCCATCCATCTATTGTTTCCCGAATTAAGCTTTCCTGCAGCTCGTTTCAGGTCTGCGCTGGACACGATGGCAGCCGAAGCCGAACGGCTGATCCTGGCCGACGGGGCCGGTGCGGAGCAGTCGGTCACGTACCAGATCTTCACCGCCGAGATGCTGGCCACGGTGGTGGTGCTGCTGCGATTGGGCGGTCACGACGTGCCCGCGGCCCTGCCCGCGGCGCTCAGCCGTGGTGCGAACTACCTTGTATCGTTGGTCGGTTCGGAGGACCCCGACCCGCGGTACGGGGATGACGACGACAGTTTCGCACTCCGGCTGGGCGCCGAGCCCAAGCGCACCGTGCGGCAGCACCTGGGAATCGTGGCGGCGACCACCGGTGACCAGCTTATAGCGAGGCATGGTGAGAACACCGTGACCGCTGCGTGTTTCGCTGATGCGCTCGGCACCGACATCAGCGGGATCGGTGCGAGGGTCGGCGTGGCCGGGGCGCTGCCGAGCAGCTACGCTGCCGACGGAGGGATGGTGGTGCTGCGAAGCGCGAGGCGCCGCCTGACGGTCGACGTCGGTCCGCTCGGCTATCTGTCCACCGCGGCACACGGGCACGCCGATGCGCTCTCGGTGACGCTGAGTGTCGAGGGCCGAGAGCTGATCGTCGACCCGGGGACCGGTAGCTTCTACGGGGACCCCGTGGTGCGGTCGGTCCACCGGGGCACCCGTGTTCACCCGACTGTGTGTGTGGACGGCATCGACCAGTCACAGCAAGGTGGACCTTTCTTCTGGCGCAGTCATGCCCAGACCACCGTGCACGCAGTGGATCTCGCGCGCGGCATTGTCGATGCCGAGCACAACGGCTACCTCCGGATCGCCGACCCGGTGCGGCACCGGCGGTGGATCATCGCGCCGCCAGGCGAGCTGACGGTGGCCGTGGTGGATCTCCTCGACGGCCGCTCCGAGCATGACATCGCGGTGGCCTGGCCGCTGCATCCCGATTGCGAGGTGGCACCCACGACGTGTGGGCACCTCGTCACCAGAGAGGGGGCAGCTGTCTTGAGCCTCCACTACGCAGCGACTGTGACACTCGACTGCGAACAGATTCGGGCAGACAGCTCGTCCCGACTCGGGTGGTGGTCGGGTCGGCTTGAGAACAGGACACCGGCATGGCTGGTCGGCATCCGGTGTCGAGCCGCCGCTCCTGTGGCAGTGGTGTCACTGCTACGAACCGGCGATTGCGAGGACCCCCTGGTTCCCAGCATCGTCCGGAATGGTTCGGCGCTGACCGTCCGCTGGTTCGACCAGTGTTCGGAACGGGTCCTGACGATAGGCACCAGCCGAGCCGGGGCCGTGCACGGGCTGCCTTCGTCATCTTCTTCTTCGGTTCTGGGATTGGTGGGAAAATCATGAGTGGTCGGATGTTGACTTCGGTGAGTGTGTTCGGGCTCGGTTACGTCGGTTGCGTCAGCGCGGTGTGCCTGGCTGCGCAGGGGCATCGGGTGATCGGTGTCGACGTGAACCAGGACAAGGTGGACGCCCTGGCCCGCGGTAATTCACCGGTGGTGGAGGAACGACTGGGTGACCTTGCCGCCGAGGCGGTCGCCACGGGAAATCTGACCGTCACCACCGATACGGCAACCGCCGTCCTGCACACCGACCTGTCACTGGTGTGCGTCGGTACCCCGTCTGCCCATGGTGGCGGACTGTCCACCGAATACCTCGAACAGGTCACCGACGCGATCGGCGCGGCCCTGGCCAAGAAGGACCGTCGGCATGTGGTGGTCTATCGCAGCACCATGATTCCGGGAACTTGCGAGAAGCTTCTCATCCCCCGACTGGAGTCGGTCTCCGGTAAACGGGCTGGAGTGGACTTTGGCGTGTGCGTCAACCCGGAGTTCCTCCGAGAGGGGACCAGCGTGCGGGACTTCTTCAACCCGCCGAAGACCGTTGTCGGCGAGACTGATTGTCGGAGTGGGAAGACCGTGCTAGCACTCTACGACGGCCTTCCGGGCCGGCAGTTCCAAGTGCCGATCAAGGTCGCCGAGATGACCAAATACGTCGACAACAGCTTCCATGCGCTCAAGGTCGGCTTCGCCAACGAGATCGGCGCGATCTGCTCGGCGCTGACCCTGGACTCCCACGACGTCATGGAGATCTT
Organism: Mycobacterium sp. 4D054; assembly: GCF_052245755.1. NCBI lineage: Bacteria > Bacillati > Actinomycetota > Actinomycetes > Mycobacteriales > Mycobacteriaceae > Mycobacterium > Mycobacterium sp. 4D054. The sequence goes on from NZ_JBQQCF010000022.1 coordinate 83,232, forward strand.
CCTCGCGGACACGAAGCTGAACATCAGCACGGCCTACCTGCGGCCAGGCTTCGCGTTCGGCGGGTCATGCCTGCCCAAAGATGTCCGTGCGCTCACCCACACCGCGCGCCGAAACGATCTCGACGTTCCCCTGCTGGCGAACCTGTTGGCGTCCAACGAGAGCCACATGCGCCGAGCCGTGGACCTTGTTCTGGCCACCGGGTTGCATCGGGTCGGAATCTTCGGACTTTCGTTCAAGCAGGGCACCGACGATCTGCGCGACAGCCCCATGCTGGAACTCGCCGAACGGCTGATCGGCAAGGGGTTCGACGTCAAGATCTACGACCCGACCGTCGTGCTGTCGCGCCTGACCGGTGCCAACAAGACCTTTATCAGTCAGCAACTTCCCCACATCGGCGACCTGCTGACCGACGACGCCGATGCTGTGTTCGAGCACGGTGAACTGCTGGTCGTCGGATCGCGCGACCCCAAGGTCGTCGATGTCATCGACCGCGCAGGATCCGATCGGTTCATCGTGGATCTGGTGCGATTGCCCGGTGCGGAACTCCTGCGCAGAACACCGCACTATCAGGGAATCGGGTGGTGAGCATGGGTCTGAAAGTCCTGATGATGGGACCGTATCCCCTCGAGCCCGGAAAGGTCAGCGGTGGAATCGAGTCGGCGACAAGCACACTGGTGCCCGCGCTGGCTGCCCGCGATGACATCGAAAGTGTCACCGTGCTGCGCTTCCACGAGGGTGATGCGTCAACCGGCTACCGGCGCGAGGGTCCGAAGGTGGAAGTGCATTACCTACGTGGTCAACGCCGATGGCGGACCGTTACAGGATGCTTCCTGGACCGGCGGAAGGCCCGCAAGCTGGCGGCCCAGGTAAACCCAGACGTGGTACACGGACAGGAGATCGGGTTGTACGGCGCCATCGCGCAGCACTGCAGCCGCGACGCGGTGATCACCGTCCACGGGGTCACACTGCCCGGCCACAGTACCGATACCACGGACAACGCCGGTCTGAGAGGCACGCTGCGGGACAGCATGATCCGCAGCCTGGAGCGGCGGGTGCTGCGTCGCGGCAAAGTCGTCATATCGCTCTCGCAGTGGGACACCGAGGTTTTGGATGTGCCGATCAGGGGCGCTCGGGTGAGTATCCCGAATGCGACCGGCCCAGAGTTCTTCGCGCTGGCACCGGCGCCGCCGACGCCTCCGCGACTGCTGTTCGCCGGTGTGTTCACTCCGAACAAGAACCCGCTCGGCGTGGTGAATGCGTTCGCACAGGTGCGGATGTCACTGGCCGAGGCAACGCTGGCACTCGTCGGCCCACACCCCGACCAGCGCTACTCCGACCGGGTGCTGGACCGAATCAGAGCTCTCGGCCTCGACGACGGCGTGGATGTCGTCGGCCCGGTCGGCAACGAAGAGCTTCGTCGGGAGCTCACCCGAGCCCGCGCTGTCGTGCTGTTCTCGCACCAGGAGAACGCGCCGACGATCGTCGCTCAGGCGATGGCCGCAGGAAAACCCGTCATCGCAAGCCGCGTCGGCGGAATACCGGAGATGGTTGAGGACGGTGAGACCGGTTTCCTCGTGGACTCCGGTGATGAGGCGATGCTTGCTGATCGGATGCTCAAAGTAGCTGTGGACGAACGACTGTCACGGACGCTCGGGCGCCGTGCGCACCAGCTCGCGCTGCACCGGTACTCGGCCGAGACGGTGGCCGCGAAGACCATTGAGGCATATCAGATGGCTGTGATCCAGGAGAAACGATGAAGGCTATGCTGAAGGAACTGGCTGCCCGGTCGCTGTGCGCACTCGGAGTTCCGATCCTGGCACGATGGCGGCGTTCCCACCGTCTGGCGATCCTGATGTTCCACGGTGTTGAGAGCGAGCCGTTGTCTCCACCGTGCGACTGGGTCATCGACACCGCCACACTTCGGCGCGACCTCGACTACGTGCGCAGACACTTCAACGTCCTCCCACTCGAGGAGGCGCTAGGCCGGCTCAGGGACGGAACACTGCCCGGCCGTGCCGCTGCGGTCACCTTCGATGACGGCACCCGAAACCTCCTGACCAATGCCGCACCGGTGCTGCGGGAGCTCGCCGTGCCTGCGGCGGTGTTTCTTGCGACGGGGCCGATGGGCACGAGCGAGTTGTTGTGGCCGGACCAACTGTGGAGTGCCTTCGCGCAGACGAACCGGACCGAGATCGACCTCTCGCACCTAGGTCTCGGGAAATGCCCCCTGTCTACCGAGGCCGAACGGATCACGGTAAGGGACTCGGTCACACAGCTGTTCAAACAGCTTCCCGACGCCGAGCGGATCACAGGAGTCGATTCCGTCGTCGGTGCGTTGGGCGCACAGTCGGCCGCACACGGCGGACCCTTCCAGCTGCTGTCCTGGGATGAGGCGGCCGCGCTCGCGGCCGACGGGCTGGTGACGCTCTACCCGCATACCGTCACCCATCCGATCCTGGCCCGCTGCGACGACGACAAGGTCGGGCACGAGATCACAGAATCGTGCCGCGCGGTGGAGAACCACACCGGCCGGGCCCCGGCCGTATTCGCCTACCCGAACGGATGCGAGCAGGATTACGACGATCGCGCCAAAGAAGTGCTGCGAAACAACGGGATACGGTGGGCGCTCACCACGACCAACGGTTTCGTCGATGCCCGCAGCGATCCGCTCGAGCTGCCCCGGATGGGATTATCGACGGACCAGTCTTTCGCGGTGTTCAAGTTGAAAGTCTCCGGCTTCTCATTGCGTCCTGGGCGCAAACTCAAGGCCCCGGCGCTGAATTCGGATGTCGGGGAAGCGGCCAGCGATGTCGCTGTCTGAGGCGGCTAACCGGCTGATACCCGCCCCAGCCGACGAGCTCGATGTCCATCTGCAGCCGATCACGGCGGCGGACCTGCCCGCGGTGGCACAGTTTCTCCATGACGAGCTCGACCCTGCGGTGCCCGTCGAACGGTGGGCATCCGACGTCGTCCCGAGCTGGGAGGTGGAGCAACCCAACTACGGTTTCATGCTGCGCTGCGACGGCAGGGTGGTGGGTGCCCACCTCGCGATCTACTCCGAACGGAGGATCGACGGTGTCAGGCACCGCTTCTGCAATCTCACAGCGTGGTGCGTGGCGGAACGGTACCGGTCACATGCGCTGAGCCTGCTGCGGGCTCTGCTGCGGCAGAAGTCCTATCATTTCACTGATCTGTCCCCGTCGTCGGACGTGCAAGTCCTCAACGCTCGCCTCGGCTTCGTGTACCTCGACACGACGACGTGTGCCGTTGCGAATCTGCCCTGGCCCATCTGCCGACGAGGCATCCGGATCTACTCGCGCCGCAAGACGATCGCGAGCGTCCTCAACGGTGAGGACCTGGCGCGTTACCGCGACCACGCCCGCGCCGCGGCGGTGCGACATGTCGCGATCGTGATGGGCGGTCAGACCTGCCACGTGGTCTTCCGGCGTGTTCGGCGCAAGAACATCCGGTCATTCGCGTCACTGGTGTACGTGAGCGACACCGATCTGTTCCGGGCCGCGGCGCCCCACTTCTTCCGGCACCTGCTCTTGCGTCACGGTATCGCAGCCACACTCATCGAGGCACACGTGGTCGCCGGCGACTTCCCGCGATCAGTACGGGTGTCGCCCAGGGCCAAGATGTTCCGCAGCGACATGTTGCGCCCCGACCAGATCGACTTCCTGTACAGCGAGCTCACCTGCATGCGCTGGTGACACGGCGTTCCAGGCAAGCGCCGCGTCACCACCGGAAAGGACCGGCACCCGACATGAGAAGCAACGTGCACCATCTGATCGAGCAACGCGCCCGCTCGGATCCCGGCGGCCCGGCGCTGACGTACCTCGCCGAGACCGTCAGCTATGGACAGTTGTGGGCGCGCGTCCAGGGTGCTGCGGCAGGCATGGCTGCTCTGGGTCTGCAGCGGGAGCAACGCGTCGCCATCTATCTCGAGAAACGGATGGAGACGGTCGCCGCTGTGTTCGGGACCTCGGCCGCCGGTGGGGTGTTCGTACCGGTGAACCCGGCGCTGAGGATGGCGCAGGTGCGTCACATCATCGACGACTGCGATGTGACCGTTCTGGTGACCTCGCCGGAACGGTGGGCGATGCTTCGTCACGAACTGGACCACTGCCTCTCGCTCGAACATGTCGTGCTGGTCGGGACTGGCGGCCTTCCCGATGACGCCGGCCGGCACACTCTGCACTCGTGGGCTGAATTCTGTGCTCTCACCGGGTCGGAGACCGGACCCGAGTGTGCGATCGATCTGGACATCGCCGCGGTCCTCTACACCTCGGGGAGCACGGGCCGCCCGAAAGGGGTTGTGCTGAGCCACCGCAACTTGATTGCCTGTGCCGAGAGCGTCGCTCACTACCTGCAGAACAGCGCGGACGATGTTGTGCTTGCCGCTCTTCCGTTGAGTTTTGACGCCGGATTCAGCCAACTCACCACCGCGTTTAGCGTCGGTGCGCACGCGGTGCTGACCAATTACCTCAGGCCGTCCGAAGTTCCGCGCCTGTGCGCGCGGCACCGGGTTACAGCGCTGACCTGTGTACCTCCGCTCTGGATCCAGATTGCCGAGCAGATCTGGCCGCCCGAGGCGAGAGTGGCGCTGCGCTACTTCGCCAACACCGGCGGCAGGCTACCCAAGCCGACCTTGGACCAACTGCGCTCACTGTTCCCGCAGGCGAAGCCGTTCCTGATGTACGGCCTGACCGAGGCCTTCCGGTCCACCTATCTCGACCCAACCGAAGTGGACCGCAGGCCGGATTCGATCGGCAAGGCGATTCCGGACGCCGAGATCCTGGTGCTCAGACCCGACGGTTCGCGTTGCGACCCGGGCGAGGAGGGCGAACTGGTGCACCGTGGACCGCTGGTCGCCCTCGGCTACTGGAACGACCCGCTGCGGTCTGCCGAGCGGTTCAAACCGGTCGCCCGGCCAGGGGCGGGCTGGCGCGCAGAGGAATTGGCAGTCTGGTCGGGCGACACCGTGGTCGCCGACGAGGAGGGATTCCTGTACTTCGTCGGCCGCGGTGACGACATGATCAAGACGTCCGGCTACCGCGTCAGTCCTACCGAGATCGAAGAAGTCGCGTACGCGACGCAGAGGGTCCGGGCTGCGGTAGCACTCGGTGTCGACGATGAGAATCTCGGCCAGCGGGTGATTCTCATCGTCACCCCCGTCGACCCCGCGGATTTCGACGCCGCCGCGCTCGTCGCCGACCTCAAGCAGCGACTGCCGCGGTACATGCTGCCGTCGTCGGTCGTGGCGTGGGAGGACATCCCACGCTCGCCCAACGGCAAGTTCGACCGCGCCGCAATCCGGGACGATCTGCGGCTGTGAACACGACCATCGCCGCACCCGGCAGAGCAGACGGCCACGCGGCACCGGGTAGAAGTACAGCTGAAGTTATACGAAACCATCAGGGAGGGAACCGCAATGGGAAGCGACAAGGCCACAGTCGACGCGGTCATCGACATCATCGTCACCACACTGGGCATCGAGAACCGTGCTGATTCGCTCGACGCAACCACCCCGCTGTTCAACAGCATGCCCGAATTGCATTCGATGGCGGTGGTCGCCTTGGCCGTCGCGCTGGAGCGGGAGTTCGATCTGGAGATCGACGACGAAGACCTCACCGCCGAGGTGTTCGAGACGGTCGGCACACTGGCCGAGTTCGTCGAGGCGGTCCGCGACACGGGTCGGCTGACCTGGCCGGAAGTGGGGTAGGGGTTCATGCCCACTCTGGCGCTGACCTCGACACGGGTCGACACACCGACGAATGGAACGGATCTGCGCACCAAACCGCTGTGTCAGTTGATTCCGGACGAGGTTCACCTGTTGGTGACCCCGCTGTATCCGCTGCCTTCCCGACGCGTCGGAGCCGCTGACGTCTCCACCGTGTTCAGCAGTGTGACCGAGTGCCCACCTATCTTGGATGGGCGGCGATCGCTGCGACGGCATGTGCGCCTCAGCGACGACCACTACTTGAGTAGGACTCGCCCCCGCGAATTCGCAGCGGCACGAGAGGTGTTGGCCGACGTGGTGGCCGAACGGGGTATCAACCGGATTGTCGTGTTCGGTGCGGATCTCGCCGAACTGGTGGCGGATTTTCGCGATGGTCCCAAGGTGCTCGATCTCTGCGACAGTATGACGCTGAGGATGAGCAGGGCGTTTAGGCATGCGGGAGGATTGCGCACCGGAAACTGGGTCGACGCGGTTGAGCTGTACCGTGCCCGCAGGACTGAGGCGCGGCTGCCCTCCGCGTTCGACGATGTTGTCACCGTCAGTGAGGTCGACACCGCTGAGATCGTTCGGCTCAGTGGTGTCAGCGCGAATTTGCACACCGTTCCCAACGGCGTCGACGAGGCTTTCCTCGCACCTATGCCGCCACCTGCGCACCGGCGCGGCGTCGTGTTCTGGGGCAATCTGGATTTCGAGCCCAATATGGCTGCGCTCGAACACTTCTTCATCGACGTCTGGCCGATGCTCCGGCGCTCCGGGGTCGAAGTGAAGGTGGTGGGCGGCAACGCCCCGCAGTGGTTGGTTCGGCTGGCCCACGGGGAACCCCTGGTCCATCTTGCAGGCTTCGTGCCGGATCTTCGTGCCGTCGTCTCTCGATATCCGGTGATGATCAATCCGATGCTGACGGGAAGCGGAATCAAGAACAAGGTGCTGGAAGCGTTCGGGATGGGCATCGTCGTGGTCTCGACGGCACGCGGGGTCGAGGCGATGCCGGACGTGGTGGACGGTGAGCACCTGGTGATCGCCGACGGTGGCGCGTTCGGCGAGGCGGTGCTCGACCTGCTCGACGGTCCGGCGCGGCGAATGCGACTACGGGCGAACGCGAACGCGTTATTGCATGCACGCTACCGATGGAGCGTCGCGGCGGCACCGTGGCGGGCCTTGTTCGATCGCCACCCCAAAGGCGACTGGAACGCCCCTCGCCGCCCCGGCACCATGATGTTGGAAGCCTCACCATGAGCGCCCCTCATGACTAGCCAGTCCGGTCCGGACGTCGTAGACACCGAAGCGGGAACGCCGGGTTCGCTGTCGGGCACGTTGCGGCGCGGCGCAGCCATCGCGTCGGGCATGCTGGTCTTCACCCAACTGGTGTCATTGGCCCAGACGCTGGTGCTGGCCCGGCTGCTTTCCCCAGCCGAGGTCGGCTATTTCGCCGCCGGCACCGTGCTGTCCGGATTTCTGGTCACCATCGCCGAAGGGGGGATGGCGAACGCGCTGGTGCAACGTCAGGACCGGCTCGATGACGCCACCGCAACGGTCTTCTGGTCGACACTGCTCGCCGGTGTCGGATGGGCGGTGCTCGCCCTGGCGAGCGCCCCGCTGATGGCGCGGATCTTCGGCAGCGACATCGTGGGGCTGATCGCGGCGGTGTCGTCCGGAACGATTGTCTTACATGCGTTGACCTACGTGCCCGACGCGCTGATGCAGCGGCGCTTCGATTTCCGGGAACGCTACGTCGTACAGCCGGTCACCGTGGTGACCTTCGCCGTTACCTCGGTAATTCTGTGCGCCAACGGTTTCGGTGTGTGGGGTCTGGTCATCGGCTCGTACGGTTCAGTCGTGGCATGGCTAATCGCGAGCTGGACCCTCGCAGGGTGGCGACCGGGTATGCGCGGGCGACCGTCGATTGCGCTATGGCGTGAACTGGCAGGATTCTCTCTGCCACTGGTGGTTTGGAATGTGATCAACCAAGCCCGCACCCTTGTCGAAACCGCTGTCGTCGGTGCGGCGTTGAATGCCGCCGCGCTGGGCTACTACCGATACGGTCGCCGACTCGGGTCGTTGCCGGAAATCGCGGTGATCGATGTCGGGTCCTACGTGCTGTTCCCGGCGTTCTCCCGGCTGGCCGGTGACGTCGAGCGATTTCGATCCGCGTTCCTGCGCGCCCTGCAGGTGCTCTGGTGCCTTATCATCCCGGTCGCCTTCTTTATCGTCGCCGCCGGTGAGCCGTTAGTCACGGTGCTGCTCGGCGAGACGTGGCGCGGAGCCGGTGTGATGCTGGTCGCGTTGGCCGGGGTCGGACCGGGAGTGGCGTTGATGGCGGTCGGCATGGAGTCGATCAAGGGGATCGGCCGAACTCGCCGCTTGCACTGGGTGACAATCGTGAGCTCCGTGCTGGGTATCGGTCTGTTGTTCGCGCTGCTTCCGCTGGGACTGACGGGGGTCGGGCTCGCTCTGTCGGCGTCTTCGTTGACCGCCGGCATGCTCAGCCTGCTTCTCGCGCGGCCTCTTGCCGCGGTGTCCTTCGGCGAGCTCGCACACCGCCTGATGCCGCCGATCCTGATCGCGGTGATTCCCGCCACGGCGGTCAAGGTGTTGGAGCTGACGCTGATTCATTCGGATCACCGCGGTCTCGTGCTGGGCTCGGCGGTGCTGGTCGCGGAGGCAGTGGGCTATCTCGCGCTCTACGGGATCGGTCTTGCATTGTTCGCGCCGGCCGCATGGCGTGAGTTGTCGTCGACGGTGCATCAACTCCGGCACCGTGGTGAGGATTCCGAGTGAATAACCAGTGAATGACCAGGGCCGCATATTCGGCCATCGAAAGAGCTGCGAAGGAGTCGCCATGTCTTATCTGCGGAACACGCTTACGCTGATGGCCGTCATCGCCGTCGCCATGGCCGCCGGCTGCGTCAGCGGGATCGCTCTGCCCCACGGGAAAGCGCAGCCGATGTTCGTCGGCGACTACTCGACGGGCGATTTCAGTCAGTGGCCGAGTGTGCAGAACCGGGATTACAACGGCCCGGGCGCCAGATATGTGCCGTCCTATCCGGCCACGGTCGTGAACGATCCGGTGAAGGGCAAAGCCGCTCGTTTCGAGGTCCGATCTGGTGACTGGTCCGGCTTCGCTGCTGGTGAACGCTCCGATGTAGGTTCCAGCGCAAGCGATACCGGCGGCCGGGAAGGGCAGGTGCGCTGGTATGCGTTCTCCACCATGTTCGATCCGAGTTTCCCGAAGAATCACGCTGACCTGGGGTGGGGTGTCACCAATGGGTGGCACCCGAACTCCAGCAGAGGCAGTGCCGGATTCGAATGGAGCGTCGGAACCCGGAACGGCTACTGGTCATTGGATGTCGAAGAGCAGAGCCGGCCCGGCGTCTACCAAGGCAGCCACACCGTCTTCGAGACGCCGTTGAATGTGGGAACCTGGCACGACGTGAAGATGCAGGTGAACTGGTCCACTGATCCATCCCGAGGCTGGATCAGGTTGTGGCTCAACGGTGCTCGGCAAACGTTCTTCGACGGGTCCGACACGTATTTTCTCAGCACACTCGTCCCCGGCACAACCACCTGCTACTACAAGGAGGGCTATTACCGGGAGGGAGCGCAGCCCACCGGCATCGTGTATCACACAGGGTTTCGTGCTGCCGGTGAGGAAGGTGCGCTCTGACCGTACAACGTGATTCAGCACTGTAGGGCAAGGCTCGCCGGGTCGTTCCCGTCGAGGAAGATCCTTGCCCACACCTCTAGCGTCAGGACGCTCCACAACTCCTTGCCGAAATCATATCGGCCGGACCTGTGAAGCGCGAGCGCACGGCGTACACGTTCCGGATCCACCAGCGGGTAGGGCCGTGCCTGCGTGCCTGCTGTCAACCGTTCCAGTGCGGCGCCCAGGCCGCCCCGAAACCAGGGGCCTACCGGAACTGCAAAGCCGATCTTCTTGCGTGACAACACTTCTGCAGGAAGTCGGCGCCGGGCCACCTCGCGCATCACTATTTTCGTATGGCGCGGGGAGGCCTTGAGGTGCGCCGGCAGCCGGGCTGCGAACTCGGCCAGTTCGTGGTCAAGCAGTGGCATCCGTCCTTCGATGGATGCTGCCATCGTCATCTTGTCGCCACGTACCAAAAGATTGTCCACGAGATAGCTTTCGACATCCAGCGCGAGCATCCGATCAAGGGGGTCCAGGCCGGTGTCAATGCCGGACAGCAGCGATTCCAGTGGCCGCAGGGCGTCAGGCGACAGTCCGGCGAGCCGGTCGGCGCCGAACCACGCCGGCCAGCGTTCGCCTGGTGCGGCGGTGGCCAGGGCGGTGACGGCCATGCGCGCCCGCCGAGGTAGCCGGTGCCAGTCGGCCAGCTTGTGTATCACGCGTTCTCCCAGGACGGCTCGGGCGGGACGGCCGGCACGGTCCAGAAGCCCGTCCACCCGGTACTTCGGGTAGCCGCCGAACAACTCGTCGCCTCCTTCCCCCGAGAGCACCACCGTTACGCGCGTGTGCGCCATCTGGGACAGTGCGAGCAGCGGGATCTCTGAGGGCTCGGCCAACGGCTCGTCACGATGCCAGACGGCGGTGGGCATCAGTTCGAGGAACTCGGAAGGGCCCAAACGGGTCTCGTGGTGGTGGGTGCCGAAAGCTTGCGCGGTCGAGCGGGCAGCCGCCAGCTCGTCACTGGCCCACCCCTCGTCGAAGCCGATGGAAAAGGTGCGCACCGGCTCGTCCGACAGCTCCGCCATGAACGACAGCACGACGCTCGAGTCCAGGCCTCCCGACAGAAAACACCCCAGTGGCACATCGCTGACGAGGCGCCTGCTCACCGCGGCCCGAATGAGGTTTTCGGCGGCGTCCGCGGCCTCTGTCAGCGTGGTCTGGTGCTTTCCGTCGAAGCGCAGACGCCACCACCGGTCGATCGCAACACCGTCGGCGTCGAGAACCATCTTGTGACCTGGCGGGAGTTGACGGATCGCTCGGAAGAGAGTTCGCGGGCTGGGGACGTAACGCAACGCCAGATAGTCCTGGAGCGCGGCGTCGTCGACATCGGCGGACACCCCCGCAGCGAGAAGCGCTTTGATCTCGGATCCGAACAGAACCTCGGTGCCGTTGCGGGAGTAGTACAGCGGCTTCTTGCCGAATCGATCGCGAGCGACGAGCAGGCGGCGGCGGTTCTGGTCCCAGAGCGCCATCGCGAACATGCCGGCGAGGTGGTGGAGCACCTCGTCACCCCATTGTTCGTAACCGTGGACGAGAACCTCGGTGTCACAACGAGTGGTGAACCGGTGGCCGTATCGTTCGAGTTCGGCGCGCAGTTCGCGGAAGTTGTAGATCTCACCGTTGAAGACGACGGCCACCGAACCGTCCTCGTTGAAGATCGGCTGATCACCCCCCGCGAGGTCGATGATCGCCAAGCGGCGCATTCCGAGGGCGAGCCCCGGTCGTTCGAGTCGGCCCGCACCGTCGGGGCCGCGGTGGACTATGGACTCCAGCATGCGATCGAGTCGACCGGAACCCGGTGCCTGACCGTGTTGAGTCCAGATACCGCAGATGCCACACATCAGCGTCCCCCCGTGCCGTGTCCCCCCAGACGTCACTCGTAACGGTCACCGATTCTGTCAAGCTTTGCCAAACCACGCCGTGTATTCACGGTTTGCTTTTCGCGCAGCAACGGCGGTGACACGACCAGAACGTCCTCCGTTGTGGTCGTCGCAGTTGAACTACCCTAGGCCAGATGAGTCCCCACGAGCCGGAATCCGATGACGAGGACACCGGGCCGCTGCATGTCGATAGTTTGCGCAACCGGCCGGCGGAAGTGAGGGACGGCCACCATGGTTCGCCAGTAGCGGTGAATCCCCGTCCGGTGCAGCGCGATCGCCGCCCGGTGGTCCTGGTCGCCGGCGCCGCAGTGGCTGTCGTCGGTCTCGGTTTGCTCGCATGGACGTTCTGGCCGTCCTCCGGCGCCGGGGACAGTGCCGGCGAGACGACGACCACCACCCAGGCCGAGACCCAGGAGCGGGCGGAGGCGCGACTGCGGGAGATGCTCCCGGTCGGGTATGCCCCGGACGCGTGCGAGTCGGTGGTGCCCGCCAAAGGTGCGCTCGCGCAGCTCAGCTGCACCAAGAACGACGATACGGGCGGGCCGCTGTCCGCGCTCTACACGCTGGCTCGGGACGACGAGGCGGTCAAGGATCTGTTCGACGGTGTGGTCAGCACCTCGGCAGTGGTCAACTGTCCCGGCAACATCCAGTCACCGGTTCTCTGCCCGACAGGCGTGTCGAAGACGGTTTGTGGAATCGGTTCGGTGAGGATGGGGGCAACGGCCGCGAGGTGAGTGGGGAGCCGCAGATGGTTAGTGCTTCGGCTGACAGTTGGACTCTTCATTTCTACGATTTCCGTCAGCGGTTCGTATCGGTGGACGACGTGGTTCCAGGGTTGGGTGATGTCGAGGCTTGGGCGAAGCGCAACGGTGCGTGTGATGGCACTCCGTTCTTTCTTGATCCGTGGGGCCGGGCGGATGCGTTGGTGAATGCCTACTGGCGGGATCCGCTGGTGAGGGGACGCGCAGCGGGGACGTTGCGTCGTTACGCATTGTCGTTGAAGGTGAACCGCCCCAGGTTCTCCGCCGCTTCTATACGGGTTGCGGCTCTCGGTTGAGGGTCGCGTAATGGGCTTGCTCGAACTCCACGGGGGTCATCATCTCAAGGCTGCTGTGCAGGCGCCTGGTGTTGTACCAGTCGACCCAGCCGGCGGTGGCGTACTCGACGTCTCCGATGTTGCGGTAGGGGCCGGCGTGGAAGATCGTGGTGCGGATGCACTCGGTCTTGTACAGCCCGATTACGCACTCCATCAACGCGTTGTCGTAGGCGTCGGCTACCGACCCGATCGAGGGCAAGATGCCCTCCTCGGCAAGGTGGTCGGTGAAAGTGATCGAGGTGTATTGCGACCCGGCATCGGCGTGACCGATTGTTGACCGTCCCTCTGTGTGACGACCACGGCGGGGGTGATCGTCATTGAAGTTGTCGAAATCCCGGGTCGGGGACGGCGGTCGTCTGCATCATCAGCGTGCCCACGAACGGACCCCGCGCTGGTCT